>CAXRCC010000035.1:0-15441 GCA_964228975.1 Paraneptunicella sp. | reverse complement strand
CTGCCGATACCGAAGCGTTCGAGTTTAATCATATTTATGGGTTAGATACCGTGGTTGTTCCAACGAACAAGCCTATGGTCAGAAACGATATGTCGGACCTTATCTTCCTTACCGCGGAAGAAAAATACGAAGCCATTATCGAAGATATTAACGAGCGCGTAAAAGCAGGACAGCCAACCTTGGTTGGTACTGCTTCTATCGAAAACTCCGAGCTACTTTCGAGTATTCTGAAAAAGCAGAAAATCCCACATAAAGTGCTGAACGCGAAGTTCCACGCACAAGAAGCTGAGATTGTTGCTCAAGCAGGTAAGCCGGGTGCAGTAACCATTGCAACTAATATGGCGGGTCGTGGTACCGACATCGTATTAGGCGGCAGCTGGCAAGCAGAAATCGCGGCGTTAAATGAGCCAAGTGATGAAAAGATTGCCAAGATCAAAGAAGCGTGGAAAGCTCGTCATACAGAAGTGCTCGACGCAGGTGGTCTTCATATTATCGGTACAGAGCGTCACGAGTCTCGCCGTATCGACAACCAGCTACGTGGTCGCTCTGGTCGACAAGGTGACCCAGGTTCATCTCGATTCTATTTATCGTTAGAAGATCCTTTAATGCGTATTTTTGCCTCTGAAAGAATGGCGGGCATGATGAAGCGCTTAGGTATGGAGCGCGGAGAAGCAATTGAGCACCCTTGGGTAACTAAGGCGATTGAAAATGCGCAACGCAAGGTGGAAGGCCGCAACTTCGATATTCGTAAGCAATTGCTTGAGTTTGATGATGTTGCCAACGATCAGCGTAAAGTTATTTACGAACAGCGTAATGAATTACTTGATGAAGGTGACATTAAAGAAACAGTGGAAGCCATTCGTCACGATGTAATGGAAGAGGTGATTGACCAATACATTCCTCGTGAATCGCTTGAGGAAATGTGGAATGTGCCTGAGCTTGAAGAGCGTTTAAAATCTGAGTTCTCTCTTGATTTAACGATTCAAAAATGGCTTGAAGACGACGATAAGTTGTATGAAGAAAAGTTGCGTGAGCGAATTCATGATGAGCTTTCTAAATCTTATGCGGATAAGGAAGAGCAAGTGGGTGAAGAAGTACTTCGTCACTTCGAAAAAGCCATTATGCTTCAAAGCCTTGACAGTCATTGGAAGGAGCACTTAGCGGCGATGGACCACTTGCGTCAAGGTATTCACTTGCGAGGCTATGCCCAGAAGAATCCTAAGCAAGAATATAAGCGTGAGTCGTTTGAGCTGTTCTCTGAAATGTTAGAAACCCTCAAAACGGACGTTATTACGATTCTCAGCAAAGTCCAAGTGCGTGCCGAGTCAGATGTAGAAGCAGTTGAAGAAAAGCGTCGTCAGGCAGCTGAACAAACGCCTATGAACTTCCAACATGCATCAGTAACGGATAATACAGCGGACGAACAAAAGCCTGCGGATCAATATCCTAAAGTGGGTCGTAACGAGCCTTGTCCGTGCGGCTCAGGCAAGAAATATAAGCAGTGCCACGGTAAGTTGAGCTAAATCGACATTTGTAGCCTCAGCGTATTATGCTGGGGCGAAGCAAACTTGGCAGTGTATCAATAAGTTAAAAATACAAAGGCTGATAATCGTAGATTGTCGGCCTTTTTTCTTACGTAAGAGAAAGATATGAAACAAGTACATGTTGCTGTCGGCGTTGTCTTAAAAGGTGACGAGACGTTTATAACGCGGCGATTAGCCCATCAACACCAAGGTGGCAAATGGGAGTTTCCTGGCGGGAAGGTTGAATCAAATGAAACCGTTACTGCTGCCTTAAAAAGAGAACTTAAAGAAGAAATCGGTATTGATATAGAGGTCACAGAGCCCTTGGTGGTTATCGAGCATGATTATTCCGATAAAGTGGTAAAACTCGATGTTCACCGCGTTTTTTCTTTTTCTGGTGAGCCTCAGGGCTTAGAAGGGCAAGAAGGAATGTGGGTGCCTATCCATGAATTGGCGAATTTAGACTTCCCTGATGCTAATGTCGCGATTATTGAAAAACTCGTTGCAGTGAGTTAGCTCCTATGACCACTAAAGAGCAACCGCTGCCAAGCTCCCATAGTCAAATGTCAGCGGTAAATGACCGGGGAGAGCAACAAGCAATGGGTGTTGCGAGCATGCTGGTGAGAATAATGGTGATTACCTTTGCGGCGTTGGCGACTTTTATTTTAGCTGATGGGGCAAACATTCATACGGTTGTAGCCTCTGCTCTTATCGGTTTATTCGGTAGCTTTTTACCTCGAATTGGCGCTATTCCAGCACCTATTTTGCATGGTGATGTTTTCATTGGCAGTTTTGCAGGTATGTGCTCCGGCAGCATTATATTGGGAATGAATGAAGTATTGGCTTTAGGAGTAATGGCCGGTGGCGTTACCGTCATTGTTGGATCTTGGTTGACGGGGCTTGGCGGTCGGCTCGGCTCTATCGCCTTCATTGCTAGTGTTGTTTCTTTTGGAGAGATAACGCTGTGGTAGTGCTGACTTTTGCTATTCCGCTTATTGGCGCGTTTTTAACTTTCGAATTAGCCCGACACTTTACAACGTCTATAGTGCGTCTTGCCTCGGTTGTTACCCTGCTGTTTAGTGGCTTATGTTATGTGTTACTTGATCCACATTCTTTGCTCTTTGAGCATGTGCTAACGCTGTTTTATGCGGGCGTTTTTGTTGGTATGTCCTCACATCATCGCTTGGGGCGAAAGGAGCTGTTGTTAGCTGGTATCACGCTTGGACTCTTATTTTCGGTGCTGTACCGTCAAATCGATTTATTGGGTGGTGCGTTAGGGTTTATGGCGTTTTCAGCAGTGCTATTTGCCAAAGCCATAAAGTTAATGCGCGGTAAGACGCGAGCACGCATTAATTTAAACAAGCAATGAGTATCGTTTATATCTACTCTTTGAAAAAGTTGTCTGGCATTTGCGCGAGCATTTCTTCCACATTCTCCGGATCTAGCATGGCTTCTGATTGCTCATCTTTAACCGGAATGGCATGCGATTCAGAAGCCCACTCTCCTAAATCAATAAGTTGACAGCGTTTGCTGCAAAAAGGGCGGTGTGGGTTTTGCGTGTCCCACTCAATTGTTTTTTGGCACTGAGGACAATCTACTTTCATAATATCTCTACTTAGATTGTTTATCTTACTGATAAGCTAATGCGGGGATTATACTGTTGTTGGCTTAATGCCTAAAGGCTTTTAGTTGCTGAGTTAGCAGCACGCGAGTCGGAATTCAGCATCGTGATCAACAGCGACTTTACCGGATTCATCAGGTTCAAAAAACATGAAGCGGATGGCGTAACGATATTTGTTGCCACTCAGCGTTGGATAGTAGTTGCCATCGCACGCACAGTGAATGCGGATAAGATCATTTTTATCGTCGGCAACGCCTTGATAAAAGCCCTTCGCTGCAACAATGTTTTCGAATCGTCCCCTCTCTCGTAAAAAAGAAAGGGTAATATCAATTGCCTGATGGATTAAACTAAATTCACTTATCCAGCGTTTGATGTCGCCTTGTACTTTTTCCTCTGGTTGTTTTAACCAGAAATGCAAATTGGGCAGATCGAAGCTGCAAGTTGCTCCGGGAATGGAGAAGCGTTGCCTGATAGAGCTAAGAAACCGATCGTCTTTCAATTTTGAACCAATCTTATTGCTATTTTTAAGTTGGTTTTGCAATTCGACAATTTTATTCATGGCTTGGCTAAGCGCATCTTGGTCAATTTTGGGGTGTTTAGACCAATGAGCAAGATTCTTTTTGTGCGCTTCGATATCTTTTAGGATGTCTGTACGAATATCTAAGCGTTCAAGCAGATCCAAAAGAGTGAAAAAGCAATCAAAAAAGTTAATAAACTGCCAGTCTTCGGAACAGTTTTGCGCATAATCTAATTGTTTGAAAAGTTGCTCCAAACGGAGGTAGGTGCGCACTTTTTCATTTAACGGAAATTCGTATACCGTATTGCCCATTACTTTCTCTGTATCAACTTCAACGACTTTGGCGTCAGTTTTATTATTCTTCACTCACAGGGTAAAGTTACATTACTTTAGCCAGAATTTCCTATTAATTTTGACGCCTTGTCATGACTTTGCAATAAATATTCTTGGTGTAAGTCTTTAACTTTGGCTTTTAGGTCATCTAAATTACCACTGTTGTCGATAATGTCGTCGGCGTGGGCTAAGCGCGCTTCTCGTGAGCATTGAGATGCCATAATATTTTTAATTTGAGCCGCCTCTGCGTTGTCTCTTTCTTGAGAGCGATTTACTTGTTGTTGTTCCTGACAGTCTACTACCAGCACTCGATCTACGAGATGTTGTAATTTGTTCTCTACCAATAATGGAATTTCAATGAGGCAATATGTTGATGTAGCGGCTTTTGCTTTATCAATCATGCCTTGTCGAATGGCGGGGTGAAGTAAGTTGTTAAGCCAGTTTTTCTCATCTTCATTTGAAAAGACAATTTCTCTTAGCGCTTTTCTATTTAACGTGCCATCGCTTAATAGGATTTTGGAACCAAAACGCGAGGTAATTTCCCCCAAGGCAAACGAACCGGGAGCCACTACTTCCCTTGAAACCTGATCGGCGTCAACTATCTCGATATCGTAATGAGAAAAGAGCTTGGCTACAGTGCTCTTGCCACTGCCTATCCCCCCCGTTAATCCAATAATATAGTCGCTCATCCTAATACGTATCTCCAATATTGATCGGCGATCCAATCGCCATATAGCAAGGTTAACCAGCCCGCGATAGCCAAGTAGGGGCCAAAAGGAATAGGAATATTTTTATCTTTGCCTCGAACCGACAAAATAATAATACCTAAAATAGCGCCCACGAAAGAAGACAGAATGACAACGATGGGAAGATGTTGCCAGCCTACCCAAGCGCCAAGCGCGGCAAGCAGCTTGAAATCGCCGTAGCCCATGCCTTCTTTTCCCGTCAGTAACTTAAATGCCCAGAATAGGGACCAAAGACTCAGGTATCCTGCTGCGGCACCAATAATCGCCGTCGCGGGGTCAACAAATACGTTACCAAGGCTAAACAATAAGCCAAGCCATAACAAAGGAAGCGTAATTTGATCGGGTAAAAGCATGGTATCGGCATCGATAAAGGTGAGCGCGATAAGTGACCAAGTGAACACGAGTGCGGCTAAACAGGCGTAGGATGGGCCAAAGTGCAGGGCAACAATCAAAGACAAAAGGCCAGTTGAAAGCTCCACTAATGGATAACGGATGGAAATGCCTGTGTTGCAGTGGGTGCATTTCCCTTTTTGAAATAGCCAGCTTAAAACGGGGATGTTTTCCCAAGGCTTTATTTTATGCCCGCATTTAGGGCAAGTTGAACCGGGAACAACGAGGTTGTAAGGCGCTTCGGCTTCAGTGCTAGCACTTTGCTGCAAATGATTTTTTGTCTGATCTCTTTCAGGCTGAGATGAGGTGCTTATCGCGTCTTCTGAAGCGCTAAAGTAGCTCTCAAATTCCAATTTCCAGCTACGTTCCATCATGATTGGTAATCGATGAATGACGACATTCAAAAAGCTACCAATCATCAAGCTCATAATAAAAACCATGACGTAAAAGAAGGTAGGAAAAAGCGTAAATATTTCAAATAGGTCAGACATAGAGCGGGGTATTTTTCTCGTTGTGCAAGCTAGGGTGCTGACTTTGCCAGAAAGTAAGGCGTTATACCACCATTCCCATTTGGAAAATGGGTAAATACATGGCAACGATAAGACCGCCAATGATCACGCCAAGGACCGCCATTATCATTGGCTCTAGCAAAGAGGTGAGGCCATCAACCATGTCATCCACCTCTCTTTCGTAAATACTGGCAACTTTATCAAGCATGGCGTCTACAGAGCCTGATTCTTCGCCGATAGCGACCATTTGCGTTACCATATCTGGAAATACGTTAGTGGCTCGCATCGCCACGTTCATGGGTAGCCCGCCAGCAACTTCGCTTTTAATGAAAAGAATGGCATCTCTGAATATTGCGTTACCGGAAGCGCCCGCAGCAGAATCTAACGCTTCAATGAGCGGCACACCAGCGGCAAAAGTTGTGGAAAGCGTACGTGTGAATCGGGCAATAGCCGCTTTTTTTAGAATCTCGCCTACAACAGGAATTTTAAGCACTTTGGCATCGAGAGAATCTCTAAGCTTTTGGGAGTTTTTATAGCTGCGCTGAAAAAGGAAGATAAATGCGGCGATACCGATAGCAATAAAGACGCCGAAATCTTGAATGAAACGTGAAACGTTGAGCACCATTTGGGTAAACGCTGGCAACTCTGCTCCAACGCTTTTAAATATGTCTTCGAATTGGGGAACAACAAAGATAAGTAAAATACCAGTCACGACAAATGCGACAACTAGCACAGCAATTGGGTAGAACATTGCTTTTTTAATTTTAGACTTAAGCGCTTCGGCTTTTTCTTTGTAGGTGGCGATTCTATCGTAAATGGTTTCAAGTGCGCCGGATTGCTCACCTGTTTGTACTAGGTCGCAATACAAGTCGTCGAAATGATCACTGTGCTTGCGTAATGCCTGTGATAACGGGTTGCCTGATTTGACTTCGTTGCCTATGTCGCCAAGCAGTTTGCGCATGGGCTGTTTAGCGTGCCCTTGTCCTATCATGTCGATAGTTTGAATAAGTGATACTCCCGCACTTAACATAGTCGCTATTTGTCGAGAGATAACGCAGATGTCCGCTACTTCAATTTTTTGGCCTGCGCCGAATAATGGTTTGGCTTGTTTACGAACTTTAGTCGCGGAGATGCCCTTTCTTCTCAGTAGGTTTTTGACATCATTAACTGATTCACCCGTTAACTCTCCTTTGACGGTGTGACCTTCACGGTTTTTTCCGACCCAAGTAAAGATGTCTAACGACTGTTCAGTGTTGGCCATAGAAGATCCACGATTTGTGATTGAGATGGGTGTGTAAAGTAAAAGCCCAGCAATGGGCTGGGCTTGATCTTAGTTTGCTATAACTTAACAGAGTTGCGCCGCTTGGCACGTTCCGCCCACAGCCCATGAAACCACTTGGTTACCCGCCGCGTTTAAGGTCGGCGTTAGGATGTATGTTGAATCACCGAATTCACCTGTTGGCGCTGTAGCTGTAATTACACCATCAGCTGTGGTAACCCCAGGAATGTTCGCAGCTGCCGCGACAGTTGCCGGAATACCATTTGCACCTGCGTCACAGGCTGTCACGTCGCCAGTGACCTGTACACAGGTTTCAATTTGTGTTTTCGCGCTTGCTGTTGCATTCACGACTTCAGAAAAGCCAGCGCGCTGTGTATAGCCTTGGTAGGCAGGAAGAGCGATTGCAGCCAGAATGCCGATAATGGCCACAACAATCATTAATTCGATAAGGGTAAAACCTTTGTTGTTTTGTTGATTCATGATTCAATTCTCCAAATGCACATTCTGGTGCGGATTGCGTTACTTACTATCTGTTTGTATTACTATCTGTTTATGTTTGAACGAGGTGTTTTCGATTGGTTTACCTCGAACAGCTGTTACTGGCTGTTTCAGGATCAGTATAGAAGGCAATCGGCATCCAACAAGTATGCAGAGAAATACGTAAGTTGCGATTTTTAGCTAAAGTTTGCACATTTCATGCAGATCAGAACGGAAACTCAAAACAATTGTGAACAGCTTCACGCTTTGGGTATGAATAATGGATTATTAGATATGAAACTACATGCTTAAAGACGCACAGAATCGCTAAGCGCCTTTAAGCACGCGGAAGCGTTAAGGTGTGTTTTTGACGCGTAAGGAAAGATCAACTGCTTGAATATGCTTGGTAATTGCACCTGAAGAGATGAAATCAACGCCTAATTTGGCTAGCGAAGCCAAATGTTCGTTGGTTATATTTCCTGATACTTCTAATTTCGCCTTACCTTGGTTCAATTTAACCGCTTCTTCCAAGGTTTTTGTGTCGAAATTATCCAGCATTGCGATGTCTGCGCCTGCCTCTAAGGCCGACTTTAGCTCTTCGAGGTTTTCTACCTCAACCTCTACGGGCTTGTTTGGATGCATCGCTTTTGCCGCGCTCACTGCGCTAGCAATAGAACCGCATGCCATGATGTGGTTTTCTTTGATTAAGAAGGCGTCAAATAGGCCAATTCGGTGATTGCTCCCACCACCGCACAATACCGCGTATTTCTGACCGAATCTCAATCCTGGAATGGTTTTGCGCGTATCAAGCAGTTGCGTTTTACTGCCTGCAAGCAAAGCAACATACTTAGCCACTTGCGTGGCGGTTGCTGATAGCGTTTGCACGAAGTTCATGGCGGTTCGCTCACCCGTTAATATGCTGCGTGCTTTTCCAGAGAAAGTGCAGATTAAATCATTGGGTGTTAATGTGTCGCCGTCTTGCACCTGCCAGTGGATATCCACCGTGTTGTCTACCTGAGCGAAGACTTCTTCTATCCATGCTTTTCCAACAAATGTACAGGCTTCTCGCGTGATTAAATCAGCCGTGATGACGTTATCCTCGGGGATGAGGTTGGCCGTAATATCGCCTTCCTTCGCGCTGAGGCCACCAAGGTCTTCATTCAATGCAGTGCGCACAGCGTGTTGAATTTCCTCGATCAACAGGGCCTCATAAGGCACCTGACGAGCTAATATGTTTTGAGTCATGTTTAAATACTTGATTATTAAAAGCTTTGATGGGTATTAGTAAGGTGAGGTGTCTCTCAGTACTAGCCAACCATCTTTTTGTGTGAATTCTAAATCTTTTAAGGCGCTCATGCCTAATAGGATTTCGTCGTTTTTCATGCCGGGGTTTAAGCTGCCGGCTACATCGCGAAGGGTAATATCACCTAATTTGAGTTCGTTAACGCGAGTTTGAAATACTGTTACTACGCCGTTTGCTGTTTGTGCTCTTGATTGCCTACCGGGGATAAGCCCAAGCCTTTCTGTCAAATGAGCGGGAATGGACACGCTTGTCGCGCCAGTGTCGAGCAAAAATACGACTTTGTATCCGTTAATGCTGCCAGTTGCTACGTAGTGTCCCATTACATTTTGCTTCAACTTGACTTCAACACCGGAAGAGGAATGGGTACTTTGGGGCTGCGTGTTGGGATTCACCTTTTTCATCAACACATCATCAAAATAAAGCGTTGCAAGAAGCAGGGCGGCTAACCACGCGAAGGTGAACATCCATTTTCCCATTTTATTTTGCTGCATATCTTGGGAGTTAGGTGTTTGGTTTTGCATAATATTTTCTGCTCTTGAGAATAAAACGATGACGCTGTGTTGTTTAAAATGGACTTGTATTACACTGCAAAATGTCTTGTTAATTTAACGCAAAATGGGGACACAGTGGAAATTATCCAAGGTCAGCTTTGTAACGATTGTTTCGTTAAGTCGCCTTTTTATAATGAACGGCCTAAACACGTCGAGCCAAATCTTCTCGTTATTCATAACATTTCTTTGCCTCCCGGCAAATTTGGCGGACCTCATGTACACGAGTTATTTACCGGTACATTGAACCCCACTGAAGACCCGTTTTTCGCAGAAATTGCACACTTACAAGTGTCGGCACATTGCTTTATACGCCGTGATGGTGAAATTGTTCAGTTCGTTAATTTTAACGATAGAGCGTGGCATGCTGGCGTGTCTCGATTTCAGGGGAAAGAAAACTGCAATGACTACAGTATTGGCATTGAACTTGAAGGAACCGATACCGATCCTTACACCGATGAACAATACGAAAAGTTAGTGGTATTAACCGCCGAGATTATGCAACACTATCCGGGTATTTCTTTGGGGCGAATTACTGGGCACAGTGATATCGCTTTTGGTAGAAAAACAGATCCTGGTATGGCCTTTGATTGGTGCCGTTATCGCCACCATCTTGTTGAATATAGGAAAAAAAATGGCGTTATTTAGCTTGCTTTTAGTATTGGCACTTGAGCGGATGATGACAAAAACGCGCTTATGGCGCAGTGAAACCTATTTAGATGCCTATTTCTCAGTCATTTATCAATCTTCAAAAGCAGAAAGTGCTTCGTTAACAACGATTTATTTTGCTGTTCTTATTCCTTTTGCAGCAACTTTTGCTGCGCAAACCCAACTTGATAGCGTTTTATTCCAGCTAATTTTAGGCTCGATCGTTTTAATGATTGGCACGGGTTGCCCAAACGTAAGAAGTTCTTTTAAAGGTTATTTGCAAGCGGCGAATCGTGGAGACATGGAAGCCTGTGATATTTATGCCGAGCAATTAAACTATAACCCGGATTCTGGACGCTCATTTGGTCAACACATTGCGTGGATCAACTACAGTCACTATATGGCGGTTGCACTGTGGTTTGTTGCACTCGGTGCAGCGGGCGTTGTTTTATATATCACCGTGCGTTATACCGCGTTGAGACTTGCACAATCAGGGCACCCTAACACCGGGCATTTGGTGAGAATGCTACATGTTTTGGATTGGGTTCCTGTTCGTTTGACCACGTTGGGTTATATGTTAGTGGGTAATTTTACAGAGGCATTTGGTGTGTGGTTGCGTTCGCTTGTGAACGTTAAAATGTCTGCCGCTGATATGATTGCAAGAACGGCTAAAGCGGCTGAATTAGTGGAAGCTGATATTCATGATTGTACTGAGGAGCCCTGTACTATGCTTCGCTTGGCTAAACGTAATGTCATGCTTATGTTGGTGGTCGTGGCTATTTTAACTTTAAGCGGCTGGTTGGTTTAGCCTCAATTTACTCCTGCTATTTTCTTAATCAGTGGTGTGCGCTATTCATGTAGGGCGCGCACCACTGACACCCAATTAGGTTTTCCTTCTTACATTTATTCTTTCCGTTTTTATCTATATTTGATCTGTCTCTTTTTTCCATTTTAGTGGTTCAGTTTGCTCCTTCATTGTTTGCGTCATGGCAAATTGCTGTGTTCGCAGAGTAAAAAGGTTAACTGCCATTATGCGTTTGGAATGAAATTTCTCGACTGGTCAGATCTGTAACCTTGACGTCATAGAGTGCCTATACTTCATGAGTTTGCGCGATTTTTAGTCCCAGCTATAGGAAAAGCTGAACTGTTAGTGGGTTTACCTATAGGAAAAGTTGGGCTATGATTTTTGTGGTAAATTGGTCTTACCAATTTACCAGGTTGGTAAAAAGATAATAAATAACGACAAACCTAAAGCAAGGTTTTGTCCGCCACGATGATGAGATATGGGCCAAATACAAACACGTAAGCTAGCAGAAGTTATTGCAGAGCAACTCGAAACCATGTTGATTGAAGGGCAACTAATGCCCGGGCAGCGGTTACCTTCTGAGCGTGATTTGGCGAGTCAATTCGAAGTTTCTCGACCTTCTTTAAGAGAGGCAATCCAAACGTTAGTGAGTAAAGGGTTGTTGTATCGCAAGCAAGGCGGTGGCACTTACGTGGCAAACCAGTTAGCGCCTCAAGTGACAGACCCTTTGATGGAATTAGTGGCAGCACGACCGGAAGGTCAGTTTGACTTACTTGAATTTCGTCATGCTCTAGAGGGGATGGCAGCGTATTACGCCGCACTTCGGGGTACGGAAGAGGATTATCAAAGTTTATTGGCTGCGCTGAAGCAGGTTCAAAGTGAAGTAAATAAAAATGATATTTCAGCGCTAGCACAAGCTCTGGCTGAGTTTTATACGTGCATGGCAAAGGGATCTCATAATGTCGTTCTGATCCACGTCATGGGGAATTTGGCCTCTTTGCTTAAGGAGAATATCGAAGGCAACTTACGTTTGTTGCAAGCCGATCCAAAAGCATGTCAAAAAATCCATGAACAGCGAGAAGGTATTGCCGCAGCCATTGTTGCTCGCAATCCACGCCAAGCACGTACCGCCAGTAATGAGCATTTGGCATTCATTGAGCAGACGCTGTTGGACATCAACCAACAAGACTCTCGAATGCAAAGGGCATTACGCCGAATTGAAATTAACCGAGGATAAAAGGCCAAACGAGCGCCTTTTATCGTTATCGAAAACAAAATATAGGAACGCACCATGGCAGATATGATGCAACCAGATGTCGACCCACAAGAAACGCAAGAATGGTTAGATGCATTAGAAGCGGTGATGGAAGAAGAGGGAGCTGAACGCGCCCATTTCTTGTTGGAAAGCCTGATTGAAAAAGGCCGTCGTACCGGCGCGCACTTACCTTTCGATGCGACAACTGCTTACATTAATACAATCCCTGCAGGCCAAGAGCCAACAATGCCGAATGACCAAACTATCGAAGCAAAAATTCGTGCAGCTATTCGCTGGAACGCATTGATGATGGTGTTGAGAGGCTCTAAAAAAGACTTAGAGCTTGGTGGTCATATCTCCAGTTTCGCCTCTTCTGCGATGCTTTATGATGTCGGTTTTAACCACTTCTTCCGTGCTGCCAACGAAAAAGACGGTGGAGACTACTTATTCATACAAGGTCACGTCGCTCCGGGCATTTATGCCCGCTCTTTTATTGAAGGTCGTCTTAACGAAGGCCAACTCGATAACTTCCGCCAAGAAGTTGATGGCGATGGTATCTCTTCTTATCCTCACCCTAAATTAATGCCTTATTACTGGCAGTTCCCAACGGTATCGATGGGCTTAGGGCCAATGCAAGCTATCTACCTTGCTCGTTACCTACAGTATTTAACGGATCGCGGCATCAAAGATTGTTCAGATCAGCGCGTGTGGTGCTTGATGGGTGATGGTGAGTGTGATGAGCCAGAATCATTGGGCGCAATCGGTCTTGCTGCTCGCGAAGGCTTAGATAATCTGACTTTCGTTATCAACTGTAACTTGCAGCGTTT
Source organism: Paraneptunicella sp. (assembly GCA_964228975.1). Lineage (GTDB taxonomy): Bacteria > Pseudomonadota > Gammaproteobacteria > Enterobacterales > Alteromonadaceae > Paraneptunicella. The sequence continues at coordinate 2,660 of CAXRCC010000035.1, read as the reverse complement.
AGATGGTCCGGTTCGCGGTAACGGAAAAATTATCCAAGAACTTGAAGGCACATTCCGTGGCGCAGGCTGGGAAGTGATTAAAGTGATTTGGGGTCGCTACTGGGACCCGCTTCTTGCCCGCGACACAGAAGGTAAATTGCTTAAGTTGATGAATGAAACCGTTGACGGTGAGTACCAGAACTTTAAGGCGAAAGGTGGTGCCTACACGCGTGACAACTTCTTTGGCAAATATCCAGAGCTAAAAGAAATGGTTGCGAACATGTCGGATGATGACATTTGGCGCCTAAACCGTGGTGGTCACGATCCTGTTAAAGTTTATGCTGCATATGACCGCGCAGTGAAAACCAAAGGTCGTCCGCAAGTTATCCTTGCCAAAACAGTAAAAGGTTATGGTATGGGTAAAGCGGGTGAAGGTAAGAACATCGCTCACCAAGTTAAGAAAATGGACATGGAAAGCATCAAGGGTTACCGCGATCGCTTCAACATTCCAGTGACTGACGAGCAGTTAGCGTCACTTCCATATTATCGCTTTGATGAAGATAGCGAAGAGATGCGTTACTTGCGAGCTCGTCGTGAAACGTTAAAAGGTTACTTACCCGCGCGTTTGCCAACTAGCACAGAAGAATTGCCAGCGCCGCCACTTAAAGCGTTTGATGCCGTATTAAATGGCTCAAACGGCCGTGAGATTTCAACGACAATGGCCTTTGTTCGTATTCTTACCGCGGTGTTGAAAGACAAACAAATCGGCAAGCGCATTGTGCCTATCATCCCAGATGAAGCCCGTACTTTCGGCATGGAAGGCTTGTTCCGTCAAGTGGGTATTTATGCACATGAAGGCCAAAAGTACGAGCCGCAAGATGCGGATCAAGTGGCTTATTATCGTGAAGATAAAAAAGGCCAAGTACTGCAAGAAGGTATTAACGAATTAGGTGCAATGGCATCTTGGTTAGCGGCGGGTACATCGTACTCAACCAACAACTTACCGATGATTCCTGTTTACATTTACTACTCCATGTTTGGATTCCAACGTGTTGGCGACATGGCGTGGGCTGCAGGTGATTCTCAAGCGCGTGGCTTCTTAGTTGGTGGAACGGCTGGTCGTACTACGCTTAATGGCGAAGGCTTACAGCACCAAGATGGTCATAGCCAGTTGCAAGCGAACATGATTCCTAACTGCGTGAGCTACGACCCAACTTACGGTTATGAAGTTGCTGTGATTGTTCAAGATGGCTTGCGTCGTATGGGTGAAGAACAAGAAAACGTGTTCTATTACCTAACTGTGATGAACGAAAACTATGCTCAACCTGCTATGCCAGAAGGCGTGGAAGAGGGCATCGTTAAAGGTATTTACCAACTTGAATCGGTTAAGGCGGAAAAAGAAGCTGCTGCGGTTAAGTTGTTAGGCTCAGGCACTATCTTGTTGCAAGTGCGTGAAGCGGCGCAAATGCTAAAAGACGACTTTGGTATTTCATCTGAAGTGTACAGCGTAACGTCATTCAACGAGTTAGGACGTGACGGCATTGATGCCGATCGCCACAACATGCTTCACCCTGAAGCCGAAGAGAAGAAAGCCTTTATCACGCAAGTACTTGAACAAGGTAATGCAGGTCCAACGATTGCAGCAACAGATTACTTGAAAGCGTTTGCTGATCAAGTACGCGCATTTGTTCCAGGACAATACAAAGTGCTAGGTACGGATGGATTTGGTCGCTCAGACAGCCGTGCAAACTTGCGTCGTCACTTTGAGGTTGATGCGAAGTATGTGGTTGTAGCGAGCTTATACGAGCTGGTGAAAGCGGGTGATATCGATAAGAAAGTCTTGGTTGATGCGATCAACAAGTACGGCATCGATACTGACAAAGTTAATCCATTATACGCGTAATCTAGGCTGGAGAAATTTTTATGGCAGATCTTAAAGATGTACTCGTGCCGGATGTCGGCGATGATGAAGTAGAAGTGATTGAAATCTGTGTTGCCGTTGGCGACACCGTTGAAGCAGAAGACGCATTAGTTACTGTTGAAAGCGATAAGGCGAGCATGGATATTCCAGCGCCTTTCGCGGGTGAAATTGTTGAGCTTTTGGTTCAAGTGGGCGACAAAGTCAGCCAAGACAAATTGATAATGAAAATGAAAGAGGCGGGCGCAGCAGCGCCAGCTCAAGAAGAATCACCAGCCCAGCAGGAAGCTCAAGCCGCTCCAGCACCAGTGCAAGAAGACGTTAAGGCGGAAGTTGAAGCATCCGCTTCTGCTCCGGCAGCATCAGCAGCGCCTTCAATCATTGAAGTGACGGTGCCAGATATTGGCGATGCGTCTGATGTTGATATCATCGAAGTTTTGGTTGCCGTTGGCGATGAGCTTGAAGAAGAGCAGGGGCTTATCACATTAGAAACGGATAAAGCGACAATGGACGTGCCAGCACCCCAAGCCGGTGTTGTTAAAGAGCTTAAAGTGGCTGTTGGCGACAAAGTATCACAAGGCTCATTGGTGCTTATGATGGAAGTGGCTGGAGCTGCGCCCGCTGCACAAGCTCCAGCGCCTGTTGCAGAGCCTGCTAAGTCAGCATCTGCTCCGTCTACTGCTTCTGCGCCAGCACCTGCTGCAAAAGCGCCACCTGTACCGCATCATCCTTCTGCGGGTGAGAAAGGCAAGTCGGGTAAAGC
>CAXRCC010000034.1:0-5752 GCA_964228975.1 Paraneptunicella sp. | reverse complement strand
TGCCAAGGTAGAATCCGCAATAGGCAACTGCTTGTTAAATAACCTTTGTAGAAACTCGACTTGTTCTTTAGCAGAAATTTTTATGCTGCCATTGAGCCAAAATGTATCTAAGCCCGACGATATATCGGCATTACCATAGTGAAAGTCATTCAAATACCGCTGCATGTTAGGCTCGCCAATTTGCATTGCTATTTCCTGATAAATGGGAACGGCAGAACGTTGGAAAGCCGTTCGAATCGGCAAAGGTGCTTCGTACCAAATTGATGGCCACCATTTTTCTACGGCGTACTTTTCACGATTAAAGCTGAGCTTTTGTTGCTGGGTTTTAACCACACCCGTTTCAATAGCAATAAGCGTGTTGGCAATTTTAAACGTTGAATAGGGTGTGAACGCCGTGTTTGCCCGCTTCTCATTCATCACGGTATACGCTTGTGTTTTCTCATTTTTCAACACAAAGGTGCATTTATTAATACAAGCCTCATTCCCTAGTGCGCCTCCAGCAAAGAAGACACTTAAACATCCCGAAAATAAACTCATAACCCATAAAACTTGCTTCACAACCACCTCAAACAAAACCAATTTAAACACGGGCACACCGCATCACACTGTTTACAGCAAAACACAGACGCCTAAACAAGCATAACGTTTTTCCATATCCCATTACTTCTTTAACTAAATCAAACTAAAAGATGCCCTAAAATGACACAGAAATAGTATTCAATTAAGCATTACTCAAAATTCAAAACAATTAAATAGCTGTTTTACGACATACCCTTATTATCAGATATTTACGAATTCAATATCAAAGCAAATCAGATATACCCTGATAAAAAAGATAAATAAAATCTTTACCTCGTTTAATCATGGGGTTGAAAAGTGTCAATCATACAAGTGGATTTGAAAAAAACGCACGCTATGCTGGTCGATCTCATTAAACCAGAGTCTGGGTATTTAAATGCCGCCATTATTTACGGCTTGGCGATTGGGTTACTAACACTAGCGGTTCCTATTGCAGTACAAACACTCATCAATACGATTGCGAATATTGCCTCACCAAGAGCAGTGATTATTCTTGCGATTGTTTTGTTTTCGACATTACTGATTTCCATCACACTCAGTGCCTTACGCACACGTGTAATGGAGCACTACGAACGCAGAGTTTACGCGCGACTCACCGCGCAGCTCAGCATTCGGACGATACTTGCACCACACTACTTTTTCGAGAGCCGACAAAACACAACCATTACTCAGCGCTACTTCGATATCTTCACGCTCCAAAAAAACCTGCCAACGATTATGGTGGACGGCTTTGCGCTGGTTTTGCAAATGTTGGTTGGCTTTACCCTTGTGTCCTTTTACCACCCCATTTTATTCGCCTTTAATGTACTCATTATTTTGCTGATGTACACCGTTTGGAAGGTGTGGGGAAATAAAGCGAAACGCACGGCGATTGAGCTTTCCAACGCGAAGTACAAAACCGCAAAATGGCTGGACGACATTTCATCTGCCCATGATTTCTTTAAATCGACACGTCACTTAGGTTATGCCGGAGAAAAAACAGAACAATTGGTGAGCCAATACATTCAAAACCACGAGAAACACTTTCGTTTAACCTTTTCACAAGTGGTGATGTATTTGTTTTTGTATGCGTTAGCCAGTGCCGCGTTACTTGGTTTAGGCGGCTGGTTAGTGGTACAGGGACAATTGTCTATCGGTCAGCTGGTTGCGGCGGAACTTATTATGTCGGCGGTATTTTTCGGTATCTCCCAGTTTACTAACTACCTAAAGCTTTATTATGAAATGTACGGTGCAGCCGACAAAATCGGTCAAGCGCTCAGCATTCCTCAAGAAGCCATTCAAGACGAACAAGCCAGCATTCCTAAGCAGCCACAGTTAAAGTGTCAGCGATTAGAATTAAAGCACTTAGATCAGCGCTTTGAAGTGAACTTTGATCTTGCTCCCGGGGTGAAAAAGTACGTATTAACCGACCAAAGCTGGATACAAAGAGGCTTTTTGAAATCGCTGAAACTGCACTCAGGTTCAGCCCAAGGCTGGATAACACTTGGCGGCTACAACCTAAGCGACTTCAACCTGTACGACTTGCGCCAATCTATCGTTTCTGTGGATCGCTCTTTAATTGTGGAATGCACCATCAAGGAATATTTGCGGATGGCAGCCCCTAGCGCCAGCCTCATTGAAATTAACGACGTGCTTGAAGATGTGTGCTTAACGCGGGCAATTCGCTGCCTTAAAAACGGGCTTGATACACACATGTCGGCGCTCGGCTCGCCACTTCAGCCCGCAGAATTACTGTTATTAAAACTGGCTGCCGCGATTCTTTCTAAGCCGCAAGTTGTTATCTTAAATCAACACTTCGATAACATTCCCAAAGACTTATTAGAGCGCATTCTTACCCTCATTAAGGCTCAGGATTTTAGTGTTTTGTATTTCACGAATCATCCAAACCCCGCCTATTTAGATGGCGTGCTCAACTGGTGTTTTGAGCAAAACGACGTAAGCAAAGTAAACGGTAAAACAGAAAAAGGCGTGCAATATGAACTCGGTTGAAAAGCATTACCTTAGCGCCATGAATTCGTTAAACAGCATGCAGCTGCCGCGATCCGACAAAATCATTGTTCGGCTGCTGCTTGTCTTCGTCATTTCAGCGCTACTATTTTTGAATTTTACCCCTTGGATGCAAACCGCTCACGGCTCTGGCAGCGTTAGCTCCCTTAGCCCCGAGAATCGTATTCAAGCGGTTTCTGCACTCGTTGATGGCCAAATAAAACAATGGCACGTCAAAGAAGGTGCAAAGATCAAAGCGGGCGATCCGATTGTGACCCTTATCGATACGGACCAGTCGTTAATTTCTCGCTTGAATGCCCAAATAGACGCGATCGAAATCCAGCTGGAAGCCAACCATTCTGCTATTCGCACAACCGAGCTAGATTTAGCCAGACAAACCCGCTTGCTAAAGGATGGGTTGGTGTCGAAAAGAGATGTTGAGCAAATTCAAATTAAACTGGACGACTTAAGAGCCAAAGCCGCCAAGTCAAAAGGTGAACTCAATAAAATCAAAGTGTCACAAGCTCGACAATCCATTCAAACCAAGGTTGCGCCTACCGATGGCACGATCGTTAGGCTTCTTTCAGCAGGTAACTCTACCCATGTCAAAGCGGGGCAATCGCTGGCCTCGTTTATCCCAGATGAAGTAGAGCGCTCAGTGGTGATTTCGGTAAACGGATTAGATGCTCCCTTAGTCAAAGCGGGCCGAAAAGTGCGCTTACAGTTTGATGGTTGGCCCGTATTTCAATTCAGCGGGTGGCCTTCAACTGCCGTGGGAACATTTGGCGGAGTCGTACAGTTTGTTGAGCCCATCGCGGATGAAAAAGGCCGCTTTAATGTATGGATACAAGAAGACCAAACACAGCCTCCTTGGCCTTCAGCGCACTACGCCAGATTAGGGAGTCGTGTGCGCGGTTGGATTATTTTAGAAGAAGTGAAATTAGGTTATGAACTGTGGCGTCAGCTCAATAACTTCCCGCCAATTAATGCAGATAATGTGAAAACAAAGGAATAAGCTCGCCATGATGAAATGTGGATTTCTCTTGATACTTTTATTGGGTTCGTTTCGCGCTTTTGCATTAACGGTGCCCGAACTCATCGAATCGATAAAAGCACATCACCCTCAAATCTTGTCTGCCCAAGCGAAAAGAGAACAAGCTGAGTTAGCTCAGCTAAAAGCGCAAGGTGAATTTGATCTGAGGTTCGATCAAAATACGCACTTTAGAACGTCAGGCTTTTATCACGGCAAACACTTAAGCCAGTCCATCACTAAGCCACTGCATTTTGCCAATGCAGAGCTTAAAGGCGAGTATCGGTTTAGCGATGGCAATTTTCCCATTTACGAGGACGAATACAATACACGTACTGGCGGCGAAGCCAGTATCGGCGTTAAACTTTCGCTACTGAAAAACCATGATATTGATAAGCGTCGCATTTTGCTTGCCAATGCCAATGCAATACACACTCAAGGGCTCAGCGAAGAGCAACAGAAGCGACAAAAGCTGATTTATCAAGGCATAGACGCATACCTCAATTGGTACGAAAGTCATGCCCAAATGAAGGTGCTTTCCAACTTAGTCTCACTGGCACAAACTCGGCAAAATGGCATTGAAAAACGGGTAAACTCCGGAGACTTAGCCCCGATGAGTTTGCACGAATTTGAAACCACCCTTATCTCTCGTCAAATTGCACTGAGTCAAGCCCAGCAAAGCCTAAACGAAGCAGAGCTGATGCTAGGCTATTACTGGCGCACATCAAAAGCGGTATCGCATAAAGAAACGCTCCCTCAATCTCCTCCAACGGATATCGAATGGCCTTTTTCTCAAGCCTTTGAGCAGATTCATTTTACTTCACACTGGGTAGAGCAACATCCCCTGATTCGAGCGTTAAATGCCGATATTGCCATCGCTAAAAATCAGTCTCGTCTTGCTAAAAACGACTACCTGCCAAAGCTAGACATGGAGCTTAAAGTAGCACGAGATGCAGGTTCTGGTAGCGCTTCTTTGGCGGGAACAGAATCGTATATTGGGTTTAACTTTTCCGTGCCACTTGAGCGGCGCAAAGCCAAAGCAGAAAAGGCGAAAGCCAAAGCCAAAATTGAAGAGTTGCGTTACAAGAAACAAGCGCTTTTTGAGCAATTGTCACTGGATATAGAAACGCATATTCAGCAATTAAATAACTTAAAAGACTTAAACCAACTGGTTCATTCACAATCGCGCCTGGCACAAAAGCTGGCAAGCCAAGAACAAATCCGCTTTAACGAAGGAGACTCAGACCAGTTTCTATTAAACTCTCGGGAACTTGCGGCCAGCCAAGCCGAACTTGCCGCCATTCATTCCGATTTAAAACTGAAACGCCAAGAGTTGAAACTGTTATTGATCACCGGGCAAATTGAACAGCGCTTGTAATTCCGCAATCATGGGATGAAAGCGCTGATTGTTCCACGCCATAGCCGATGTCACGACCTTTTCTTCTGTTGTAAGCGGTTTGATTTCTACGCTATCTGGCGCTACCCTTCTTTCTCTGAGTACCCTTTCATTGCTTATGACGCACCGGGTTGCGGCGAAACCGAGTGCAGCGATTTATCTAAAATATCGATTCCCTTTCTTGTTGATACCGCCCTAGCGGTGCTTGAACATCACCAAATAGATAAATTTCACTTGGTCGGGCACTCAATGGGCGGGTTAACTGCCCTTATGCTGGCACACCACATTCCGCACAGAGTGCTTAGTTTTACCGATATCGAAGGCAATATTGCGCCGGAAGACTGTTTCTTGAGTCGCCAAATTACGCAATACGAGCATGGCGACGCCAATGCGTTTTTTGACGATGTCATTGAACGTACGCACAGCACCCCTGCTTATTCCAGCCCCTTGTACGCAGCTAGCTTACGGTACAAAGTTCGCGCAGGCGCGGTGAAAGGCATTTTCACATCAATGGTATCGCTTTCCGATAACGCCGATCTCATGACTAAGTTTTTGACACTGCCTTATCCTAAAACCTTCATGTATGGCGAGCAAAATCGTTCGTTGTCTTATCTGTCTCACATCAAAGCCAACGGAGTTCAACTAGCGGAAATTCCACAATGAGGGCACTTTCCTATGTACGCCAACCCGCCAGCGATGTGGCGAGAGCTAGCGGGGTTCATTCAATCTATTTAGTGTCGGCGCTCTTGTTAGCGCGAGTG
>CAXRCC010000033.1:0-4356 GCA_964228975.1 Paraneptunicella sp. | reverse complement strand
CTGCATCCTTGCGTTGTTCTAATGTCGCACCTCCTTGTGCGCCACAGCCTTGCGTCCATGCCGGGTCGTTCAAAAGGGCCGGAGCAGAGCTCCTGCAACCACCCTTTTCACCCCTCAAAATCACCGGAAATTTGCTTAACGTTTTCCACTGGCGCTGCAAAAAGGGACAGGGGGGTACTCTTCACTGAATCAGTGTTTTCTACGAATCACTCCGTTAGCGAATCATTACCAATGATCACCTACGCAGTTGCAAGAACGAAACGATTTAAGTTAACCCAATGAATTTATTGAGAAAAAATTCAAAGAGTCTCTAAGGTTATCGCACTTACTTAAAAATAAATAAGGAGATTTTTAAGACTAAAGTCCGACCTACACTGTGACTTGATTACACTTTAGCCATTCTAACCACAACTCTGCGGTTTTTAGCACGCGAGCTAGGCGTGGTGTTTGGCGCAGCATGGCGGCGTTCACCATGACCCGTCACATCAATACGGTTGGCTTCGACACCCTGATCAGTAAAGTAGGATTTGATCTCAACAGCCCGCTGGACAGAAACTTGTTTGTTCTTTGATTTACCGCCATAGCTATCGGTGTAACCATCCACCAGTACTAGTTCAAGTTCGGGATCTTCCCGCAGATAGGCACCGATCATGTCAAGCTTGCGCTTCGACGCTTTCGTCAGTTGGGTACCGCCAAATCTGTAGGTTAAAACCGTGTACTTGATGTCATCGAAGCTATAGGGCAATAGGTTCGAAACGCAATCTACAAAGGCTTCGTAAGGGAGTCTAAAATTGCTGGCATTTAAGGCCACAGCAATTTGGTCGTACTGGCTATACCAATCCTGATAATAAAGGGTTGGCCAAAAGCCCTTTTCCAGCTCAGAAAGCATAGTCCATGCAGCTTGCTCCGGCAGATCACCGTCGAATTGCTTGCGGATCTTCATATCGGCAATGCTCTTATGCATTTTTCCAGGCATCCATTTAGGCGGCACGGAATACACCGCAGCCACGCCGTAGGTTTTCGGCAAGCGCAGCATATCCAGATTGAATTCCATATTCAGGGTCTTACTGGCAAAACTGGTAAAAGAAGCTGTACCATACCCAGGAATTGGGTGGTTTAAGGTACATTCAAGACGATTAGGGTCGTCGATAAACCAGGTGGATTCTTCAATATCCGCATTATATTGCCGCAAACTGGCGTTTGCAGCGATAGTCGCCGTCAAAAGCGGCGTGATTAATAACAATGCCAATAACTTTTTCATTATTGCCTCTACTATTTTTTGCTGTTTTGGTCTTTATAACGTCGCAATCACAAAGTAAGTTGCCCTTGCGCTCTTTCTCCAAACCCTTTATCGACCATTCTGAAAAAAAGGTTAAACCTTATTTTTTACAACACTGTTTTTTGAATTTGTTACTAACCTCTCAACGCAAAGTCTAGCAGTTTCAGCTGGTTATTTGTACTGCCGACAATAATTAGACCGTTTAAAGATGGATATGTATTCGCAAGCCTTCAATAATCTTAACTCATATCAATTCATGCTTAACCAATTCTAAAAGACAGCATGATAAGGGGTTGGATATCAATAACTTTAATCAGGATGACGGACACAGCATTCACGAGCGCTTTCGCGGTTATTTTCCCGTCGTAGTAGACATTGAAACAGCAGGTTTCAATGCACAGACAGATGCGCTTTTAGAAATCGCCGCAGTCACTCTCAAAATGAATCTGGAAGGTTTTCTGTCAATTGACCAAACAATTCACTTTCATATTGAGCCATTCGAGGGTGCAAATTTAGAGCGTGCAGCACTTGAATTCAACGGGATTGATCCATACTGCGCACTAAGAGGAGCGGTATCAGAAGAACATGCCCTCAAGGAGATGTTTAAAGAGATCCGAAAGCTGCAAAAAGAAGCTGATTGTCAACGTACCGTCATGGTGGCCCATAATGCCGCTTTTGATATGAGTTTCTTAAATGCCGCCACAGAGAGGCAAAAGCTCAAACGCAGCCCATTTCATCCCTTTGTATCATTTGATACTACTAGCTTGTCGGCCCTTGCTTATGGTCAAACCGTTTTGGTAAAAGCTTGCCAGGAAGCGGGAATTGCATTTGACCAGGAAGAAGCTCATTCGGCTCTATACGATGCAGAAAAAACTGCTCAGTTGTTTTGCAAGATCGTTAATCGTTGGAAGCATTTAGGTGGCTGGCCGATTGTATGATCTGTAGGAATTAAAATATTTCATTCGCAGCTCACGCAACTCTAACAAACAAAAAACCCGACGCGAGATCGGGTTTATTAGTGATATTTGCAAAGCTGAGCTTTTAAACTAACTTATAGGCCTTCAGCGTTTTCAGATAGGAATGCAGCAACGCCTTCTGGGCTTGCGTCCATACCTTTTGTACCTTCGTCCCAACCAGCTGGGCAAACGTCACCGTGCTCTTCGTGGAAGTTCAGTGCATCAACCATACGCAGCATTTCGTCGATGTTACGCCCAAGTGGTAAATCGTTAACAACCTGGTGACGAACAACGCCTTCTTTGTCGATAAGGAAAGAACCACGGAAAGCAACGCCCGCTTCCGGGTGCTCTACGTCATACGCCTGACAGATTTCGTGCTTAACGTCAGCGATTAGTGCATATTTAACCTGACCAATACCACCGTCTGCTTCAGCAGTGTTACGCCATGCGTTGTGAGTGAATTGAGAATCGATAGAAACACCGATAACTTCAACGCCACGCTTTTGGAATTCTTCATAACGGTGATCAAATGCGATCAGCTCAGAAGGACATACGAATGTGAAATCAAGAGGGTAGAAGAATAAAACGGCAGCTTTGCCTTTGATGTTTTCGCTCAACGTATATTCATCAACAATTTCACCGTTACCTAGAACTGCTGCTGCTGTGAAATCGGGAGCCGGACGACCTACGAGTACACTCATTACTATCTCCAATAAATAATTGACTTTTTTTAATGATTAGAAGATAGCCATGCGAAATTTGTCGTCTCGGCCATCTTCAGTTGAACTGATTACGGAAAGGATATAAGGATGGTTCAGCAAAAACCAATCTATAAAATCTATTGAGTGCTTCAACTATTCCAATTATGCGGTTATTTCTGTAACAACTGCTATCGAACACCAGAAAATTCTGATTAGACCGACTTAAAGAGTTTACAGATTCAGATTAGAAATCTGAGGTTTTTTTACGCTAATTCACAATTAGAGGTTGCATTAGAGTCAAATGACAACTATTATCATTTGTATCGGTGAGTGAGAATGATTTGCAAAAACACTTCTTTTAAGACCATCCTCATCGGAAATGTCGGTTCAAGCAATACCGGAACACAATACCAGAATTAATCGAAACAGCGTCAGGATTTTTAAATGTTCGTATGCCTTTGCAATGCAGTTACAGACAAAGATATCAAAGAAGCCGTATTAAATGATGGCGTTGGTAATATGCGCGACCTTAAAGAAAAAATGACCATCGCCAACCAGTGCGGTAAATGTGCACAACTGACACAAGCGATTATCGACGCCACTATCGTCGATGAGTCCCTGTTTAAAGAGGTCTGCTAGGGCTTTAGCTCCATCCTTCAGCTCATTCCCTCTCGGTGACTTAACATCCAAAACCTGATAAACAAATCTTAGCCCACTTATTAAACTTTAGAGCCCCTATTCGCCTCCAACAACAGAATATTCTTCCTTTTATTTCAGGCAAAAAAATACCGACCTTAAGTCGGTATCTGTTAGTTCGTAACCGACTTGGCTTACTCAGCAGCATCGCCCGTTCTTTCAGCGGCTTCTTTAATAAGCGTTTGCAGCTCACCCTGCTGGTACATTTCCAGAAGGATATCACTACCGCCAATCAACTCGCCCTCAACCCATAGCTGCGGGAAAGTTGGCCATTCTGCATAATTCGGTAATTCGGCTCGGATATCGGGGTTTTGCAGAATATCCACATAAGCAAACTGCTCACCACAACTCATCATGATCTGTGCTGCCTGGGAAGAAAATCCGCAGCTGGGTAGCTTTGGCGAACCTTTCATGTATAGCAGGATCGGGTTTTCAGCGATTTGCTGTTTGATTTTTTCAATAGTTTCCATGTATTAGTCCTGAAGAGTATCGATTATTCAGATAGATTGCGGTGAGTTTACGTTTTTCAAGTAATTGATGAAAGACTCATTCGTTCTGATTAATGTTATCTATTGTACGAATAGAATCAAAATATAGATGATCTGTTTAAAACGATTTAACAGTACATATATAGCATCTCAATCTCTCTAGCTGAATCTCTTTAAATTTATTCTGCTAGGAAATAACTTTTTAATCGAAGAATCCCGTTCAGTTTCCTGGCATC
>CAXRCC010000032.1:0-11264 GCA_964228975.1 Paraneptunicella sp. | reverse complement strand
GCGGAAGCGCGAACGAACAAGCCAGTACTGTTGATGTGGCAAAAGACTATTTGTTGATTGTAAGAGCCTCAGGCTCCGTAACAACAGGCACATTTACCGTGGGTAATTTCGCAACAACAGGGTTTGATGCAAACGAACCAGATGACAATTTCTGGCAAGCGACAGAACAATCCACACTTGGGAAGAAAGTCGGTAACCTCGATTCTGGTTTCGATAAAGACGTGTACAAATTCACACTGACCCAAGAAGATAAAATCAACTTCTTACTTGTGGGCGCAGACTACCAAGCTGAACTCTTTTACGCGAATGGCGTCTCTGCCGCTGTGGTGCCCAACAGAATTATGGCGCGAGCAAACCTTCAACCCGGTGATTATTACTGGGCGATTTCTTCGCCTTCGGAAACGGGCTCACCCAGTACGTCTTATACTCACTATGCTTTTAAAGATATTCATCATATTACCTTGGATATAGAAACCGATGAGCAAAGCGGCCTTTCTGAAATCGAAGACTACGGACGCGGTGACCATCACAACATCCATCGAACAGGCACTGCCGCAGGCGTGGCAACCGACATCAACGGCAACCCTGTTGAGGGGGCAAATATCAAATTCACCTTCCACGGCAGCATCAACGGCAATACCACAGAAGTGTATGCTGTCACTGATGCCCAAGGCCGTTACCACGCCACTCTCACTTCACCTTCCGGTAGAGGCGAGTATGTCCTCGATGGACCAAGGTTGGACTCTTACTACGATATTCATCGTTTAGAGATTGAAGCGGTCTACGGTGCAACACACGAGGTGATTCCCTCAATGACAGTGCTCTACGACAAAAACAGCAGCTATGATACAACCTCAAATTCACTGCATTTTAATGATATTGCATACAGTATTTACACGGGTAACTAGGCTGGATGAGACACATAAAAAACGGAGCACTACGCTCCGTTTTTTATGTGTCTTTTATCTTGATCTTACCCTAAGGAGTGTTGTCGTCTTGCTGCTTTTCAATCCACTCCTCAAGCTTTTCTACATCATGCTTGTAGGCCTGCTGTAGCGCTTCCACCCAATCATGAACATTTTGCCACCACGCAGGGTGATCACCTTGCTGAATTTGGTTGGCAATCTTTTGCACGCCTGCCAGCCCAACAGAGCTTGCCGCCCCTTTAATCTTATGGGCATGAGAACACGCTTCATCTTTTTCTTCAGCGCTCAAACTCAACTGTAATAGCTCTAAATAACCCGGCATGCTTTCTTTAAACACACCAATGGTATTACGCAGTAAATCCGTGCCAATGGTTTCATTCAGCGTGGTAAGCATCTCTAAATCTAACACTGCGCCCAATTTATCTTCTTCTGGCACGATCTCTTTAGCTGGTGCAGGTATGCCGTGTACCGGACCATGATCTGCAAACAGCTGATTGAAAACTTGAATGACGCGGCTTTTCTTAACTGGCTTGGCAATAACGTCATCCATACCATTATCAAGGTATTCTTGGCGCGTTTTAATGACGTTAGCGGTTAATGCCACAATGTGCGTACCGCTAACCAAGTCTTCTTCTTGTAACTTGCTCGATACCTCGAAGCCCGTCATATCTGGCAGCTGAATATCAAGCAAAATAAGGTCATACTGGTTTTGACGCGCCTTCTCTAGCGCCTCTTCCCCCGTCATTGCCACCTCAACGTGCTGCCCTAATTTTACCAGCAAGGCTTCTGCTACCATCACATTCAAGTGGATGTCTTCAACCAATAAAATGTTCAAGCCTTGCACCAGTAACTCTTCCACTTGCATGCCGTTTTTGCTGATATCAACAGGCAATTCAACCGTAAAGCTAGTCCCCTGACCCACTTCACTTTCTACCGAAATATTCCCTTTCATGCGCGTCACAAGCTCATGACAAATAGCAAGACCAATTCCCGTTCCCGTGGCACTTTTATGATTAGGGTGGTCAACCTGATAATACATCGCAAAAATCTTATCGAGTTCTTGTTGAGGAATACCGATACCCGAGTCAGACACTTTAAAGCGCACTAAGCACTTATCGTCCTCCGGCTCAGACGCTTCAACGCTTAAGCTGACTTTACCTTGTTGCGTAAACTTGACCGCATTAAACAACAAATTCCACAAAATTTGCCTTAGACGCGTGCCATCAACCTCAATAAATTCAGGCAAGGGTTCAGCAATTTCTACGCCAAAGCCAAGCCCTTTGTCGGCGGCAAGCAACTCAATAATACTGCCAATTTCTGCTGAAAAGTCCTTTAATGAAACCGTTTTCAAGGAGAATTCAAGACGATCTCGTTCTAACTTATCAAGATCAATAATGTCATTAAAAATGTTGCCTAAGGTGATGGCACTTGCATAAATAGTACTTACCCAGTTGAATTGTTCTTGAGACAAATCTGTATCTCTCAACATCCGGCTAAGGCCAACAATACCGTTTAATGGCGTTCTTAATTCATGGCTAATGGTAGCGATAAACGCGGTTTTATCTTTACTGGCTTTTGCTATGCCATCTTCAGCTTGTTTACGCTCGGTAATATCGCGTCCAAACGCCAGCAAACCTAATCTATCGCCGCTAGGATCGAAGAAAGGAACCTTACGCATTTCATAATAACGACGGCGACCATCAGCAAAGCGAAGCCATAATTCTTCGGTAATACTGGAGTTGCTTTCTAATACTTCGTTATCACTTGCCACCACTTGGCGCGCCAACTCTTCGTCGTAAACTTCGTGAGGGCTTAACCCAATCAACTCCTCTTCAGAGCGACCCGTTAATTGCTCTGCAACCCGGTTACATCCAGCGAATTTGCCTTCTTGATTACGGTAGTAAATTAAGTCCGGAGAGGCATCGATAATCGAGCGTAATAAGGTGGATAAACGCAAGGCTTGCTGCTCTTTTTCAGAGCGGTTTTGAACTTGGTGCTCTAGCTCCGCAAACACCTTTTCTCTATCTAGATCAACCTGTTCGCGTTTTGTAATTTCGTGATTCAAGCGCTCGATGTCACCCTTCAAACGATAACTTTCTTTCTCATCTTGCACATGCAGTTTTTCTAATTCTGAAACTACGCGCTGTAAATCTTCACGAGAGCGAACAAGCTGCTTCACTAATCCACTAAACAACATCAGTACCCACGGTGCCACAATCAAGGTCAGGATCACGGCAATGGCAAAGTCTTCTGTGCTGTTTTCAGCCGATAGAATAATGCGTAAAAGGTAGGAGCCCAGTGCACTTAACGCCAAAATGAGGGTTAATAAAACAACGCTGGTTTTAAACGCACCCATGCGACTAATCAGGTGTGCGACTCGAAATGTCAAACTATCCCTGTCTTCTGGGGAAGGTGCCATATTTAAGCCTCAAGGTTGAAATTAAGGCGCATCCTAACAGGAAATTGAGTTCGGCGAAAACGGTGTTTATTCGGGATAATGAAATATCTATGCAGCAAAATAATATAAGTATTTCTCCGGTCTATTGCCGAGCTGGTACAACACACCATTTTGAATCGCGCGCTGGCTTTTGCTGCACAGATTTCGTGCATTATAGGTTGTAAAGCATAGCCAGCATAAGGTTCAAAAATTTGCACCATGAGTTATCAGGCGTAAAAATCAGCAATTGATTTATGTGAAATATGCCTGTATTTTGATTGGCCCACTTAATGAAAAGTGCATAATGATTCGATTAACGGCTGGATAATTAGAATGAAGTGCGGTCATATTGATTGACCACTTTATCATCGCCGCATTTGATATTTAGCAAATGCAGAGATGAAAAGCTGAGGTGAATCGCCACTGCGCTGTGCATTCTAAGAACATCTAAAACGACAGAAACCTGATGTCTGGAATCGGCCACAAAGAGCCAATCAATAATAACCCAGGCATACAAGCGGCAAGTGACTGTTAAAGTCCACTATCTGACCCTGCCCAGTCCACGGTTGAAGGAGTTAATTTAAATGAAACTGTATCACCCGAATGATTCTCGGGATAATTGCGGCTTTGGATTGATCGCTCATATCCAAGGTGAAGCCAGCCATAATTTGGTAGAAACGGCCATTCATGCGTTAGATCGCATGCAACATAGAGGCGGGATTGCTGCTGATGGGAAAACGGGTGACGGTTGTGGTTTGCTTTTGCAAAAGCCGGATTCCTTTTTTCAAGATGTTGCACAAGAAAAAGGCTGGAAATTAGCCAAAAACTACGCGGTAGGTATGCTATTTCTTAGTACAGACGAAGAAAAAGCCGCCCATTCTCGCACCGTATTACTCGAAGAACTGGAGAAAGAAACCCTCTCCGTTTTGGGATGGCGAGAAGTACCTACTGATCCCTCTGTACTCGGCGATCTCGCCAGTGAGTGTTTGCCTCAAATCGAGCAAGTTTTTATTAATGCCCCCCAAGGGTGGCGAAAGCACGATTTAGAGCGTCGTTTATATATGGCACGTCGCCGTGCTGAAAAACGCTTAGCACACGATGAAGATTTTTATATTTCATCGCTTTCTAGCCTAGTCACCGTTTATAAAGGTTTGGTGATGCCAAAAGACCTGCCGGCCTTTTATCACGACCTGGCTAACGAAAAACTGGCCGCAAGCATTTGCGTATTCCACCAGCGTTTTTCGACCAATACCTTACCTAAATGGCCCCTTGCACAACCTTTCCGCTTCCTCGCTCACAATGGTGAAATTAATACTATTCGCGGAAATCGAGATTGGGCAAAGGCCAGAACATATAAGTTCAGAACCCCATTAATCCCCGATTTGCATGACGCCGCACCTTTCGTAAACGAAACGGGCTCAGATTCATCGTCATTGGATAATATGTTGGAGCTGTTTTTAGCGGGCGGCATGGATTTATTCCGTGCAATGCGTTTATTAGTTCCACCCGCTTATCAAAACGATAAGACCATGGATGAGGATTTAAAAGCCTTCTACGAATATAACTCCATGCACATGGAACCGTGGGATGGCCCTGCGGGTATCGTACTGACCAATGGTCGTCATGTTGCCTGTAACCTCGATAGAAACGGTTTGCGTCCAGCGCGTTATGTCATTACTAAAAATGGCTACATCACGCTCGCATCAGAAGTGGGTATTTGGGATTACAAACCGCAAGATGTCGTGGAAAAAGGCCGCGTTGGCCCAGGCCAAATGCTCGCAGTCGATACCGAAACAGGGCAAATTTGGCGCAGTAACGAAATCGATGAAGATTTAAAACAGCGCTTGCCATATAAAGAATGGATCGACTCTCACATTCGTAGCATCACACCATTTGAAGAGTGCGAACACGAAGAAATCGGTAAACCGCTATTCGACGAAAACACGTTAGCGACTTACCACAAGCTCTTTAACTACAGTTACGAAGAACTGACTCAAGTGGTTAAAGTGCTTGCCAGCGATGGCCAAGAAGCTGTTGGTTCTATGGGTGATGATACTCCCATGGCCGTGCTTTCTGGCAAAACACGTAGCGTGTACGACTTCTTCCGTCAACAATTTGCGCAGGTGACAAACCCACCTATCGATCCATTACGAGAAAATCACGTCATGTCACTGGCGACCTGTATTGGTCGCGAGAAAGACGTCTTCAGTGAAACCTCGGGCTATGCTGACCGCGTACTGATCGAATCCCCTGTTTTAACTTATACCGACTTAAAACAGCTTCGCGAATTTGACGCCGACCACTACTACTCAGAAGTTATCGACATTAACTACAAGCCAGAAGAAGGCTTGAAACGCGCCATTGAACGTATTTGTGATGAATCTGAATACGTTGTTCGTCAAAAGAAAGCGGCGTTCATCGTGCTTTCCGACAGAAACATTAAAGCCAACAAACTGCCCGTTCCAGCGGCCATGATTGTAGGTGCAGTGCAAAGACGCCTTGTCGATAAATCGCTTCGCTGCGATGCCAACATTGTGGTGGAAACCGCGTCAGCACGCGATCCGCATCATTTCGCGGTGTTAATTGGGTTAGGGGCAACAGCGGTTTACCCTTATCTTGCCTATGAAAGCATTGAAGATTTGGTTAACAAAGGCGCACTGAATTGCTCGCACACACAAGCCATTATTAATTTCCGCAAAGGCATTAATAAAGGCTTGTTCAAAATTATGTCGAAGATGGGTATTTCCACCATTGCCAGTTACCGAAGCTCAAAGCTCTTTGAAGCCGTTGGTATTGCCGATGATGTGATGACACTTTGCTTTAAAGGCATGCCAAGCCGTATTCAGGGCGCGAGCTTTGAAGACTTCGAACAAGATCTGATTAACTTGAATCGCGTTGCGTGGCTTAAGCGTAAAAATATGGACCACGGTGGACAGTTAAAATACGTTCACGGCGGCGAATACCACGCTTACAACCCTGATGTTGTGACCACACTGCAAAAGGCGGTAACGTCGGGCAATTATGAAGACTACAAAGTTTTCGCTTCACTCGTAAACGAAAGACAACCTTCTCACTTCCGCGACTTGTTAGCGCTGCGTCCAACCAGCAAGCAAATCGACATTTCCGAAGTGGAGCCTGCTGAGAATATCTTCCCTCGCTTCGACACGGCAGCGATGTCGATTGGGGCATTAAGCCCAGAAGCACACGAAGCCTTAGCCATTGCGATGAACCGTTTAGGCGGACAGTCCAACTCGGGTGAAGGTGGCGAAGATCCGAAACGCTTTGGTAACGAGCGAAACTCTCGCATCAAGCAGGTCGCTTCAGGCCGATTTGGTGTGACGCCGCATTATTTAATGAATGCCGACGTTATCCAAATTAAAGTCGCGCAAGGTGCAAAACCGGGTGAAGGCGGTCAGCTTCCGGGTGATAAAGTCAATAGTTACATTGCTCAGCTTCGCTTCTCTGTACCGGGTGTTACGCTGATTTCTCCGCCGCCGCATCACGATATTTACTCAATCGAAGATTTGGCGCAGTTGATTTTCGACTTAAAACAAATCAACCCTAAAGCACTGATTTCCGTCAAACTGGTTTCTGAACCGGGCGTAGGAACCATCGCCACAGGTGTGGCGAAAGCTTATGCCGATTTAATCACGATTTCCGGTTACGATGGCGGCACAGGCGCAAGCCCGTTGACCTCCGTAAAATACGCGGGTTGTCCGTGGGAAATGGGCCTAGCGGAAACGCAACAAGCACTGGTACAAAATGGCTTACGTCATAAAGTGCGCGTTCAAACCGATGGGGGTTTAAAAACCGGTTTAGACGTAATTAAAGCCGCTATTTTAGGCGCTGAAAGCTTCGGCTTTGGTACAGGACCAATGGTGGCATTAGGCTGTAAGTATCTGCGAATTTGTCACTTAAACAACTGTGCAACAGGTGTAGCAACACAAGACGAAAAACTTCGCCAAGATCACTTCATTGGCTTACCAGAAATGGTCATGAACTATTTCCGCTTCATCGCCCAAGAAGTCAGAGAAATTCTGGCCTCAATCGGGGTCGATAGCCTTGATAAGATCATTGGTAAAACCGAGTATTTAAAAGTACTCGATGGCATTACAGCCAAACAAAATAAACTCGACTTAAACCCCATTTTGGCCAAGTCTTCGGCAGGTGAGCACACGCGCTTATTCTGTTCTGAAACGACTAACGCCCCATTGGATAAAGGCGAGCTTAACCAGCTTATTCTTACCGATGCAAAAGAAGCGGTACAAAGCAAAGTAGGAACGACACTACACTACAATGTGCGCAATACAGACCGCTCCGTTGGCGCAACCTTATCTGGCTTTATTGCTCAGCGTTACGGTAACCAAGGTATGTCGGACAACCCCATTAATATCAATTTAACGGGGACGGCTGGGCAAAGCTTTGGTGTGTGGAATGCTGGCGGCGTCAATATGAACCTGATTGGCGATGCTAACGATTACGTAGGCAAAGGCATGACTGGGGGTAAACTCGTTATTTATCCACCTCGCAATGTTGACTATGTAAGCCACGAAAGCGCCATCATTGGTAACACGTGCCTTTACGGTGCCACAGGCGGCAAACTCTTCGCTGCTGGCCTTGCTGGTGAACGTTTAGCCGTGCGTAACTCAGGGGCAGTTGCCGTCGTAGAAGGTGCAGGTGATAACGCGTGTGAATACATGACGGGTGGTATTGTCGTTATTCTCGGTAAAGTGGGCGTGAACTTAGGCGCTGGCATGACAGGCGGTTTTGTGTATGCCTTCGACGAAGCCGGTGACTTAGAGCAACGTACTAACCACGAATTAGTCGAGCTGCTGGGCATTGAAGATAAAGTGATTCTCATTGAGCATTTACGCGGATTAATCAACCAGCACTACGCTGAAACAGGCAGTAACCGTGCGTTAGACATCCTAACTAACTTTAACGATTACTTGTCTAAGTTTGTATTAGTTAAGCCTAAAACAAGTGATGTGAAGAGCTTGTTAGGTCACATTAGTCGCTCTAGTGCAGAGCTACGCGTACAGGCACAGTAGAGGTTTATCATGGCAAAAAACGTATATCAGTTTGTTGACGTTGAGCGCATCGATCCGCCGAAAAAGCCTGTGGACGTGCGCCGAAATGACTTTGGAGAGATTTATCATCCTCTCTCGCAATCTCAAACAGAAGGCCAAGCCGACCGCTGTTTAGATTGTGGCAATCCCTATTGTGAATGGAAGTGCCCTGTGCACAACTACATTCCACAATGGTTAAAACTTGCGAATGAAGGGCGTATTTTAGAAGCGGCTGAACTGTCTCACAAAACCAACAGCTTGCCTGAGGTATGTGGTCGAGTTTGCCCTCAAGATCGTTTATGTGAAGGGGCTTGTACCTTAAATGACGACTTTGGTGCCGTGACCATAGGCAGCATCGAAAAATACATCACAGATACCGCCTTCAAAATGGGCTGGCGTCCGGATTTATCAGATGTAGTAAAAACCGATAAGAAAGTCGCCATTGTCGGGGCTGGCCCTGCTGGCCTTGCCTGCGCCGACATTTTAGTGCGTAACGGCGTGAAGCCTGTGGTGTTCGACAAATACCCCGAAATCGGTGGCCTACTCACATTTGGCCTTCCCTCGTTCAAATTAGAAAAAGACGTAGTGCAATTGCGCCGCGAAATTTTCGAAGAGATGGGCGTGGAGTTTGTGCTCAGCACCGAAATTGGCAAAGACATCGAATTCCAAAAATTAGTTGATGACTACGACGCCGTTTTCCTTGGCATGGGTACATACAAATACATGAAGGGCGGGTTCGACAACGAATCTGCGCCGGGTGTATACGATGCATTGCCTTTCTTAATTGCCAATACCAACCGCGTGATGGATTTGGAAGAAAATCCAAACGATTACATTAGCATGGCTGGCAAAAAAGTGGTTGTGTTAGGGGGCGGTGATACCGCGATGGACTGCGTGAGAACATCGGTTCGTCAAGGTGCCGAAAGTGTTGTTTGTGCTTATCGTCGTGATGAAGCGAACATGCCAGGCTCAAGGCGCGAGGTGGTTAACGCGAAAGAAGAAGGGGTGGATTTCCAATTCAACCTGCAACCGTTAGATATCGCGCTTGATGAAAATGGTCATGCCGCTGGCGTTAAAGTGGTTCGCACAGAATTAGGCGAACCCGATGCAGAAGGACGTCGTCGCCCACAACCTGTTGAGGGTTCTGAGCACGTTCTTGAAGCAGACGCGGTTATCGTCGCGTTCGGTTTCCAGCCAAGCCCTGCGAGTTGGTTTGCAGATTACGGCATCATCTTAGATGAAAAAGGCCGTGTTCGTGCACCCGCGCAAGGCAAGTACGCTTTCCAAACATCGAACCCCAAAATTTTTGCTGGGGGCGATATGGTCAGAGGCTCAGATTTGGTGGTCACAGCTATTTTTGAAGGCCGTAACGCTGCGGAAGGCATCCTAGATTATATCGGTGTGTAAATGACACCGATATATAAATTCGATGTTTAAATTCGGCATTTACACCCAGTAGGTAAATTCAGCGTTTAAATTCTGTTTTTGAATGCTTTTTAAATAAAAACGGGTTTATCCGTTACTCAAAACCGACGCGCTTGCGTCGGTTTTTTTATGCTCAATAATAAGTTCGATACTAGCGACTAGCGACTAGCGACTAGCGACTAGGAGAACCAAACCTTAAGTGTTTCTTTTCACATACCCTTAAGATTTTCTTCACCGCGAATTCGCTTTCCACGCCTTTTAGGTGATGCAACAAACATTCGTTGTATTGTTTACGTCGATCGGATAGAAAGTTGGGTTTCTTGTAGTTTTCTTCACAACTTCTCGAAATAAGCCTAGCCGCGGAATCCAGTTTAGAACTCACCAAGTGTTCCAACAAGCACTCATCAATTGCGGTTTGCTGCAAGTCGGCATGCGCTGGTGCAGCAAAAAATAAACTGGAAAGAAAAATCGAAGCATAAACCGCCAATCCCGAAGCGAGCATTAAAATGGAAGGCTTTTTCCAACGCGGTTTTACAAGCGGTTTCACAATAAGGGAGGCTGAATTCATGAGTGGTGCCATACAAACTCTCTGCGAATATCACAACAAAGGTTCACTATTTCATGTATTGTCTTAACTTCTTCTGAATTAACAATACCCTGCTTATCTTGCTCTTATCACGCAAATGCAAAAAGGAATTCACTCATGCTTGCCACCTGCCTTTCTAAATTTATGCCGACTGTAAACGTAAAGCGTGTTATCCATTTCAGCTTGCTTTGTTTGTTTTGTCTGCCCGCTTATGCCATATGTCCATCGCCTTTTAGCGTACAAGTGCTCGGCTCTGGCGGCCCCATTGCCGACGATGACAGAGCCTCCAGCGGGTACTTAATTTGGATAGACAACAAGGCGCGAATCCTTGTTGATGCCGGTGGCGGAATTGCTCTGCGTTACGGTCAATCTCACGCCAAAATCGAACACCTCGATGCCATTGCGCTTACCCATTTACACGCCGACCACTCTGCTGCATTGCCTGCACTACTCAAAAGCAGTTACTTCTCTGACCGAAGCCAAGCGCTTCCTCTTTTTGGCCCGAGTGGTAATGCGCGTTGGCCCAGTATAGAAGAATTCACCCACGGGCTCTTTAACAGCAAAACCGGAATATATCGTTACCTTGATGGCTACCTAACGGGCAGTGATGGAATGTTTCAAATAAAGCCACAAAGTGTGAACAGCGAAAGCGCAACGCAATTAGTACAACTTCCACACTTTTCGTTATCTGCGGTCAGTGTTCACCATGGTCCCGTGCCAGCCGTGGCTTATTTAATCGAATCCAAAGGGAAACGCATCGCCATTTCTGGCGACCAAAGCAACCATAACCCCGCCTTTGCTAAGATGATTAAAAACGCCGA
>CAXRCC010000031.1:0-18382 GCA_964228975.1 Paraneptunicella sp. | reverse complement strand
TGCGCAACCCATAGTCTTACCATTTATGCTTTGTTATGAGGAGTAAGGCCTATCTTGTCCCTTACTCTTTTTCGTTGATTGGCAGTTTATAATCATTCCGTGAACCTTTGACTGTAATGCTTTAAGCTGTACCTGAACGTTATTCTTCATGGCTCTTCAGGGGAAATCTCATGCCTTCACCTTTTACTTATTCTGCGATGGTTCGCCGTAAAGTAGAAGCAACCGCACCGAATCAACGACAAAACTCGCGAGAGCTTGGTGAGCTGCGTCAGCTTGAGCCAAAGTCCGTGGTGTACGGCGAACGAAAATCGGTGATGTTGAAGCTGCGTTATGTATTAGATAATGAGCTTGAATCCCTTTCTCAGCATGCCATTGATGACCTCATTAAGCTGGCGCGTTACCTGTGTGATTGGCCAAGCTTAAAGCGGTTACAGCCTGTGGTGCCTCACATGAAAAATACAAAAGAAGTGGCCCTTGCTGCGCGCCAAATGGGGCGTTTTGATATTGCCATGTCGCAAATTGAACAGGTGTTGCTTAAGTTTCCTAAGGTGGAAACCCTGCTGAATGCGAGAAAGCATGTTAAGCAGGATTGGGAGGCCATTCCTTATTCTTTACAAGATTTGCGCAACGGCAAAATTAGCATTACACCGATGTTGTCTAACCATGTTGCCGATTTTGCGTGGCAATACAATGGCAATGATGTTGGAAAACTGTGTAATTTACCCGCGTTTCCTACTCCAAAACATTGGATGCACTGGTTAAATTTGTGCTTGTTAGATCCAAACCGCCATCTCTTTGCGGTGATGCATGAAGATTATGGATTTGTAGGTTCGGTCAGTTTGCAGCTGTTTAATGATTTTGGCTTTTTCTATTATTGGTTAGGGCCGGATTTTCAGCGACAGGGGCTAGGGCCGTTAGCCGTAAACTTACTGATGAAAATAGGCATGAAATACCATCAAATGCAGTGTTGTTACGCCAAGGTATTTGATTTCAACACGCCTTCGCATAAAGCGATTCAAAAGCTCGGCTTTACCCGTTTGCCCTTTAAAGCGCTCGCACCCTCAGAGCACGAAGTGTTTTATTATTTAGGTGCGCAGAAAAGGACCAATCAATCCCATCAAGAACTCGCTTGGTTACTGCAACAATTAAGATCGGATATTAAACTCGCTCCCGTGTTGGGAGATATTTCGTTGTGAAAGTAGGAGACGCCTCGTCGTGAAAGTAGGAGATAGGTCGTCGTGAAAGTGGTTATTTATGGCGCAGGTTCCATTGGGTGTTACCTTGGCGCAGTGCTCGCAAAACAAAATATCGATGTTGTGCTTTTAGGACGAGATCGGCTTAAAGCAATTGTAGATAAACGCGGTGGTGTGCAAATTACCGATTATCAAGGCCGTAACGACTTCGTTAAAACCATGTCGTATCACACTCAGCCGGAGGTATTAGCACAAGCGGACGTGGTGCTCGTTACCTTAAAATGCACTGCGATGGAAGAAGCGGCCAGTGTGCTGGCTCAGCATTGTAAACCCGGTGCGCTCGTGGTGTGTTTGCAAAACGGTGTTGGCGCAGAAAAGCCAGTGCTTGATCAGGTTAAACGCGCTGAAGTGTGCTGCGGTATTGTGCCGTTTAATGTGGTGCAGGGCGATAACGCGCAGTTTCACCGAGCAACAGAAGGGACGCTCCATTTACCTGCGCACCCATCGTTAAACACGATTGCCGAAGCGTGTGTGAGCTATGGCTTGCCGTGTGAATTATCCAGCGATATGCCCGCGATTATTTGGGGGAAGTTGCTGCTTAATTTGAATAACGCCATTAATGCCATTTCAGATCTGCCCCTAAAAGAGCAACTCTCTCAACGAGGATATCGTCAAGTGTTAGCCGCGTGTCAAATGGAGTTATTGGCGGCCTGTGAGAAAAAGGACATTCCGTTGGCACAATTAACGGCTGTTAAGCCCAAATGGTTGCCGAAAATATTAAATTTACCGGATTGGCTTTTCCGTATCGTTGCGCAAAAAATGCTCGCTATCGATCCCCAGGCGCGCTCCTCAATGTGGGAAGATATTCAAGCGCAACGACCAACAGAAATTGACTACTTAAATGGCGCTGTTGTGGCCTTAGCAAAGGACGTTGGCGTACCTTCGCCCGCTAATACAGTTGTTTTAGAGCTGCTCAAAGCGGTTAGCGATGCTAAAACTTCCCCACCTATTTCATCCGAAGAAATACTTTCTCGACTGTCAGAAGAATAGTTTGACCAGAATCAAAAAGTGATTGTCTGAAGTGCCCGTCAAAACACGAAGTGTGTCATTATGTAACTGACGGGAGGGCTTGTTTTTATTGGGCTAGAGCAGCGCAAAAGCAAGTGGTTGGACCAAAGTCTATTATCTAAAAGTTTAATGTTATTCGATTCTTTAATGGCTTAGGTTTCGTTTGCGATATGTTGAATATAATCAACACGTCACGGATTATTTGAATCTGTCAATGAAGTGGTAAAGACGATGAAATCTGCAAAATCTATCGAAAAGCTGTGCGATTCCGTAAAAGACAGCATTGTGGATTATGTATCTGCAAGAATGCGTGTTAAAGCGCCTCTCATCGCTGAGACATTTTACCGAGAGCTAATGAGCGACAACAATGCTGAACTTTTTCTAAGCCATGAAAAAGTGGAGCGTCAGCTTAAGGTTTCTTTTACGCAATGGGCAGAGTCAATATTTTGTACCCGAGACGAAATGTGCCCTAAGGCATTCAATCATATGCATGCTCAAATCGGGACGATTCACGCACGTATCGGTGTGCCTGTGGCATTGGTAGATTATGGCATGCAGGTGGTTAAGGATTACTGCTTTGAGTTGTATCTCACTTCGGCGGATAAAGCCCACTTAGCTGAAGGTGTGGTGTATATCAATAAACTATTGGATACCTGCCTGTCGGTTATCAATGCCAATTATCATACTCGTCATGCGGATAACGAAAGAAACGCGCAAGCTTTTCGGTTGAAAATTGCGACTTCGGACTTGTCGCTCGAATGCGAAAAGATTAAGTCAGAGCTGATTGCGTGGAGCCGTGACGTGATTACGAATATGGTCACGAATAATGCAATTGCATTAGCCGCATGTGCGAATATTCGTAATACCAATTGTGGCTTGTGGTTTGTTCATAAAGCCGGTTTGTATTTCCCCAATTCCAATGAGCTATGCCGCATTCACACGGTGATTGATGAACTCAGCCAATACATGGTGAACCATGTGTTAGACGACGAAACCTTTGGTGAGCGAGCGTTAACCGACATCGTGCTCCACATCAATCGAGAAGTGAGTGAAGTGTGTTGGTTACTTGAGCAAATTGCCGATAAAAGCCATAAAGAAAACAATGCGAGAGACCCTCTCACGCAGCTGCTAAGCCGCCGTTTTGTCGACGGTATTTTCAAACGAGAAGTCACCTTGTGTCATGAGCAAGATGAGCGTTTCGGCTTGATGATGATTGATATCGATAATTTTAAACAGGTTAACGATACCTATGGGCATCAGGCAGGAGATACCGTACTAAGAGATATCTCAGCGAGTATTTTGCAAAATGTGCGCCCCAGTGATTTTTGTTTTCGTTACGGTGGTGAAGAGATCCTTGTACTTGTGAGCGCCGTAAACAAGCGCACCCTAATGCAAAAAGCAGAGCAAATTCGTCAAGGTATTGAAGCGCGCAGCACACTGATTGAAAGCGGTGAATCGTTAAAAATAACCGTTAGTATCGGCCTTTCAATGTATGACGGACACCCAGATTATCAACGCGCAATATCGGAAGCGGATTCGAATCTTTATACTGCAAAACGCACAGGTAAAAACAAAGTTGTAGCATCCACTTATAGTCCAGTTTGGTAAGGGGTATTTTTGTATAATTTGTTGCAAATTGGATTGGTGGCTTGCGTAACATTAGGGTAGAGTTGAGCGCTAAAATAACGTCTATTATTGTTAGAACGTTTTAATTTGGGCGAAACCTTATTTCGACACTATTCCTAATGGAAAATTTGCAGTTATGAATGAGAAGCTATTCAAAGTGGGCGCACCAATCGGCATGTTGGTGTTAGGGATTGTAATATCAATGGGGCTAGTGAGAGCTAACGCAAAAGAAGCGACACCTCAGGATGAACCGCCTCCTCCTATCGTACTTATTTCAGAAGTTCAGCCAGAAAGTTATCAGGTGAATATTGATTCTTGGGGTGAAGTTCAACCAAAAGAAAAAACTAACCTTTCTAGTTTTGTTAATGGTGAAATTGTCTCAGTTCATGATGCGTTTAACGCAGGTGGCTTGGTTAAAAAAGGCGATGTATTAGTGCGTGTCGATGAATCGGATTACCGTTCAGCACTGATTGAAGCCGAATCGAATTTAGCCGCTGCGCAAGCCAATTTAGAACAAGAAGTGGCGCTGGCGGAAGTGGCCAAAGAAGAATGGTCGACGGTATCAAAAGACAAGGTATCGGCACTTGCTTTACGAAAACCACAATTGCTTAGTGCAAAAGCCAGACTAAAGGCGGCAGAAGCGGCGCTGTCTCGTGCGAAAAGAAACCTTGAGCGTACAGGTATTAAAGCGCCTTACGATGCTTTAGTGGTATCGCGCGCGGTCGGTTTAGGCCAAGTCGTTAATGCGGGCTCTGTTGTGGGTGAGCTTTACAGCATCGAAAGTGCAGAAGTGATATTGCCCATTGCGGGATTCGATTCGCCTTTCATTCCTAAAAATATTGCCGCCCTACCCGCCGTGATGACGGTAGCGGACGAATCTCAATTACAGCGCACTATTCGTATCGATCGCGACCTAGGTGTGGTGAATCAAATGACGCGAATGAGCAACTTGGTTGCAATCATTGATGACCCTTATGGGTTGCGCTCTGATGTGCCTGTTGTGAAATTCGGCAGCTATGTGAAAGTAACGGTGCCGGGTGTGGTGTTGAACAACATTGTGTCGGCAACGCAAGAAGCTGTTGAAGGCAATCACGTTTGGGTGGTAAACCGTGAAAACCAGTTAGTACAGCGCCAAGTGGATATTTTACGAGAAGAAAATGGCCGAGTATTAATTGGTGAAGGGCTTCAAGCGGGCGAGCGCCTAGTGACGCAAATTCCAGAATATCCGCAAGACGGCATGCAAGTTTCTGTTGCAGATGGTAATACCGTTGCCAAGGTTGAATAAGTATGATTAACACAGACCGTGGCTTAATAGCCTATTTCGCAAGAAACCCAGTTGCCGCTAATTTGATGATGGTGATCATCATTGTGATGGGCATCATGAGTTATTTCAGTACGCAACGACAGATGTTTGCGACGACGGAAATTAACCGCATTACCATTCGAGCCGTGTACCCTGGCGCAGCGCCACAGGAGATGGAAGAAAGCGTCATGGTGAAGATGGAAGAATCGCTTCAAGACGTGACAGGCATCGACAAAATGGTGACGCGCATTAGCCGAGGAAGTGGCTCTATCAGTATTGAAGTGGACGTGGGTGAGGAACTCAGCGATGTGCTTGATCAGGTTAAGCTGCGCATCGACAGTATCGCTACGTTTCCCGCAGACATGGAGCCGCCCATCATTTATAAGCGGGAGTTTACTCAGCCCGTACTGGAAGTGGTGATAACAGGGCCTGATGACCCCTTAGCGTTGAAGGACTTTGGTAAGGAAGTTGAGGATGAATTACTGCAACTCAGTAATGTCACCTTGGTCGATTTCGACAGTATGCCAGAGAATGAAATTGCGATTGAAATTGCACCAGAAACGTTACGAAAATACGGCCTAACACTGCAACAAGTCACCAATACTATTCGTAATTACTCCAGTAACCGTTCTGCCGGCACGATCGAAACCCAATCGGGTGTGATTGCAATTCGCTCGGAGAAACAAGCCTACACAGGCGAAGATTTTTATAGCATTCCCGTAGTAACTGGCTCAGCTGGTGAACAAGTGATGCTGGGCGATATAGCCGTTATTAAAGACGGTTTTGAAGAGCGTGTGCACTACATGCGATACAACGGTCGCGAAGCCACAATTATCGGGATACAAGCCACCGCCGACCAATCTATGCCAAGGGTATCTGACTCGGTTCGCGCTTACTTAAAGGAAAAACGAAAAACACTGCCAGCGCATTACCAAATGGACGTTTTGGTGGACATGACTTACTACCTTAACGGTCGTGTAGATATGATGCTGAGCAACCTCGCACAAGGGGCCGTGCTGGTGTTTTTGATGCTAGCGTTATTCCTACGCTTAAAGCTAGCGCTTTGGGTAATGGTGGGCTTGCCACTAACTTTCCTTGGGGCAATTTGGTTAATGCCGATTTTTGGTATTACCGTTAACATCACCTCACTATTTGCCTTCATCATGGTACTGGGGATCGTGGTCGACGATGCCATCGTTATCGGGGAAAGCGCCTCCACCGAAATTGAAAAACGGGGGCACAGCGTTGATAACGTCATACGGGGGGCAAGAAGAGTGGCAGTGCCAGCAACCTTTGGGGTTTTAACCACCATTGCCGTTTTCGCACCGTTTCTATTTTCAAAAGGCGCTGAGTCGGGTGTGTTTATTTCCATTGCTGGAGTGGTAACGCTTTGCCTGGTTTTCAGTTTGATTGAATCTAAACTTATTTTGCCGTCACACTTGGCAGAATCTCGCTTTAAACCAGTTTCGCCCGATAGCTGGCGTCATCGTTTTAATCAGCGCTTTCATCATTTTGTTGATACCAAATATGTCCCACTGGTTTCTTGGTGCGCCAAATACCGTTATTTCACCTTTACTACCTTCTTGGCAGTGTTGTTTATTACGTTCTCTTTGATGGGCGCGGGGATAGTGCGATTTGTTCCCATGCCTAGCATTCCTCATGATTTTCCGTCGATTACGTTGGAAATGAACGAGAACGTTTCAGAGCAAACAACGCTGGATGCCATCAAACAACTTGAGGACATGATTAATCAAGTTGAAAAAGACAGCATTCAGGAAGTGGGTGAGCCTTTGGTGGCTAATGTCATGGCGCACGCAACAGGCGCAACTGGGGGGCGTATTGTTGTGCCACTGGTTGATGAAGAAGATCGCCCTTATGACTCTTTTGAGCTTGCTAGACGTTGGCGCGAAGCGTTTCCGACAATTGTTGGCATGAAGAAAATCACCATTCAGGATGAAGTCATTGAAGCGGGCGAAGACGGTGAGCTGAGCTATCGCATTTACGGAAAGGACTTGGATGAGCTTAATGAAGCGGGCCGCTTGTTAATGTACAAACTTGGTCAGGTTGAAGGCTTGTTTGATATAGGTTCGAGTATCGATATTGCCAACAAAGAAATCCAAATGGAGCTTAAGCCTGTTGCTTATCAACTTGGTTTAACGCCTGACTTTGTTGCCCGTTCTGTCGGGTTAAGCTTTTACGGTAGTGAAGTGCAGCGCGTGTTACGCAATGGCGATGAAATTAAAGTGATGGTTCGTTACCCTCGGGATACGCGAGAGCAAATCGCCTCACTTAAGCAAACGCGTCTCTTTACGTCGAATGGCTCAGAGGTGATGTTGGGTGATGTGGCAGATTTATATGAAAAACCGGGCCTGAGCTATATTCGTCGTGATGAAGGCTATCGCACTGTTCGCGTGTATGCTTCTATCGATGAGGCGGTGATTACGCCAGGAGAAGTGGTTAAGCAAGTGAAACAAACCATTATGCCGGAAATCATTAAAGCGCATCCTTCGGTTAAATCTGAGCTAGGTGGGCAGGTGCAAGAGCAGCAAGAACAGCAAGAAGAAATGATGTTCTTTGCCGTTGCAGGTTTGCTCGCGGTGTACTTCTTACTGGCGATCCCACTTCGTAGCTATACGCAGCCGTTTATTATTATGTCGGTGATTCCTTTTGGTATAACAGGCGCGGTTTGGGGGCACTTCTTATTTGGTTACGACCTGAGCATGATGTCGATATTTGGGATCATTACCGCCGCCGGGGTAGTCGTTAACGATAGCTTGGTGTTAACCGACTTTGTAAATCAGCAAAGAAAAGAAGGGTTGGCGACGTTTGAAGCAGTTGTTGCTTCCGGTAAAGCGCGTTTTAGGGCTATTTTATTGACCTCGTTAACCACCTTCTTTGGCCTTGTACCTATTATGTTTGAGACGAGTTTGCAGGCAAGGTTTGTGATCCCAATGGCAATTTCTTTGTCGTTTGCGGTTGCTTTTGCCACCTTAATCACGTTGGTATTAGTGCCATGTTTGTACATGATTTTAGATGATATGAAACAATTATTCGGTAAACTCAAGGGTAAACGTGTACCAACAAGTGTTGTTGACGCACCCCTTAAGTAAAATAGAGTTTCTATGAAGCAAACATCTAAAAGCGCCCTGCAATCTATTGAATGCGAAGTGATTGCGGGGCATCAAATTGCCTCGGGCCGCTCGGCGGTAACGCCTTATCCCGCTGGCAGTATTGAGTTACAAATCCCTCATTTTAAATCGCTGGGGTTAGATTTATCAGATTGCTATAAAGGCACGCTGAATCTATCTATTCAACCTCAGCGTTTTGAATGGGTGAAGCCAGATCATGAATTTGAAAACGTGCAGTGGATTGACGGTTTTAATCCCGAAACGTTTTGGTTTGCAACCTGTGTTTTGCTTAGGGGGAATGTGATTTTTCCTGGCTGGATTTACTATCCTCATCCGAGTACTAAAACCCGGGATTTTCACGACGACACGGTATTGGAAGTGATTTGTAATCCTATTCCCGGTATTCAGTATGGGGATAAAGTCAAACTGCTGTATAGCCCGGAGAAAATTCAAATTGTTGAATCTTAAACATCTGCTTTCCTTTGCCTTTTTATTCGCTGGCATACATCGCGCTTTTAAAAGAACAATGCCTTGGCGTATAAAGCAAAAACTGGCTGTGGTGTTGACCGTCTTTTCAGTCATCGCAGTCATGCCTTCGGCCACGGCTCAAAGCGCTAAAACAGATGTGCCTACTGTGGTGTTTAATTCTGCAGTGGTTGAGGTTGGCGGAAAAAAGTTAACAGTCGAATTTGCCGATAATTGGGATTCGAGAGCTCAAGGCTTAATGGGAAGAGAGTCGATGTGCGCAGACTGTGGCATGCTGTTTGATTTTGAACACTCGCGTCGCGTTTCAATGTGGATGAAAAATACGTTAATTCCACTTGATGTTGCCTTTATTACCCGCAAAGGTGTTATCACTGATATCAAACAAATGCAGCCTTTGGATTTAACCTCGGTGCCCTCCAGCAAACGAGTGCTTTATGCATTAGAAATGAACCAAGGTTGGTTTGAAAAACACGGGGTAAAAGAGGGCGATAAAATCATCATTAAAACAGGTAAGAAGTAGCTACGCGTCACCTCGCGCCATAGTCACCCCGCACCTTCGTTACCTTACGCCTTCGTTATCTCGCGCCTTGTAGCCCTCCCGTGTGAAGTGCCAAGATGGCGCTTCCTCTTGGAAAGTATTTAGCTTGAGTGAGTTGCTGAAGAGCGTAAAAGAGTTTACCACTGTAAACTGGCTCTACTGGTACTTCACCTGATTGCGTTAACGCCTGACAAAACGCCTCTAAATAATCGGGCTTTTTCGCATATCCTCCGCAATGAAAGCGGTGCAAAATAGGCGGCAAGTTAAATCCATTTGGCAACAAGCGGCTTGCTAATTCCTCCAAATATCCTTCCCCTTTTAGCATGGCAATGCCAATGAGTTGGCAGCGACTGTTTCTATCTTTCATGCCTTTGGCAAGCGCTGCAAACGTGCCTGCACTGGCAACAGGGCAAAGCAAGTAATCGAAATGATCAAGGTTGGGAATTTCATCGAGTAGTGCGGCAACACCCGATAAAGCAAGTGTATCGGAGCCGCCTTCTGGAATGAGGTTTGCCTTTGGATGTGTTTTGCTCAGTTGAGCAAGGTAATTGGGGTCATCTCGCAACTGATAGGTTTTTCGGTCAACAAAAGTTAGGGTCGCTCCCCAATGCGCTAAATCTTGCAGCATGGGCGTGAGCTGATGACTGTAATCACCTCGGACTATGGCAGTTAGGTCAATATCGAGTTGTTTACAGCAATAGCCTAAGGCGTGTAGATGATTAGAAAATCCACCACCAAAACTGATGCACTTTGTCATACCAGAGGTTTGCATTTTGTGTAAATGCCCTTGTAACTTTCGCCATTTATTGCCCGAAATAATGGGATGCAACAGGTCGTCACGTTTTACGTAAAGCGAGTAGCCGTGATTGCCTTTAGGCAAGGTCACTGCGTGAAGCGGTGAAGGGGCTTGAATGCCAAATTTATTTACAAGGTTAGTGGGATCTTGCATAGTGTGCCGCTGCAATTATGAATCAAATGTAGGCCGAAAAATATGGAAACCATGCTGATTAGTTTATTTATCGCCACCATCATGCCGATGCTTGCCAAAGTGCCATTAGCGTATGCCATGCATCAAATGGGCGGTTACAATAACCGGAATCCAAGAGGGCAGCAAGCAAAGCTAAAAGGCTTTGGGGCAAGAGCAAAAGCCGCTCACGAAAACTGTTTTGAAGCGCTGTTAATGTACGCACCGGGAGTGCTTGCCATTGTTGCGCTTGATGTGGCAACGGAATGGGCACAATACTGCGCGATGGCGTTTGTTTTCTCTCGTGTGATGTATTTGATCATGTATTGGATTGATCAGCACTTAATGCGTTCGCTATTTTGGTCTGTTGGCTTCGCCACTTCTCTTATGATTTTATGGGAAGCCATGGTACAAACCGCGACGGTTTATTAACGCTTAAAGCGCTGACTTTCAGGGTACGGAGCTGCGTGGTAAATATCGCCTCTTGCCACCTGTGCTTGGATGGTTTTCCAATACTCTGGTGAGAACAAGTCGCCATGCAGCTTTTTAAACAACGCTTTTAAATCTCGCTTACCAATAATAAAGTGCTCAAATTGTTCCGGGAAAACGTCATCCGGCGCAACGGACAAGGTATCCATAGCATAAGGGTCATCGGATTTAGGCAAGGTGCGGAAGTTTCGTTCCGACATATAACAAATCTCGTCGTAATCATAAAAGATCACGCGCCCGTGTCGGGTAATACCAAAATTCTTGTGTAACATGTCGCCCGGAAAAATGTTGGCAAGGGCGATGTGCTTAATACAATTACCTAAGTCATCAATCGCATGATGAATTTCACCCGGCGTTAAATCTTCACGCGCCAAGTACAAATTCAACGGTGTCATTTTCCTTTCTATATAAAGGTGCTTGATGATGAGTTCGTCTCCGCTAATTTCAACGCTATTGGCACAGCTTGATTGCAACTCGTCGAGAAGCGGTTCTGAAACGCGTGCTAGTGGCAGGCGGAAGTTTGCAAATTCATGGGTATCTGCCATTCGACCAATGCGATCGTGGTTTTTGACTAAGCGATATCGATCAATCACATCTTGCCGTGTGATTTTCTTACTTTCAGCGAATTCGTCGCGAATGATTTTAAACACAATGCCGTAAGAAGGCAGGTGGAACACTTGCATGACCAAGCCTTTTGTCCCCGGGGCAATTTCGAAATGGTCATCGCTTGCTTGCAGGTGTTCAACAAAGTTGCGATAAAAAACGGTTTTTCCGTGTTTGTACAGCCCCATGGCGGTGTACATTTCAAAGTTCTTTTTATTCGGCAATAGCTCTTGTAAGAAGTCGACAACCGCGGCGGGGTGCAATGTATCCACCATGAAATAAGAACGCGCAAAGCCAAACAATACACTTAAATCTCGTCGCTCAGTGAGCAGCGTATCGACATAAAGTGCTTTGTTATTATTCACTAAAAACACAATAACAAAGGGAATGTCTCCCGACTTTTTACGCATTCTGCCAATGATATAAGCGGCTTTTCCTCGGTAGAATGTCGGCTTGAGTAATTCTACCGATGTCATCTCTAAACGGGTTTTTACTGTAAATTTCCGTTTGATTTCTAGCATGACATTCTTAAGATCACGTTCGTAATTTTCGAAAGGGATTTTAAACGAGTACTTCGCTAAGATATGTTCAATAGTGCTTCTTAAGCTGGTTTGTGTTTCGAAGACATTGACAAAATTTGGCACTTCTTGTGTAGTTACATGACAGCGACTTGAGCGGATAAACATGACGTCGTCGTCGATAAGCTGATGCTTAAAGACGCGGCCAATCACCGAGTTAAAAAAGGTTTCAGCCAATTCAAATTGTTTGTGTCCTTCTAATAATAAGGTAAATTCGCTTTTTACGTCGTGCCAGAAAGATAATGACTGTTTTTGTGGCAAGTAAGCTTCATAAATACCCGTGACGGTTTCAGTAAGGTTTTTTTCGTATAAGTCGATACGTTTTTTAGAAGCGGCTTGGCAAGCTTGCCATTGCGCTTTTTCAAAACGTTGTTTGGCTTCTGCGGTAATGTTGCAATATAAGCGAAAGCTTTTATCGAAGCCTTTTAAAATCGCGTAAGCGACCTTGATGGGTGTGTGTTTGCTTACTGAGTTCACAATTTAATCTGAAAATTTGCTAATCGTGTATTGGGTTTTAACAGAAATTGAATACAATTGGCGAGTAATTAATACAAAAAATTAGCGAGCGTTATGCAATATCAAGTAATCATTTGTGATGACTCCAAATTGGGGCGTCGATCGGTCAATCGTTGTTTACCGGAAGGTTTTGCAAGTGAGGTGCATATGGCGGCCAATGGCCTTGAGGCCATGGAAATATTGCGTGCTCAACCCATAGATGTGTTGTTTCTTGATTTGACTATGCCTGTTATGGAAGGTGTTGAAGTACTTCAACATATCCTTTTGGAAAAAATCGATGTGGCAGTGATTGTCATAAGCGGTGATGTTCAACCCAAAATGCAGCAGCGTGTAATTGAGCTTGGAGCGCTTGAATTTATTAAAAAACCTCTTCAAGAAGCGCAACTGGTAGAAACACTCAAGAAATTTGATTTACTACCAGAACAAGTGTGATATAGTCGAAAAATACGACAGTAAATTACAGTCGTCTGAAGAATTAATATAAAAATAATAAAATTAATTACGGTTTATTTGGTATCTCAATATTATTGAGAATATCTGACCCTTACATCCAGGCGTGCCACAGGCAATTTGTATTCTTATGAATAAATTTTTTCTTACTATGACAATGGCGATTTCAATGTGTATCGAGACGGGTATTACCACCTTATCGAGGACTGTCGCTGGTTAGTGCAAAGTAAGAACGAAAGAATGCAAAAACCCGTGACTTAACAGACACGGGTTTTTTTTTGGTATTTTTTTAAGCAGATTTTTTGGTTTAGAGGATTAGTGGATGAAGGTTTTAAAGTTTGGTGGGTCTTCTCTTGCAGATGCTGCTAGATATTTAAGAGTGAAAGATATCACGCTTAATATACACAAAGAGACAGGCGCAGCGGTGGTGTTATCCGCACCAAAAGGGGTAACAAACGCGCTCGACGCACTGTGTAGCAAAGCCGCAGCAGGTGAAGACTATACCCAATTAATGCAGGACATGAGCGCAAAGCTCGAGGGTATTGCCGATCAATTAAAGGAGTCGTTACCTCATTTCGACTCAGAGACCATTGGCCGTTTTATTCGCTCCCATTTAGGTCAATTGGAAGAACATTTACAAGGCATTAAATTATTGCAGGTTTGCCCAGATCCCATCGCGGCAAAGATCATGAGTTTAGGTGAATACTTCAGTGTGAACTTCTTCTCAGCGATTATGACTGCATTAGGCCAAAAAAATACCATTATCGATCCTGTTAATTATATCCTTGCAGAAGGGGAATACCTCGATAGCATCGCAGATCTCGAATTAAGCCGTGGCCGCTTCCAAGATTTTTCTTACGACGATGACGCAATGCTGATTATGCCAGGCTTTGTCGCTACCAATGACGCGGGTGAAAAAGTCACATTGGGGCGTAACGGTTCAGATTACTCTGCCGCCATTTTAGCCGCCTGCTTAAACGCAGAAGCATGTGAAATTTGGACCGATGTAGATGGCGTTTATAATGCTGATCCAAACCAAGTTGATGGCGCGGTGTTACTCGATAAATTAACGTACCAAGAAGCGATGGAGCTTTCTTATTTTGGTGCGAAAGTCCTTCATCCCAAAACCATCGGCCCTATTGCGCAATTCTCTATTCCTTGTTTGATCAAAAACACACTGAATCCACAAGCGCCTGGTACGCTAATCAGCCATGAAGCCAGCACGAGATGGACCAAGGTTAAAGGCATATCTTTGCTAGAAAACATGAGCATGTTTAACCTATCTGGTCCGGGCATGAAGGGCATGGTTGGCATGGCTAGCCGTGTCTTTGAAGTGATTTCCAATGCCAATATTTCGATCAGTTTAATTACGCAGTCATCCAGTGAATACAGTATTAGTTTTTGTGTTCATGGCAAAGATGAAGAGCGCGCGCTAAATATGTTGGAAGACTCTTTCGCTTTAGAGCTTTCCAATAACTTATTAGAGCCGATTGAGGTGAAACAAAACCTCGCCATTGTCACCTTGGTTGGGGATGGCATGCGCCACTCAAAAGGTATGGCAGCGAAGTTTTTCAGCGCACTAGCTCAAGCGCGAGTGAATAATGTTGCGATTGCTCAAGGCTCTTCTGAGCGCTCCATTTCTACTGTAGTTGAAAATCGAAAGGCGAAAAAAGCAGTGAAAGTCATCCATGAGAATTTCTTCTCAAACCTACACACCATTGATGCATTTCTTGTAGGCTGTGGAACCGTAGGGGCAGAGCTGTTAGCCCAAATCAGTAAACAACAACAAAGCTTACTAGAAAGGCACATTCGTTTGCGTGTTTATGGCATCGCAAACAGTAAACGCATTTTGTTGAACCCTGAGGGTATCGACCTGCAAAATGACTGGGAAGGCTTACTTGCGAAGGCAGAAGATAGCCTATCCGTCGCTAAGTTACGTGACTTTGCCCATGAAAATAGCTTGGTTAACCCTGTGGTTATCGACTGTACTACCAGTGAAGTGATTGCTAACACGTACGTTGATTTTATGACTTCAGGTTTCCACGTGGTGACGCCAAATAAAAAGGCGAATACCAACGATATGGAGTTCTACAACAAGTTAAGAGAAGTGGCGCAAGCCTCTAATCGCCAGTTCCTGTACGAAACGACAGTTGGCGCGGGCCTTCCGGTTATAGATAATCTACAAAAATTGATTTATGCCGGTGACGAACTCATTCAATTTGAAGGTATTTTGTCAGGTTCTTTGTCTTTTATTTTCGGTAACCTTGATGAAGGTATGCCACTTTCTAAGGCAACGAGTATTGCGCT
This sequence comes from Paraneptunicella sp., assembly GCA_964228975.1. Taxonomy (GTDB): domain Bacteria; phylum Pseudomonadota; class Gammaproteobacteria; order Enterobacterales; family Alteromonadaceae; genus Paraneptunicella. The sequence goes on along the minus strand of CAXRCC010000031.1, from coordinate 3,133 downwards.
TGAAAATGGCTATACTGAGCCGGATCCGCGTGATGACTTAAGCGGAATGGATGTGGCGCGTAAGTTGCTCATCATGGCGCGCGAAGCCGGGCTGAACATGGAACTGAGCGATATTGAAATTGAATCTGTATTGCCAAGCTCGTTTGATGCGAGTGGCCCAGTTGATGAATTCATGACTCGATTGACTGAGCTTGATGCAGACATTGAATCTCGCTTAAGTCAGCTAAGAGCCGAAGGAAAAGTGCTGCGTTATGTGGGCAGTATCAAAGATGGAAAATGCCGAGTTGCGATTGCAGAAGTGGATGAGTCGCACCCGTTATTTGGTATTAAAGAAGGTGAAAATGCGCTGGCAATTCACAGCCATTACTACCAGCCCCTTCCATTCGTGATTCGTGGTTACGGTGCAGGCGCAGCAGTAACAGCAGCAGGGGTTTTTGCTGACGTATTGCGTACTATGCCTTGGAAGCATGTATAGGGCATTATTTAACACAAAATAAGGTAATGGAAAGAGGTTCTCGCGTATAAGAAATAGCATGAAATACAGTGTATTAATGCACTTCGCGTGTTAGCCTTTTTCCTCTATAACTCCCCTTAAAATAGAGGCTTTAAAATGTATTTAAAAGTCTATGCACCGGCATCTGTCGGTAACGTAAGCTTAGGGTTTGACATGTTAGGCGCAGCATTGCTGCCAATCGATGGGTCAACGTTAGGTGATGAAATAGAAATTCGTAGCAGTGAACAATATGCTTTAGATTACGCAGGGCGTTTTCAAAGTGTGCTTCCTGAAAACATTTCCGACAATATTGTCACTCATTGCTATGAACATTTTACTGCTTGTTTAAAAGAGCGTGGCGCATCGCCAGAGCCCGTTCATATGACATTACACAAGCACTTGCCTATTGGCAGCGGATTGGGTTCAAGCGCGAGCTCAATTGTTGCTGCCCTTTATGGGTTAAACGAGTTTTATCATACGCCATTCAATAAAAACGAATTATTAAACATGATGGGCGTATTAGAAGGGCAAATTAGCGGCAGCATTCATTACGATAATGTCGCACCAAGTTACCTTGGTGGGTTAACACTCATCAGTGAACTAGAGCACGAAGTTGCTCGTAATTTACCTTCTATTGATTCATGGTACTGGGTAGCTTGCTACTCTGGTGTGCATGTATCCACTTCGGCAGCGCGCAAAATCTTACCTCAAGAAGTCAGTTTGCAAACGACAATTCAGTTCGGTAGACAACTCGCCATTTTTGTTGATGCTTTGCATCGGCAAGATGCAAAAACCGCTCAAGCGGTCATTACAGATGTTGTTGCAGAACCTTATCGAAAATCCTTATTACCTCGCTTTGATGATGCAAGAGCATTTGCATTGGAAAACGGCGCGGGGGCGTTTGGTATTTCGGGCTCAGGTCCTACCGTATTTGCGCTTTGTGATGATTTATCACAAGCAGAAATAATAAACGATTGGCTATCTCAGCATTACATTCAAAACGACGCTGGGTTCAGTCATATCTGTAAATTGGACCTTGAAGGGTCCAGAATTGTGAAGGAATAAGCCGTGCATTTGTACAATTTAAAAGTCTCCTCCGATCAGGTTAGTTTTTCTGAAGCCGTGAAAAAAGGCTTAGGCCAAGATATGGGCCTGTACTTTCCTAGTGAATTCAAACCCTTTGATGATATTGATGCGTTGCTCGCATTGCCTTTTGCTGAGCGTAGCGCGAAAGTGATTCAACAGCTTATTGGTGATGAGTTACCAGAAGAGTTAGTTAGCGACCTTGTTGCAAAAGCGTTTGCTTTTCCTGCTCCGTTAGCGCAAGTGTCTGATAACGTGCAATGTTTAGAGTTATTCCACGGCCCGACATTGGCATTTAAAGACTTTGGTGCGCGCTTTATGGCGCAGTGCTTATCCACCATTTCTAAGGGGCAGAAAATCACAATTCTGACAGCGACATCGGGAGATACCGGTGCTGCGGTGGCCCATGCGTTCCACGGTATTGAAAACATTGATGTTGTGATCTTGTTCCCTAAAGGCAAAATCTCACCTTTGCAAGAAAAGCTATTTTCGACCCTCGGCGGCAACATTCACACTGTTGCGATCGAGAGCGATTTTGATGCGTGTCAGCACTTGGTCAAAACTGCTTTTGAAGACAAAGACGTGCGAGAAGGTTTGCACTTAAATTCGGCTAACTCTATTAATATTAGCCGCCTGATGGCGCAGATTTGCTATTATTTCGAGGCCTTTGCGCAACTGGATGCAGATAAGCGTGAAAAAGCCGTTATTTCTGTCCCAAGCGGTAATTTTGGCAACCTCACTGCGGGCATGTTCGCAAAAGTATTGGGCTTGCCTATTAAACGTTTTGTGGCGGCAACAAACTTAAATGACACCGTACCACGTTATTGGGCAAGCGGTGAGTGGTCACCCAATGCAACAAAAGCGACTATGTCTAACGCAATGGATGTGAGTCAGCCAAACAACTGGCCTCGTATTGAAGCGTTGTTTGAAAAGGGCTTGTTAGATAAAGAGATTCTTACTGCGGTTTGTATTGATGAAGAGTACACGCAGCTTGGTATGAAACACTTAGCAAGCGAAGGTTACATCAGTGAGCCTCATGCAGCAGTTGCGTATAAAGCGCTAACACGTGAGTTGCAAGATGATGAGCAAGGCATTTTCTTAGGAACGGCGCACCCTGCTAAGTTCCGCGAAACCGTTGAAAATGTATTAGGTCAACCTATTGCGCTACCAGAGGCATTAGTCGATGTTGCAGATAAGCAAAGTTTGTCTGTTCCGTTACCCAATGATTATCAGCAATTGAAACAACACCTATTCAACATTCTATAGGGCCGTATGCAAACTTGGAAAGACGCGCTTAGTCATGAAAAAGCGCAACCCTACTTCCAACAAATTTTACAATTTGTCGAGCAGGAAAGAGCGGCGGGAAAGATCATTTTCCCGCCACAAAAAGACGTATTTAATGCGTTTCGTCACACCGAATTCTCCGATGTTAAAGTCGTTATTTTAGGACAAGACCCATACCACGGGCCGGGCCAGGCGCACGGTTTGTGTTTTTCGGTTTTGCCTGGAATCAAAACACCGCCTTCGTTAAATAACATGTATAAAGAGCTGGCAAGG
>CAXRCC010000030.1:0-9220 GCA_964228975.1 Paraneptunicella sp. | reverse complement strand
ACAGAAGGCTTTTTTCGCCTTTTTTAAACTCTGCGAGGATGTTTATATGTCTCATCGCAAATTGGATTCTGTATCTTGTTGTTATTGTTGTGAAAATTATGACAGTGTTCATTTTGATAAAACGAAAAGTAATAAGAGTGGCGTGTTTAAATATGAAAAAATATAAAAGTAATGTTCAAAAAGTGGCTGCACTTTAGTGATACGAAAACTTAAGGGAGCAGGAGGAGAAAGCTATCTCGTGGGAAGTTGACACCAAAAATGCAATAGAACTGTGAACCTACTAGTGCTAGACCAATAAGTTTGTTTTTTGAATCTGGGGAGGATGATAAGCGTTAAGGCATTAACCATAACGCTCGGAATTCTTTTCTTAAGAAGGAAACTTCTTAGAATCGACCGCGACCGCCGCCACCTGTTCTAGGCTTAGGTGGACGAGCTTCGTTAACAACGATACTTCTGCCACTGACTTCACGACCGTTTAAAGATTCGATTGCAGCTTCACCCGCTTCTCTGCTGTTTAGCTCAACAAAGCCGAAGCCTTTAGAACGGTTTGTTTCTCTGTCCATAATGATTTTAGCAGACTGTACGTCACCGAATTCGGAGAAAGTTTGCTCTAGATCGCTATCCGACATTTGATAGGATAAGTTTCCTACATATAATTTCATTTCAATTTCTCTCGACTATTGGGCTGAAACGTCATGCAAGTGTCAATAGTCAAAATCACCTGATGCCGGGTAGAAGCAACCTTTACTCCTAACCATCACAGACAGTTTAGAGATAAAACTCTATAAAAAGCAATTTAAAAAAGAAATTATAATGAATATTTAATAATGTTCTTGTCTTAAAGAATTCACACATAAGGGTAATTTCCCCTAGTTTTAATTCTATTTGGTTAATTTAAATAAAAACAATAATGTTAAAAAAATGACATAAATTAGTCATTTTTTGATCGTATTCTTTATCCTGTAGAGAAGGATGAAGAATGATATGAACACCGATCGTATTTACACGCTTTTTGGGTTGATGCTTTTATTGCTAAGTTGGAGTGTGTGGATACTCCAAAGTAACGTTGCGCTAGAGCCTCATCTCATCGATTACAACGACGCTATCAGCGAGATCTTCGCAATTAGCTTCATATTGATGATGCTGATCATCAATATTCGCCTTCGCTCCAATTCCTCTAACTCGGCCATGTTGTTTGCGGGTTTATGTTGCCTCTTGATTGGGCATGCTCATGACTTAATGGACGAGTTTGTAAGTATCCAACCACAGTGGATAAGCTTAGTTTTTGAAAACATTGCGAATAATTTAGGCATTATTATTGTGTCCGTTTCAGTGTTTAAGTGGTCTAATCGATATAAACAACAATTAAGAGTCTTACAAAAACAAAAAGTTGAATTAACTAAAGCCAGTAATACTGATTCTTTATCAAAGTTATATAACCGTCGTTTTTTAAATACTGAGTTTATCAGTCAAATAAAGTGTGCTTATTTACCTAGCCAAAAATTATCATTAATTATGATAGATTTAGATCGTTTTAAAGAAATTAACGACAATTATGGGCATTTAGAAGGAGATAAGCTCATTATTCATATGGCGGATATTATCCGTTGTGAAATTCGTGATAAAGACTATGCATTTCGTTATGGCGGAGAAGAATTTTTAGTGATTTTAGATGGCGGAATGGATGTTGCTGAACGGGTTGCAGAGCGAATTCGCGCTCGTTATGAATCATCGCATTATGAAATTGATGGTCGAGAAATCGTCAAATCGACCAGTGTGGGGGTTGTAGAATATCAGCCCCGTGACAGTTTTGATGTTGCTATTGATTTGGCCGACAAAGCGCTTTATCAGGCGAAAAACGCGGGCCGAAATCAAGTGATATGCAGTACGGCGCATCAGGCAACGCCGCACTTTGATAATGAACTTCATGCCTCGACGGCAAATTAGTTGTAGCGCATTTACGATTTAACGTGTTGCGCTTTTAGCTTATCTACCCACATTGCCGTTGCACCGCATATGGCGACAGGCATCACTAAAAAATTCACGATGGGGATCATAGAGAACAACATCACAACAGTGCCGAATGAGTAGGCATCGCTTTTGTTCTTTAATAAGTCCGCTTTCATATCCTGAAAGGCAACTTTATGGTTGTCGTAAGGGTAATCACAATACTGCACTGCCATCATCCACGCGCAAAACAGGAACCAAAGGACTTGTCCCGCGATAGGTAGGAAAAAGAACAGTAAAAGAAATAGTAACGCGCGAGGTAAGTAGTATTTCAACTTAACCAATTCACGAAATAAAGTACGAGGTATGTCTTTTAATAAAGTGACAAATGAACCTTCATCTGCACGTTTTCCCGTGAGCAGCAGTTCCATTTTTTCGGACAAAAGCCCATTGAATGGTGCGGCAATCCAGTTAGCCAGAGTGCTAAATAGGTAAGCGGAAACGAGCAAAATACCAATGACCGCTAGGGGCCACACAAAAAACGCAACTGCGTCTTTTAGCCAGTCCAGCCAGCTGGGTAAGGCACCCATGAGGTAAACAACGAGTTCATCAATTCGACCAAACAAATAGTAAAATGCGCTGCCAAATAAAATAAGATTAACGATAAAGGGAATGAAGACGAATCGGCGAATGCCTTTAGTGCGGATAAGTTTAAAGCCGAGTAAAAAGTACCCTGCGCCAGAATGTGTTTGCATAAATTTTGTCATTTATTTTTGTTACTTCTCATCATAATTGCATTGTAAAGGCTATCTTTACTGGGGGGAATCAGCAATTGTTACCGTCAGTGAGCGCTGTTTGCATGAGATTCAATAAAAATACGTTCCCCATTAGGGTATCTAACGCTAGAATTACGTATTAGATAACTTGTTGTAATAAAAACAGATAGTTTTAGCATAGCAGTGAATGCGTTTAAAAAAGATTAGATTAGCTGGCTTCAAGTCCTTTGTTGATCCTACCAACATACCTTTTCCCGATGATATGACCGCAATAGTGGGTCCGAACGGCTGTGGAAAATCCAATGTTATCGATGCCGTGCGTTGGGTGCTTGGTGAAAGCTCTGCTAAGAATTTACGCGGCGATGCCATGACAGATGTCATTTTTAACGGCTCTTCAGCGCGAAAGCCTGTTTCTCAGTGCAGTGTTGAATTGGTGTTTGATAACAGCAGTGGCCGTATTGAAGGTGAATTCGCTCGTTACAATGAGTTATCGGTAAAACGTGTTGTTACGCGTGATACCGTATCCACTTACTACCTAAATAGCGCTAAATGTCGTCGGCGTGATGTAACAGATCTCTTTTTAGGCACAGGGCTTGGACCTCGCAGTTACGCCATTATTGAACAAGGCATGATCTCTCGGTTAATTGAATCAAAACCCCAAGAATTACGGGTTTTCATCGAGGAAGCGGCGGGCGTATCAAAATATAAAGAGCGCCGTCGCGAAACTGAAAACCGAATCAGGCATACCCGCGAAAACTTGGAACGGTTGGAAGATGTGCGCGTTGAACTTGGGCAACAATTGGATAAGCTCCAACGACAAGCCGCAGCAGCAAGACGCTACAAAGAGTTAAAAGCCAAAGAACGCAAATACAAAGCGGAATTAGCAGCGATTCGTTGGTTGAAACATAGCGCTGTGGTGACAGAGCTTGAGGCAAAAATTGAGCAGCAAGAAACCGATATTCAAAAACTGGTAGCCGAGCAGCGAGGCGGTGAAACGAGCATTATTCAATATCGTGAGAATCAAGCCGACCTAAAGCAAACGTTGAGTGATATTCAACAGAAGATTTTCAATCTTGCTACTGACATTACCCGCATTGAGCAATCTCAAATTCACGCGAAGCAACGTACCGAGCAAGTCGCGAGAGAAAGCAGGCAAGCAGAAAGTGAGCGTACCCGACTGATTGCATTAGTGGCAGAGTCTGAAAGAAATGTTGAGGCATTAACCGAAACAGTCGCTTCATTTGAACCGCAAATTGCGTTAATCGATGAGCAAATTGAAGCGCTTAACACGCAGTTAGAAGACGAAGAGGCACGCTTTTTAGAAAAGCAGGCGCAGTGGCGTCAACAAGAACAACAACTTAACCAGTTAAAGCAACGCATTCAGAGTACTCACAGCCAAATTCAGTCTGGCCTGCAAATGCAGCTTAGAACAGAGCAACGCATTGCAGAAATTAAAGAGGAAATGCTTGGTTTAACGGCAACGGATCTTCAAGATGAGTTAGCTTCATTAGAAGCACAATGCATTGAGCTAGAAGAGGAGATAGACGGCGTATTACAGCAAGTTGCTTTGTGTGACGATATGTTAAATACAGCCAAATCTCATCATGAGCAAAGCCAAAAAGCGCAACAATCTTGCTTTCAACTGTGGCAAAAAACACAGGCGCAATGTAGCGGACTAAAAACCCTCTATGCAGAGCAATTAAAGGGTAACGATGCTATTGAAAATTGGTTATCTAAACAGCCTGATGAAATGCTTTCGTTCTGGGAAACGTTGGCAGTTGAACCAGGTTGGGAAAAAGCATTTGAAACTGCCTTACAACAATGGCAGGGCGCTTATATTGCAGAGCAAGCCGTAAATGAAACCACGTCGGGATTAAAAATTCTGTACACAGATGCCATGAGCCAAGATAAGCAGCCGGATTCGCTGGCTAGCAAGTGTATGAATGCGCGTTGCCCTGCTTGGCTTAATTCTATTTTTATAGCACAAAGTACAAAAGATGCAGATACGTTGGCCTCATCGTTAACCGAAGCGCAAAGTGTTATTACTGCCGATGGATATTGGCGGGGGGCCGGCTGGCTTATTAATGGCACAGGTAATCAAAACGGCAGTATTTTAGCGCAAGCCAATGAAATTAAGCATTTAGAACAAGAGGTTGATGCCTTATCGGCTAAACATATTGAGCTAGAGGGGGCGTTAGATTTGGCTGCTCAAGCATTGAGCAAAGCGCTAAGTGAAAAGCAAAGCGCCGATCAGCAACATCTACAGCTAAAGGCGAAGCAGGATCAAAGCCAACAACAAAAACAGTTTATTCAGCAACAGATGGCGCGCCAAGAAAAGCAACTAGAAAGGTTACAAGCCGATTTAGCCGTGCAAGAAGAGCAAATGGCTATCGAGCAAGCGCAACTTGAGTCACTGAATGAAGCCATCGTTGAATTGGAAGCAGAGCAAATAGAAAGCGGCGAAGGAGGGGAAAGCTTCGAGCCTCTCAGAGAAAAGATGCAGCAAGAGATTGCGCATTTAAGGCAATCAGCTGCTCAGTATCAGTCACAGAAACATCAGCTAGCGCTGTCATTTCAATCGCAGCAAAACCAATATCAATCGGAACAACAAAATTTAGTGCGTCATCAATCGGATTTAAAGGCGGAAGAAGAAAAGCTAACCCGTTTGAAAGATGAGCAAGATACCTTACTTTTGCCCATGGAGGAGCAATCCGAGCGGTTAGCGATATTGCTAGATGAACGCAGTGAACAGCAGGTTAAACAAGCTGAAGTGAGCGATGCGCTGTCTGATGTTGAAGAAAGGTTATTGGATTTTGAAAAAGGGCGAGAAGGTGTGCAATTGCGCATTGAAAAGGCCAAAACTGTGCAGCAAAGTACACGAGTTGATTGTGAGGGCTATAAGGCAAGAGCCAGTGCTGTACTCGAACAACTGCAAGAAATGCAGCAACCTTTGAAGCCGTTATTAGAAACCTTGCCAGCAGAAGCGCAAGAGCAAGTTTGGCAAGACGAACTTGATAAAACGCAATCGGCACTGAGCCGTTTGGGCGCGGTTAATTTGGCCGCTGTTGAAGAATACGAAGTGCAGGCTGAACGAAAACAGCATCTCGATGATCAAAACGATGATTTGGTGTCTGCATTGGACACGCTAGAAAGTGCGATTCGTAAAATTGATAGAGAAACGCGTTTTCGATTCAAAGAAACGTTTGATCAAGTGAATGATGACTTGAAGCAATTGTTCCCTAAAGTATTTGGTGGTGGCTCTGCCTACCTTGATTTAACTGAGGATGATTTGCTTGAAACGGGCGTGACGATTATGGCGCGACCACCCGGCAAGAAAAATAGTACAATTCACCTCCTTTCCGGTGGAGAAAAAGCACTGACCGCTTTATCATTAGTTTTTGCAATTTTTCGATTAAATCCAGCACCTTTTTGTTTGTTGGATGAAGTCGACGCACCATTAGATGATGCGAATGTTGGACGTTTCTGTAAACTGGTTTCGGAAATGTCAAAGAGTGTTCAGTTTATCTATATAACTCATAATAAAATTGCGATGGAAATGGCATTACATCTAACAGGCGTCACAATGGGGGAGCCCGGCGTGTCTAAAGTTGTTGCTGTTGATGTTGAAGAAGCTGTCGCAATTGTTAATGCGTAGAAAGGTTTGTTAATTGATGGAAGATTTGCGACTCGCAATAATCGTAATAGGGGTTTTCTGTATTTTGGGAATTTTGGTTCATGGTTTGTGGACAATTCGTAAAAATGCAGTGGAAAAAAGCAAGCAGAAAGCCAGAAAAGAACCTGGAATATCCCATGCTGAGGCAGAAAAGTCGTCAGGTGATTTTGAAGCACCCTTAACATCTGAGCCAAGCTTGTACGAAGAAGGCGAACAGAAAGAGCCTGAGATTTCAGACTTTTCGATATCGCCGGATTTAATAAAAGATGAATTAAACACGGATTTTGATGAGGACGGTATTGGTCAAGTCAGAACGGTGTCTCGTTCTGAAGTGCCGCCAATGAGCCCGCCTCAAGAGGAAGAATCTCAAAGTGTTGAAGAAGTCGAAGAAGAAGTGATTCCTGAGCCACCGTCTTCGTTGCTGAAAGCGGGTAACGACGATGTACATGCTCCCATTAACGTTAATTCTTCGATAGAAAGCACATCATCGCCGAAAAGCGAGCCGGTATTAGAGCGTAAACACGCGGCAGAAAAAGAAGAGCCAGTGAAAGAATCGTTCGCAGATAAAGCGAAAAAATTGGTGTCTGGAGATAAGAAAGAGCGACCAGCTACCAGTCGTGTTGAGCCAAAAATCGGCGCAGAAGATCAAATTCGTATGGACTTTGAACAGCAACCAAGCATGAAAGTGGAAGCGAAAGCGCAAAGTCCAAGCACAGAAAAACAAGAAGATATTCAAGAAGAAGTGTTGGCACTGAATGTGAAAATGCCCGATGGCAAAGCCATCCCCGGCGCTGCGTTATTACCTGCGCTGCTAACACTGGGTTTTAAATTTGGTGAGCATAATGTGTTCCATCGTCATGCCGCAAGCAATGGTAAAGGGCCTAAATTGTTTAGTCTCGCTAACATGTTTAAGCCGGGCACTTTTGATGTTGATGCGATGGAAACCTTCGAAACTCAAGGCATTACCTTGTTTATGATTTTGCCGATTGAAGGTGAACCACAACAAGTGTTCAATATGATGCATAATGCCGCAAGAAAATTGGCGGATGAATTTGGTGGGCAAATCTTAGATGGGCGTCGAAGCCTTCTCACCAAACAAAGTTTGCAACAATACGTTGAAAAAATCAGAGAATTTGAACGTCGACGTATGATCAATCGTAGCTAAAAAGCTACATTTTACTTAAGTGAATGAAAAGGCAGATGTGTACACATCTGCCTGTCTTGTATTTGGAAGTTAAGAAATGAATAGTCCTACCGACTTAACTCACCGCAATTATGCACTCCCACAACGTTTTAAACACGTTCAGTTTTTGTCTTATCTGTAGGAGCAGTACTCATGTTAGAAATTAACTTCAGTGATGAACAAATCGCTATTTTAGATAAGGTGGAATTGAAGACTACCGCTTCCGAGCTACAAGCGCTCTTCCTTAAAGAAGAGTTGATTGAAGAAGAGCTAGCGATATTACTTCGCGCAGCGAACGCCCTTTATAGAGAGGGTAAACAAGCCTTAAAAGATTCGCAGTACGACGCTTATATCTCCCAATGAAAATCAGTTAACCCTGAGCATCCTTTCCTTAATAACGTTGAGCCAGAAGTGCTTGTTGATGCGAAAACGGTTGAATTGCCTCAAAGAATGCTTTCTACGGAAAAGGCGTATTCAAAAGAAGACATTGAAAAGTGGCTCAAACGAATTTTAAAAGCAGCTAACGAAATTGATGTGCCTGAAAGTGAAATCGAATTGCGCGTTACCCCAAAACTTGATGGTTACGCCGCTTTTGACGATGGCACAACACTTTACACACGAGGTGATGGTTACCGTGGACAGGACATCACCCGCGCTTTTGAACGTGGTTTGCAAGTAGCCGATAACGGTGAGCGAGGTTTGGGCGCTGGCGAGATTGTCATCAAAAAGAGTTATTTTGAGCAAGAGCTTAGTCAGGTGTTTGAAAACTCAAGAAACATTCAAGCAGCGATTATTGCGGAAAAGAAAGTGGATGAGAATGTACAAAAGGCCATCGATGATGGGGCTTGTGTTTTTTATCCATTCGCACTGATTAAAAATGAGACTAAGCACTTTTCTCAGATCATGGCAGAATTTGATGAGATTATAGCGGTGATGTGGAGCGCGGTAGATTTCGATATTGATGGCGTTATTTTGGAAACAACTCATGAGGCGATTAAAGCACACATGGGGGCAACAAGGAAGAATCACCGTTGGCAAATTGCATTTAAGATTAATGAAGAATCTGCTCAAGTTGAAGTGTTAAAAGTCACGCCTCAAACCTCAAGAACGGGTCGTATTTCTCCCGTTGCGGAGCTTGTGCCAACCAAATTGAGTGGCGCAACGATAAGCCGTGTAACAGTGCATCATTACAACATGGTAAAGACCAAGAAAATTGGTCCTGGTGCGGTGGTTCAAATTGTTCGAAGTGGTTTGGTCATTCCAAAAATTGAAGATGTCATTAAAGAAGCGGAACCCGATCTGCCTACCGAATGCCCAAGTTGTAAAGCGCATTTAATTTGGGAGTCTGATCATCTTATTTGTCCGAACAAGAGTGATTGCCCTGCACAAACCGAGAATACGCTAATTCACTTCTTTAAAACATTGGGGAACAACGACGGATTTGGCCCAAAGGTTATCGAAAAACTGAGTGGTTTTGGCATAAAACATATTCATGAAATTTACAGCCTAGATGCATTCCAATTCAGAACGTTTGGCTTAGGTGAGAAAACCTCACAAAACTTGGTTGATCAATTGGAAGCGAGCAGAAAAATTGGCGTGGAAGATTGGCGCTTCTTATCCGCTTTTGGTGTGAGCCGATTG
>CAXRCC010000029.1:0-5871 GCA_964228975.1 Paraneptunicella sp. | reverse complement strand
AGCTTTTCCACATCGGTACTGTACGGCTGCCAAATTTGCCCTTTACCATCAACCAAAGGCACTTCAGGTGCTTGGAAAAGACTCGCTGGCAGTAACGTTTGTGCTTTTTCCGCAATGTCATCAAGCATTGGCGTATGAAATGCAGCATGATTGAATAAGCGCATAGGATAACGCTCTTCCAGTTTAGGTAATATGCTTTCCAGCATTTTCAGTGCTTTGTCGTTGCCACCAAACACCATGTAACCACCCAAACGGATGGACTCGTGCAGCTCAGCGTCGGGGTGCGCATTCACTTCAGCCATCGCGCTGTGCACTTGCTCAACCATGCTTGGCGACACTTTCCAGTTTTCATCAACAATCGGATAGATACTCTGACCACCGATAGTGCCACCTGCCATCATCGAACCCATAGTATTAATAAGCTTTGCCGCATTGGCTTCGTTCAAAGCCCCAGCCACAGCAAGGGCTATGTACCAGCCCATTGAGTTACCCGTTACGCCCACGATATCGTACTTATCGCGGTTAATTGCCATAAAGTCAGCTTTAGAACAGGCATAAATCAAAGACGCCGCATTCTCACCAACCGTGTGCTGCTTCATGCTGTAACTTGCCATGCTATCCAGCTCTCGAACGCTCTTTTGACCATTTACAGCACGCTCGGTATCAATGGCATCAAGAATGTGCAACTTATCGGCATGGTAACGATGCAAATAGCCCAGCTCATCTTTGTTGTAGGTGCCGCGCCCCGGGCAAATCACCAAGGCGGTTTGTTTTTGATTAGACATTTTCCGCCTCCTGTGACGGCTCAACCCTTTCCACATGCGTGGCTGTTTTACCTTTGACTAAGTCCAGTGCAAATTCGTAAATGCTATCTTGTGATGGCAACACCGTATACGAAGCAGAGCCAAGCGGAATGAACGAATCTTCAGCACAAATGCGTTTAATCATGCTCGGCTGTGCGTTTAGCTGCGCGGCATTTTCAACGAAGGCGGCAAGAATAGCTTCACTGATAGAACCCGTTTTACGGCACTCATCAACCACAAGAATGTGATCGCAATCTTTCACGGCGTCCACAATCGCGCTTTCGTTTAATGGCGCAAGCCAGCGCAGGTCGATAACGCGAGCATTAATGCCCTGCTCGGCTAAGCGTTTTTCAGCCTGTCGCGACAAGTAATAGCCGTTGCCATAGGTCACAATTGCCAGATCCTGACCTTCTCCATATTGGCCTATATCGCCTAGCTTAATTGGCTCTGCTTTTTCTGGCTCAACATAGGGGAAAGTCCAAAGTCCATCGCCAGCTTCGTGCAAATCTTTTGTCATGTACAAAGCGATAGGCTCTAGGAATACGACAACTCGCTGCTCTTCTTGTGCTAAACGAACACATTCTCGTAGCATTTCAACCGCATCTGCGCCATTTGAAGGATTGGCCACAATCACACCTGGAATATCACGGAACACAGCAAAAGAATTGTCGTTATGGAAGTGCCCACCAAACCCTTTTTGATAAGCCAACCCGGCGATGCGAATAACCATCGGGTTGGTGTACTGCCCACGAGAGAAGAAAGATAGCGTTGCCGCTTCACCACGGATCTGATCTTCTGCGTTGTGCACATACGCAAGGAATTGAATTTCTGGAATGGGCAATAAGCCGTTGTGTGCCAGGCCAATGGCTAAACCAAGGATGGATTGCTCGTCCAGCAAGGTATTGATCACACGCGGACTACCAAACTTCTCAATCAAACGGCTGGTCACGTTATACACGCCACCTTTACGACCAATGTCTTCGCCGCACATCACCACATTGCCGTTGGACGCCATCACGTCCATTAATGTCCAGTTGATGAGCTTGGCTAAATGCTGTGGTTTTGCAAGATTGTGCTTTTCGTGTTTAAACAGTTCAGCACGGTCAATCGGCTGAGCTGGTTCGGGTAAGTTTGGATCGTGCTTTTCAGGCACCAAGCTTTCTAGCACTTGGTCGGCATGTTCAAGTCGCGGTCTTTGCCCTGCGTAATCGGCAATACGTGCCACTTTGGTTTTCACGCCTTGATAAATATCAACAACTTGCTGCGGTGTTAAAATCTCGTTATCGAGCAAAATACCTGCGGTATGCAGTAAGGGATCTTTCTTTTCGATCGCTGAGATGGTTTCCATGTCGCGATACACAAACTCAGAATCAGACCCGGCATGCCCCAATAAGCGCACCGTGTGGAAATGCAAAAATACGGGCTTTCTCGTACGACGAGAATACGCCACGGCTTCTTGCGCTGTTTTATATGTATCAAGCACATCTAAGCCATTACAGCTCATGTATTTAAGGCCGGGTTTATTTTCGAAGTTCGCTTTAATCCAACCGCTCGGCGTGGGGGTGGAAATACCAATGCCGTTGTCTTCACAAATAAACACAATAGGCATTGGCGAGGATTGGTAGGACGCCCAAGCTGCTGCGTTTATTGCGCCCTGTGCAGTAGAATGGTTTGCCGATGCATCCCCAAAATTACACACAATAACGGCATCATCTTGCAATACCGGATTCGCATCCAGTTTATTGGCAAGCCCCACACTGTACGCCGCGCCCATTGCTTTAGGTAAATGAGAAGCAATGGTGCTGGTTTGCGGAGGGATGAATAAATCTTTGCTACCCAATACCTTGTGACGACCACCCGAGACAGGGTCTTCAGATGAAGCCGCAAAAGAGAGCAGCATATCGTACAACGGTGTTTGCCCTGGCACTTGCTTGCTGCGTTGAATCACAAACGCGCCGCTTCGGTAATGTAAAAATGCCATATCGTCATGGCGGAAGGCTTTGGCGTACGCGGCGTTACCTTCATGTCCTGCGCTACCAATGGTATAAAAGCTCTGCCCTTTTTTCTGCATTAATCGGCTTTGCAAATCCAAGTGGCGGCTCATGACTTGTGTTTCGAAAAGATCCACCAGCTCGGCGGGGCTTAATCCTGCATCGCGCGGTGTGAGTAGACTGTCTATCGCGGGGAGATCACCAGAAAGCACGGACGAGACAAACTGCTCGTCGATACGTGTGTTGCTGTCTTTCATATCCAGTTCTTCTTATTGTTTGCTTCCCCTTCAAGGCTCGCTCGAAAGGGAAGGTACTGTCGCTCTCGTCTAGAGCGAATCCCACTCAAACAACAAGAATTCGCTAGACGAATTTTAAGAGGCTATTGAAGCGCAAAAACGCTTACGCAAAAGCCTGAAGGCCAGTTTGTGCTCGACCTAGAATAAGCGCATGAACATCATGCGTCCCTTCATAGGTATTTACGGCTTCAAGGTTCATTACGTGGCGGATAACATGGAATTCATCCGCGATACCGTTACCGCCGTGCATATCACGTGCGATGCGAGCAATATCGAGCGCTTTGCCACAAGAATTGCGTTTAATAATAGAAATGGCTTCCGGTGCTAATTTGCCTTCATCCATCAAACGGCCCGCTTGCAAACACGAGAATAGACCAATCGTAATTTCCGTTTGCATGTCGGCCAACTTCTTCTGAATAAGCTGCGTTGCCGCTAAAGGACGACCAAATTGCTCACGATCTAACGTGTACTGACGCGCCGCATGCCAGCAGAATTCTGCCGCGCCGAGTGCGCCCCAACCAATGCCATAACGCGCTTTATTCAAGCAACCAAACGGGCCTTTAATGCCTTCAACGTTAGGCAGTAAGTTCTCTTCTGGAACGAAGACGTTATCCATCACGATTTCACCCGTGATTGACGCACGAAGTGAGAATTTACCTTCGATTTTAGGTGCGCTTAGTCCTTCCATGCCTTTTTCCAGCACGAAGCCGCGCACTTTGCCGTCTAGCTTGCCCCAAACAACAAACACATCTGCGATGGGTGAATTCGTGATCCACATCTTGTTGCCCGTGACGCGGTAACCGCCGTCAACTTTCTCAGCACGCGTACTCATGCTAGCAGGATCAGAGCCTGAATTCGGTTCGGTTAAACCAAAACACCCCACCCATTCGCCCGATGCTAATTTAGGCAGGTACTTGTTACGTTGTTCTTCGCTGCCGTATTCGTAAATCGGATGCATAACCAAAGAAGACTGTACGCTCATGGCGCTACGGTAACCTGAATCTACACGCTCAACTTCACGAGCAATCAAACCGTAAGCAACGTGATTCACACCAGCACAGCCGTATTTTTCCGGCAGCGTACACCCAAGCAAGCCTAGCTCACCCAGTTCGTTCATGATTTCACGGTGGAATACTTCATTGCGGTTTGCATCAAGGACGCGAGGAAAAAGCTGTTCTTGACAGTATTGATGCGCACTGTCTCGAATAATACGTTCTTCTTCAGATAAAACAGAATCTAATAAAAGGGGATCTTGCCAATTGAATTCTGGACGATTACTAGCCATTTTTTATTTTACCTTTCGTTTGTAACGGTCGAATAATATGCCGATTGAACATCAATAAAAAATATTAAAAATCTTTATTTAGTATAGACAACCCCTATATGCGGAGTATATTTTTTCAATGAAATGGTTTACGAGCATCGCTGTAATCCTGTACAGTAGCGGTCGCCTTTTAGATCAAAAGGTAAGCAGTACTGAACAGGGCATAGGTTAATTCAAAGTGCCAAATGCAAAAGAAATCAAACCTGAAAGAGATCGCGAATCATGGATTTACGGGCATTAAGATATTTCACTGCAGTATTTGAAACCGGTAGTATCAGCGCGGCATCGAAAGCATGCTTTATCGCTCAGCCTTCAATATCCTCTTCACTTCAACAACTTGAAACCTCCCTTGGTAAACAGCTATTTAAACGCCACGCTCGCGGCGTCATTGCCACCGAAGCAGGGCAACAACTTTATCCTGTTGCTAAACAATTACTCGGGCAAGCTAACGCCATAAAGGACATGTTCAAACACACCGGATCAAAAGAGCCCTTTCGCCTTGGACTCGCTAGAGGATTGGGTGTCGCGCGTATGAGCCACTTATTAAAACAATTCACCTCTGCTAACAAGAATATGGAACTTACGCTTGTTCCCACAGAGGACGAATGCGACGCACGGATTATTAATAAATCCGAACTAAACGACAAAGAACAATGGGTGTCGATGTGGCAAGAGCGTTTTAGCCTAACCATTCCTGTAAACCACCCTTTGAGTTTACAAAAAGAAATTACCTTGTCAGATTTAAAAGACGTTGCCTTCATTCAACGTACCCCCTGTGAAGCGTGGGATAAATTGCGCGATAAATTAGCAGAAGCCGGTGTCATGATGGATGTTCGCGCTAAAATTCAAACCGTGGAATACGCCGTGGGATTGGTAAAAGCAGGCGTGGGTTGCGCGCTGATTCCCGATTACAGTGAAATCAGTGCCAGTGAAGAACTCGCGTTCCGCTATATCGAAAATGTTGAGTTAAGCCGACACATTGGGTTGGCATATAAAGAACAATCAGACTTCGTAAACTCCTTCATCAACATTTTAGAAAAACAATCTTTTAAGGCATAACGCCTTTACTATTTTTCTTTTGCGCCAACCACGTATTCAATGTTGGCGCGCCCTTGCTCCGCATTTTTCACTCGACTCTCGGGAAAATTCACACTCACTGACGACAGGCTATTTAGCCAAACTGACTTTCACAGATTAGACATTGTTTTATCCCGTGATTTGTCTATACTTCCACCAGTTGTTTTAGCCATAAAACAACAAGATATGGAAAGAATAAGTACAAATACCGCCAAAGTAGCTGTATTTCGCTACAAGGGCTAAAGAGGAAAACAATGGAAAACCAACACTCGCCAGAGCCACAAGCACCTGCATCAGACGTTGCTACCGCCGAACCACAATACCAAGCGTTAACGTTTCACGGAAACAGCAAAGACTTCTTTAACATTTGGATTGTTAAC
>CAXRCC010000028.1:0-10353 GCA_964228975.1 Paraneptunicella sp. | reverse complement strand
CATTGCGCAGCCGCTAGACGTTGGTGTGCGAGCCATCAATTCCATGATCACCGTTGGTCAAGGCCAGCGACTGGGGTTATTCGCTGGTAGTGGGGTGGGTACGAGTGTGCTCTTGGGCATGATGACGCGAGGCACATCAGCGGATGTTGTGGTGGTTGGCCTTGTTGGAGAGCGCGGGAGAGAAGTAAAAGAGTTTATTCAAGATATTTTGGGTGAAGAAGAACGTCAAAAGTCTGTCGTTGTGGCCGCGCCCGCAGATACTTCCCCTTTAATGCGACTTAAAGGGTGCGAAACCGCAGTGAGTATTGCGGAATATTTTCGTGATCAAGGTATGAACGTTCTATTGCTCATTGATTCTTTAACACGATATGCGATGGCGCAACGCGAAATTGCCTTGGCCGTTGGTGAGCCGCCGGCAACAAAAGGTTATCCGCCTTCCGTATTCGCCAGATTACCCGCGCTTGTAGAACGAGCAGGTAACGGTGCAGAAAACCAAGGCAGTATCACCGCTTTTTATACCGTATTAACCGAAGGTGATGACTTACAAGACCCCATTGCCGACTCCGCGCGTGCTATTTTGGATGGGCATATTGTCCTAACGCGTCGCTTGGCGGATTCAGGTCACTTTCCGGCGATTGATATTGAGGCGTCCATCAGCCGTGTAATGCCAGCCGTCGTTAGCGATCAACACTTGGATTCAATGCGAGCCTTGAAGCAAGTTTATTCTCGTTATCAGCAGAACAAAGATCTCATTAGCATTGGAGCCTATACCAAAGGAACGGATCCTCGAATTGATTTAGCTATTCGCTCGGAGCCGCTTATCAACGAATTCCTGCAACAAAAAATGAAAGACGTCATTCCTTATGATGAAAGTTTGCAGGACATGGTGAAGTTAATTCAAGCAATGCAAACAGGCTAGGGTGATTCGATATGTCTAACTCTCAATTACAGTTGGTTGCCAAATTAGAGCAAGAAAAAGAAGAAAAAGCGGCGATGAATTATCAGTTGGCACAGAATTACGTGGATGAGCAACGGATGAAGTTGCAAGGGCTTGAGCAATATCGTCTTGAGTATTTCAGAAACATTCAACAAAAAGGGCAGACCGAGGGGTTAGAGGCGATGAGCTTTAATCAACACCAAGGTTTCATTACTAAGCTTGACTCTGCCTGTGAGCAACAAAGAAAGATTATTCATAATGCCGTACTTGCTGCGGATCAGCGAAAAGCTATTTGGCTGCAACATCAACAAAAACGTAAAGCAGTGGACATGCTGCTAGAAAAGAAAAAACAAGAAGCGCTTTTGGTTGAAGCAAAGTTGGACCAAAAGCTGATGGATGAAGTGGCGACACAGCGCTTCTTTAGACGCAAGGCAAGTTAAGCTGCAAGCAATAATGGAACGAGTCTTGCTTACTTTTACAGCTAACGGATACACGGCGTTTAACAAAATTATGTTTATCGTCAATGTGAATTTTAAAAGTTAATAATATCAACGAATTACTCAATCATTCTGGGTGATCCATTTCGAGGATAGCGAACAATGATGCAACATCTTGCCGCTCATAAAACTGACATTGCCCCTCCTATTAAGGTGGGTTCTGGAAATAATGTACCGGATGCAACCGACAGTGGTCGAAGACAAGAATTCGCCTCGGTATTGGAACAAAACCAAGTTCAGGATAAGAAAAGTGTTAACCCGCGCAGCGAACCATCGGAGCCTTCCAGAGACGTCGCGCGCGCAGATCAACGAAATGACGCAGAATTCGGCGCTGAACACTCACGTGCCGAGCAATCTCGTGCTGACGATTCCCGCGCTGATCAAGAGCGACAAGAATCCGATGCTGAACATCATCAAAGTGAGCAGTCGGCACAGAACCGCTCTGAAGATTCAGAAAGTACTGTCGACTCGGAAGCTTCTACTCATAAAGGAGAGGGTGATTGGCAAGCTGAAGCTGCTGAAGTCGTTGATGAAGTGGCATCCGAAGAAACGCCCGAACCCGTTATCGATGCAGAAAAACAACCCGCAGAGCATTTTGATTGGTTAACAATGCTCGACAAAATTCACGGGCAGTCTCGTGATGCTGTTATTGAAACTGATGGCACCGTTCCTCCACCTGAAACCGATATTCCCGATGAGCTCGCTAAGTTAACGGATTTGCAAAAAGCATTGAAAGAGGTGGTAGATGCTCAGTCTAAAACTCTAGAAGAGATTTCAGCAGAAGTGCATGGAAAGACTAGCGCAGTTTCTCCCGACAGTGAGTTGCCAGATGATGCGCCTCAAGATGAAGCGTTAGCCGATATATTGACACTCATCGATTCTTTGAAAGCGAAAGATACCGTTTCTGAAGAAGAACTCGTTCAGCTCGATCAAATGATTGACGAATATATGGCGGGCAAACCCGAGCTAGCAGGCTCCCCATTAGTCGCTTTAAAAGGCGATGACTGGATGAAAATAGACACCAAATTGTTGGCAGGTATGCTTCAGTCTCCTAACAAGCCAGAGCTTTCTTCAGGGAAAGGGACAGAGCAACTAGAAACAACAGAAAAGCTTGCTCAACAGTTGATTAACGCTGAACCTGAACAAGTGCAAAAAGTGGCAGAATACATTGCTCAAAACGTTGCGCCAAAAGAATTATCGACCCCAGAATTAAAACAGAGCTTTGTTGATAAGCTAAAGTCGGGTCTTGAAGAAATGAAAGAGCAGATGAAGCAAGGTCAATCTGGGGATGTATCTCAAGTTGTGAAAGATGCCCTGGCAAGTGCCACAGAAGGCGCAGCGAATGTTAATGTTGACCAAGCTAAATTGCAGCAAGTCATTGCTACAGCCAGTTCAACATTGGATGTGGCGAGCCATTTAGGTGAGGCTAGAGTGCCCGCAGATGCATCGAGATCTGCTACAGGTCAGGTGGCTTCAGCACGAGAAATAAATGCCGCTCAGGTAGAAGCATCCAGACAGCAACAAGCTGCGCAGATGGAAAAAGTGGTAAACATGAATAAACCGGATGCGCCTCAAAATATTGCTGAAAAAGTGCAGGTCATGGTGAATCAAAAGAACATGGTTGCAGAGATTCGACTTGATCCACCTGATATGGGGCAGATGAAAGTTAAGCTGAACATGACTGGTGATACGGCTTCTGTTAACTTTGTGGTTCAAACCCAACACGCTAGAGAAGCGCTTGAGCATGCTGCGCCACGCTTAAAAGAATTACTAGACGAGCAGGGTATTGAGTTAGGGCAATCATCTGTTCAGCAAGAGGCCAATGGGCAAGAACAAGGTGAAGAAGGACAGCTTGCAAAAGGCGGTGATGGTGGTGCAGATAATACCGCAGAAGGTGAAGAAGAGTTTACTGAACAGCATACATTGAATGTGGTCAATGGTTCCGTTAACGGTATCGATTACTTTGCGTAATGATTAAAAAATTAAGTCACCGTATTTGATTGAATTTGACCTAAACTCCATAATGCAACGGGACTTAAGTGAATGAAACAATGTCAGTTGTTGAAAAGCAATATTAGCGCTTTGAAGCTAGCTTAAGTATTGACATAATGAAGTAAATTCACTGCGTGATAGTTTTTTCTGGTCAAACAATGAGAATCGCACATGGCTGATAATGAATTAGAAATGGAAGAAGGCGGTAAAAAAGGCAAAATGATGTTGATCATTATTGCTGTGGTTGTGCTCGCCATTGGCGGCGGAGCAGCTTACTTTTTCCTGGGAGGCAGTGAAGAAGTACCGCAAGAGATGATGACAGAAGGCGGTGATGCTGGTGCCGCGCCTGAAGGTCAGGTGTTAAATGCTGATGTTGGTACTGCGTTATATGTTGCTATGCCACGACCATTCATTTTCAATGTGCCGGGTTCTGGTCGTGATAGATTAGTGCAAATCAAAGTGCAATTGATGGTGCGCGGTGTCGAAAATGAAGAACAAGCAAAAATGCACATTCCCATGATTGAGGGGACGTTGTTG
Organism: Paraneptunicella sp.; assembly: GCA_964228975.1. Taxonomy (GTDB): domain Bacteria; phylum Pseudomonadota; class Gammaproteobacteria; order Enterobacterales; family Alteromonadaceae; genus Paraneptunicella. The sequence continues at coordinate 6,390 of CAXRCC010000028.1, read as the reverse complement.
AAGGTATTTAGTTCTTCCAGTGCCGATGACTTGGTAACGGAAGTTGGAAAAGTCGCAATGCGAGACCAGTCATTGCGAGAAGTGCAAAAAGCGTTAAAAGAAATTGCAGGCAAAGATATTGTTGAGCAAGTACTGTTTACTGGCTTTGTAATGCAGTAGTAAAAGAGGCCTAGAGTGAGCGATTTATTATCACAAGACGAGATCGACGCCCTCTTACACGGTGTTGATGATGTTGAAGAAGAGGAAATAGAAGAGTCGGAGGTCAGTACCTCAGCTGTTGAATATGACTTCTCTTCACAAGACCGTATCGTCCGTGGTCGGATGCCAACGCTTGAAATGGTAAACGAGCGTTTTGCAAGGCATATGCGTGTTAGTTTATTCAACATGATGCGCCGCTCCGCTGAAGTATCAATTAACGGCATTCAGATGATCAAATTTGGTGAATACATTCATACCTTATTTGTTCCTACCAGCTTGAACATGGTTCGATTTAGACCGTTAAAAGGCACTGGGCTTATTACCATGGAAGCGAGGCTCGTTTTCATTCTAGTGGACAACTTTTTTGGTGGAGATGGTCGATACCACGCCAAGATCGAAGGTCGTGAATTTACGCCTACCGAACGCCGTATCATTCAGATGCTGCTTAAAATTATTTTTGAGGATTACAAAGAAGCATGGGGTCCAGTGATGGATGTGTCTTTTGAATATTTAGATTCAGAAGTTAACCCCGCAATGGCAAATATTGTTAATCCGACTGAAGTGGTTGTTATTAGCTCTTTCCACATTGAGTTAGATGGTGGCGGAGGAGATTTCCACGTTGCACTTCCTTATTCCATGCTCGAACCCATTCGTGAATTGTTGGATGCGGGTGTTCAAAGTGATAAAGAAGACACTGATTTACGTTGGAGCCGAGCGCTTCGCGACGAAATTATGGACGTTAATGTTGAGCTAAGTACACATATGATGGATTTCGATATGTCGCTTGGTAAGGTCATGGAACTGAAAGAAGGCGATGTTATTCCTATTGAAATGCCTGAACATATAACGGTTTTAATTGAAGGGTTACCCACCTTCAGAAGTAAGCTTGGGCGTTCAAGAGAATTCTTAGCGCTTAAAATTGTAGAAAAAATTCCAAGACCAGTGTCTGTTAAATCTCAGTTACATCTACTGACTAAAGGTGGACGGAGAATTGACAGTGACGCTGAGCTACAAGTTCTCGAAGACGACTTGTAGGCCGAAAGATAAAGAGGTGAAGTATGAGTGGTGAAGACGAAGGCGGCATGGACGATTGGGCTGCCGCGATGGCAGAGCAAGCAGAATCCGAAGCACAAGATGATGCGGGTTTGCTTGGCGCAGAAGATGTTCAACCCGCTGAACTAGATGAACTTGTTGATGAGCCAATTACGGGTGAAGAGAAACGTAAACTCGATACAATTCTGGATATTCCTGTTACCATCTCGATGGAAGTGGGCAGAAGTTTAATCAGCATTCGTAACCTATTACAGCTTAACCAAGGTTCGGTTGTTGAGTTGGACCGTGTAGCGGGTGAGCCATTAGACGTATTAGTTAATGGCACGTTGATTGCTCACGGAGAGGTAGTTGTAGTCAACGATAAATTTGGTATTCGGTTAACGGATGTTATTAGTCAAATCGAAAGAATTAAAAAGCTTAAGTAAACTCCACCGTTTGAAGAGAGGCATGACGTTATTCGCGTCTCTCTTCTTCCTGTCTTGCCCCCTATTTGCAGAAGAAAAAAGCGCACAGTCCATTGGCTCTGCCAGCACTTTGCTATCTGTTTTCATGTCACTGATTTTGGTTATTGGCATTGTTTTCATGTTGGCGTATCTCATGCGTCGATTTAATGTCACTCAAAGCGGTTCGCAGGAGCTGCAAGTTGTGGCATCCATGGTCGTAGGGACGCGAGAAAGGATGATGGTCATTCAAGTTGGGCAGGAACAACACTTGATTGGGATCACTGCCAATAGAATTAATCATCTAGCTAAGCTTGAGCAGCCCATTAGCGGCAATGCAGCAACAGAGAATTTAAAATCTAAGTTTCAGAATTTGTTGTTAAAGCAGCAATCAACGACAAAAGGAGAGTAGGATGTCAGCACGCATTGCATTAACAATGATGATGGCGTTTGTCGCAATATTCCTCCCTGATATAGCGAGTGCTGCGCCGGGTATTAAAGCCGTAACCGTGACAAGCAACCCGGATGGCTCGCAAGATTATACAATGACGTTGCAAGTGCTGTTTATTATGACGGCACTGAGTTTGATTCCCGCTTTTGTCGTCATGATGACATCATTCACGCGTATCATCGTGGTTATGTCAATACTAAGACAGGCGCTGGGCTTACAGCAAGCGCCTTCAAACCAGGTCATCATTGGGATTAGCTTGTTTTTGACCATGTTTATTATGGCACCTGTCTTCGACAAAATTAATGAAACTGCTTTACAACCGTATTTGTCAGAGTCAATGACCGCGAGGGAAGCTTTTGAGAACGCTAAGTTACCACTCAGGGCTTTTATGATGTCGCAAACACGCGTTAAAGATTTAGAAACGTTTGTGGAAATTGGTGGCTATCAAGATCAAGTGCAGGATGTAGATGATGTCCCAATGACAGTGTTGATTCCCGCATTTGTAACGAGTGAATTAAAAACAGCGTTTCAAATCGGGTTTATGTTATTCATTCCGTTTTTGATTCTTGACTTGGTAGTGGCTTCGGTTTTGATGGCGATGGGTATGATGATGTTATCTCCCATGATTGTTTCGCTGCCATTTAAACTGATGTTGTTCGTGTTAGTCGATGGCTGGAATCTTATCTTCGGTACGTTAGCAAATAGCTTTGGTATGTAGGAGAGACCTATGAGCCCAGAGGTTTTTGTCGAAATTCTTCAAGAAGCCTTAACCATGGTAATTGTTTTGGTTAGCGCTATTATCGTGCCGAGTATGATTGTTGGGTTAATTGTTGCTGTATTCCAAGCCGCAACATCAATTAATGAACAGACAATTAACTTTTTACCTCGTTTAATCGTAACACTATTGGCGCTTATGTGGGGCGGGCACTGGTTAGTGCAAAAAGTGATGGATTTTACGATTACCATGGTACAGCGCATACCCGAGGTAGTGGGCTAAAATCATGGATTTTGCGCTCGACACCATATACCAATTTTTGGCTGATTTAATGCTGCCCTTTATGCGCATCTCTGGCATGTTCGCAGCAATGATTGGTATAAGCGCAAGATCAATTCCGGCGAATGTAAGAGCGATATTAACTTTGCTCTTAGCGTTCATGATTATGCCTGTTATAGAGCCCGTTCCTATAAAGGAAATGGTCAGTGTTGATACTATGGTGATTGTGGTGCAGCAGCTGATTATTGGTGTTGGCATTGGCTTCATTTCAACTATGGTTTTAAACACTTTTGTTATTGCCGGTCAGGTTATTGCAATGCAAACAGGGTTGGGTTTTGCCTCAATTGTTGATCCTGTTAATGGGATCAATGTACCGGCTGTTGGTCAATTTTATCTGATCCTTGCGACGTTGCTTTTTTGGGCTCTGGATGGGCATTTGTCCATGATTAGAATGATTGTGATGAGCTTTCAGGCGTTTCCTATCAGTGAGGGTTGGTGGACTGCTGCGCAAATGAAAAGCATTGTAGATTGGAGTGCGTGGATGTTTGTTGCATCGCTAACCCTTTCTCTTGCGCCTATTGTTTCTTTATTGATTATCAACTTGGCTTTTGGCGTAATGACAAAGGCTGCACCACAGTTAAACATTTTCACGATCGGTTTTTCCATCGCACAGATTACTGGTCTTATTATCATGGCTTTGACACTTGGTAACTTCACTACTCACTTTTCTGCACAATGGGAAAGGGCAATGCTGTTAATGTGTCAACTTTTGCGAATTTGCGTTTAGGGGCAAGTTATGGCAGATGATTCTCATGATAAATCCGAAGAACCCACCGCCAAACGGATAGAAGATGCCCGGAAGAAAGGGCAGATTGCGCGATCGCGTGAATTAGGAACCGCATTGGTATTGCTCTTTAGTGCAATCGCTATTTTCATCTTAGGCAGAGATATTGGTGTTGCTATTTATCGCATTATGGAGCGGATGTTTACATTGTCCCGAGATGAAACTTATGACTATACGCATATGTTTCAGGCTTGGGGATTTGCCCTGTCTGAAATTGCAATTCCTATCTTGTCCTTTCTTATTATTGTGGCGATAGCCGGGTTTTATGGAAGCATTGCCCTAGGTGGATATAATTGGGCTTGGGAGTCGGCGAAACCAAAAGCAAGCAAATTGAGCCCCATAGCAGGCCTTAAGAGGATGTTTGGCATGAATGGGATTGTTGAACTGCTTAAGGCGTTAGCGAAGTTTGTGATTGTTGGCAGTATTACGTTTACCGTATTACGCTTTTTTAGCGATGAAGCCTTGCACCTCGATTTAGAACTTTATCCTCGTAACATATTCCACGCACTTGAGCTTATTGGTTGGGCTTTCATTATTATTTGCTGCTCCATGCTGCCTATTGCGGCCTTTGATGTGCCCTATCAGTCATATAAGCATAACGAGCAGATGAAAATGACTAAACAAGAGGTGAAAGATGAGCGGAAAAATGCGGAAGGTGATCCGTTAGTTAAAGGGCGAATTCGAAAACTCCAGTTTCAGGCAGCGGCTCGAAGAATGATGCAAGAAGTGCCTAAAGCCGATGTTGTTGTTACCAACCCAACACATTATTCCGTGGCAATTAAATACGAGGATAACGGAGATAGAGCGCCAGTTGTGGTAGCGAAAGGGGTTGATGAATTGGCGTTACATATCCGAAAAATCGCAGAGGGAAATGAAGTTCCAATGGTGGCATCTCCTGCTTTGGCTCGAGCCATTTACTATTCCACCGAGGTTGAGCACGAAATTCCTGAAAAATTGTTTATGGCAGTGGCGCAAGTACTTGCTTATGTATTCCAGCTTAAAAAGTGGAAAACAGGTAAAGGGCATCGACCTAAGCCACTTTCTAATAACCTACCGATACCGCCAGAATTACGTCGTTAAATATTGGCAAGAATATTGCTTTTCAGTTGCCATCTGTCAATTTTTTAGCGAAACAGCATGCAACTGGTCAACTACTTTAAACAGATCGATCAAGCTCAAGTCAAACAAATTACATCTGGATTAGGCGCGCCTCTAATACTGCTGGCGATCATGGGAATGGTTATCCTCCCTATGCCTGCATTCCTGTTGGACATCCTGTTTAGTTTCAATATTGCACTTTCCCTTGTTGTAATTCTGGTATCTGTTTTCACTAAAAAGCCGGTTGATTTTGGCCTTTTTCCTTTTGTTTTGCTGATTGCAACCGTATTGCGTTTAGCTCTGAATATTGCTTCAACCCGTGTTGTTTTGCTCGAAGGTCATGAAGGTGGTGACGCGGCAGGTAAAGTTATCCAAGCATTCGGTGAAGTCGTTATTGGCGGTAACTTTGCCGTGGGTATTGTTGTATTCGCCATTCTCTTAATTATTAACTTTAAAGTTGTTACCGCAGGTGCTGGACGTATTTCAGAAGTAAGTGCTCGCTTTACCTTGGATGCCATGCCAGGTAAACAAATGGCAATCGATGCAGACTTGAATGCAGGTTTTATTGACGCAGACGAAGCGCGTAAACGTCGAGAAGAAATCACATCAGAAGCTGACTTTTACGGTTCGATGGATGGTGCGTCAAAATTCGTAAAAGGTGATGCGGTAGCAGGTTTATTTATCATGTTGATTAATATTGTTGGTGGTTTATTTATCGGCATGATTCAACATAATCTTTCGTTTTCTCAAGCAATTGAAATCTACACACTTCTTACCATTGGTGATGGTCTCGTTGCTCAAATCCCTTCTCTGTTACTTTCTGTTGCGACTGCAATCATTGTTACCCGTGAAAATGATACCCAAGAAATGGGTAACGTAATGAAGGAACAGCTTGGCAATCCAAGAGCGCTTTGGGTTACTTGTGGCATTTTATTCGTGATGGGGATTGTGCCGGGAATGCCACATGTGGCGTTCCTGGGCTTTAGTGCGCTAATTGGTGGAATTGCTTATTGGGATCAGAAACGTGCTACCCAAGCCAAATCTGTGACGGCGGTCGCTGAAACCAATAGTGAGCAAGCTGCGAAACCTGTCGAAGTGAAAGAGCTGGGCTGGGATGACGTACAGCAAGTCGATACGATTGGCCTTGAAGTAGGATACCGTTTGATTCCTCTTGTGGATAAGGCGCAAGGTGGAGAGCTATTACAACGCATTAAAGGAGTGCGTAAGAAGTTATCTCAAGAGCTTGGCTTTCTTATTCCGCCTGTTCATATTCGAGATAACTTAGATTTAACACCGAACACATACAACATAT
>CAXRCC010000027.1:0-8825 GCA_964228975.1 Paraneptunicella sp. | reverse complement strand
ACGTAACCCGCTTGCGCAGAAAGCGCCACATCACTTTGAACCCGCCACGCAGGAAGATGAGATTGAGTATCCTCCTGTTCACTCTGCTGCCAAGTTGCCATTGCCACCTTGCTCTGTAAAGCATCAGCGAGGGTTTGCCAGCTTTGGTCAGCGTCTTGAACTGGGGTTTGAGCATTGTCTTGCAATGGACTTTGATTAACGTCTTGAAATGAGCTTTGAGCGCTGTCTTGACATGGACTTTGATCAGCGTTTTGAAGCGAGCCTTGCAATGAATGTTGGAGTAGATTTTGAAATGCGCCTAATTGCCACTGTTGCGTGTCGCCCTGTTCGCTACTAAGCGAAATCTTCGCGCTTGGCACAATGTTATGCAGTGCAGCATGCTGCGCTTTTTCATTTTTTGTTTGTTCATTTGAATCCAACGCAATTTGCAGCCTAAGCACAGGCGCTAATGCTTGTTCTGGCACAAAAAAACGGGCGCGTTGACCGGGCTTAAGTTGTAAGTATGCACTTTTAATTTGCGCTGAATTCGGCGTAATAATGTCAGAAGACACAAAGTGCGGGAGGTCTTGAGCAAAGCGCCACACCTTAGGCTCCGTCGCCAAATAATGCCAGTGTTGCGATTGTGTTTGCGTCGGCATTGAGTTCCCATTCAGCGTGTCACTTACCGCTGCATTCCCTTGCTCCGCTTCATGTTCGATGATTTCCACATCCCAAATCGGGCTGAACGAAAAGTCCCTAACATCCCATTCTTTGTGCGCGGTTGTTGCGGGCTTTTCCGATAAGACTGATTGCTCGGCTTCCTCCTGCCGAGCTAACTGAGCTTCAATCACAGGCTTTTCATAACGCTCATAGTTTTTTGCAAACAACCAGTCTTCGCTTAATGCTTGCAATCGCACGCGTTCATCCTTTGCGCCATCATATTGCATATGCGCAGCTTCACCGGAATGGAATAACGTTGGTTCTTGCGCTCGTACATAGGCCTCATCATTCGCCAAAATACGATAGCGCAACGAAGCGTCTTCTTGATGGGTGATGGTGAGGGTTTCCGATGATAATTCGGGCGCGCGCTTACTTTTAATCAGCGTGGCTTGTTTTTGTTCGAATCGGCGCGTTGTAGTGAGGTTGTCCTTTTTATACACACTTTCCAGCAAATAGTGCTCATTGGGCGCTATCTCGAATGAAAAGCGGTGCTGTGCTTGTTTGTTTCGAGAAATTAGCGAGTGGTGATCGGCGGTTTGCGAATGACGCTTCTCTTCTGACGAAATGCTCTCCCCTGCTTGAGGACTGGTTCCCGTCCGTTGCGAACGGCTTTCCACTGCTTGCGAATTATCGCCAGAGGAAAAATAATCCAACAACGCATTGCGATGCGCCAAGTCAAATTCAATTCGCTGCCCCGACTCAGGTTGCAACGTGTCTAGCGGCAACATCACATCTAGAGCATTTTGCCGGCCTAAAAACGCACTAATCGATACTGCATCTTTGTGTGCAAGCAGCTGCACAACCCGGTTGTGATGAGCAGGGGCAATAAAAGGCGATGCCGATGAAATCTGCGCTACCCGCCCCAAATAAGGCGCATCAAACACGCGCGCTTCTATCCGCATAGGCGCGTTTGCATCGTGCTGGGACAGCCAATCGCCGCCAATAAAAAGCCAACGATGTGCAGGCAAAGTCACCCAAAAAGGCTTCGCTAATACCAACTCATCTTCACTTAAAAAGAGACTAGGCAGTGTATTAGGCTGAAGCAGTTGATCGCTTTCAATTAAGGGCGACCATACTATCGGCGCATGCTCTTGTGTTTGATTCTCAGCCAGCGCAAAACCCCAGCCAAGGTTCACCAGTAAAATAACGCAATAAACGCGTTTTAAGACGTTTGTAATACGCATTGTATGAGCGCCTCGGGCATGTTGTTATCGTTCCACTGAAGCCTGAGCCTTTGGCTCACTTCAATGTGCAAAAAATGAAGCTTGTTGCGCGCTCGTAACACCTTGCCTACTTGATTTTGAACACCACCTAGTTCAAAAACATCACGCCCGTAAATACGCACAAGCAGTTGCCCAACGTCGCGAAAACAGGTTTGTATTTTTTGCATATAGGGGTAGGCAAAAGCCGTACCGTTACTCAAAATAATATCGGCTTGTTGTGCTTCTTTGGTGGCCCGTTTTTCTTCATCGTAGCCGTGAATTTGAATCACTTTGCCTAACGCGTTTTGCGCTTTTATCACCTGTGCAACAGCGGTAAAAAGGGAGTATTCGATATGCGTCAAATCCGCCCTTTCAGAGGCATAACGCTGGGTTGTATTCAGCATTAATACATCACTTGCGCTGTGGGTAAAAAGGGCTTGTGCGATGGGTTTGGTGTGTTTATCGAAGAACTGGTGAGAGGCTTGAATCACGTTAACCTCATCCCCGTTTTTTATCCCTAGTGCCTCGGGTTTAATGCGCACATACCCCAGCGATGCGGGCTGCATTTTAAGCGTATACCCATCCTGTGAGGCTTGCACCGAAAAGTACGTAAACCCCCGTGTTTTTTTATGAACTAAAAGCTGGGTAAGCTCTTGTATTAGTTGCTCATATTCTTGTTCTTCTAGCGCCACTGCCAAGGCCTTTGGGCTTATCCAAGGCAAGCAGAAAATCAGAATAAAGAAACAAAAAACACGGACGCTTGTGTGCATGAATATCCTTTAATGAAGGGTAAACCGCTTTATCAATTCAACGTTTTTAGCCACCTTGTGTACAGCATTAATGTAGGCTCCATCACCGTTAAGTATAGATAACTTAATGGTTATTGCCTGATTAGGCAGGTCATCGCCCAATGTCATGAAAAATAATGAGCGCGCTTTTAGGCGATTATCGCTGTAAAGCTGATAGCCTTGGGGTTGTGTGTCTGGGTGAATAATAACGCGTCGCTTTAAAAATGAGTGCTGCTCGAATACCCCCGCTTGGTCACTCACAGGCTTTTCGGGTATCACCTCCACTAAAATTTCAATCGTTTGCTCGCTAGTGGGATACACCACAAAGGTCAGCGATTGTGTTGCTTGGGTTTTATCAACGCTTAACGTTAACGGCGATTTTGCCTCCAAATACACGGCTCGGCGCTTATCCATTGCCTTGTTTGAGCCACTGGCATAATTCACAAACCACTGAATGGATTTGGGTAAGCGCAAAGCGGCAATGTCTTTAGGAGAAAACGACACTGGCAGCAGCGCTTCGCCCCATTTTCCAGCGATCCAAAACGGCGGCAACGCTTTGGGCTCCCCCTCTTCTTGTTCAATATACCCTTGAATTTGCATCGCCTCGGCGTCGCTTTTAACAAAAAAGAGCGTTGGGAAAACGCTAGGGTGCTGCCACGGTGTATTCGTTGTGATGGGCAACGAATGAAAGCGCGCAGGAGCAGGCTCGGTTTCAGGCGTGTGCTCGGCAACTGGCAGCATTAAGGTTTGCACAGCGTATTTAGGGTCGTGCGTTAACACTGAGGCGAGCGCCCATGCAGCATCGAGCTCTTCAGGCAAATAAGGTTGATGGTAATACTTCACCATTAAAATACGTCCTTCATTCACCAACTGAGTCAGGTTAAGCGGGGCAATGGCAAACCAGTCGGCAATGCGCCCATCGTAATCAAACCAGCCTTTTTTCTGTTGTGGAAAAGTACGCTGGGAAGGCAAATCGTTCGGGCGAGTCGCCACTCGCACCAGTTGTGGCACATTACTGCTCACCTTCACTTGTTTCACATGTGATGGGACATGAATGTAGCGAGACTCCACCTCAGAAAGCCAGTTGAAAAACTCCGCGCCATATACTTGATGATACCAAGCAGGCACTTGGCTGCTCGTTACGGTAAAGCGTTTAACGACCTCGCCTTTTTCATCGAGCAAGTCGATATCCGCTTGACCTTGCTCGTGCGGGCTCACATCACCGTCGCCGTATTGCTGTAGGTTAATACGAAGTGGCGTGCCCTTCTCATCGGCGTGCAACAGCGCAAAACGCAACGGCTGAGCATCGTCAACTAAATAACTCGCCACAAGATGTTGGTGTTCAACCACTTCTTGAGTGTCAGAATGCAGCTCTACAGCAAGGGGAATACTGCTGGTGATATCTAACAGCCCCTTTTCTAAATACAACGGCTGAGTGTTTTTAGGGTGAGTAAATCGAAATTGATAGGACTGACTTTGCCCCACTTCCATGCCATGCCACGTCACAAATACGTCGAACTCACGCGCGCCAAAAATATGCTGCAAAGACAACGCATAATCCCCTGCCTCATGGATGGGAAAAGTAACATGTCGCTGCATATCCGACATATTCTGCTGGGTTTCGAGCAAAGTTTCCTGCTCTAAAATGGCCGATTTGGGCACGCTGAATAAACTGGTGAGCACATAATCCGTACCTTCCACGCCCAAAGGCACAACGGGCTGCCAGCGATAACGCGCCAAATGACCGCGCTCTTCGTCGGTCAGCTCCGCTAATTCAAACGGGTAATACTCCGTCAATTTTTGCTTTTGCACTCGAGAAAGCCGAGCCCACACATCAATTGGCTCTAATCGAGAGTTTCGCTCCACCTTTTGATACAAGCGCAGCCCGACCTTATTCACCCTGTCGCTTTTAAACAACAAGGTTACTCGTACTTTTTTCACCTCATCACTAATATCCACGTAAATGTTTTGAGGGGTAGCAAGGTACTGACGTTTATCCACCGAGAAATACTCGGGCACCTTTTCTTGTGTATTAACAACATCAACTTTTTGTGCAATGTAACTGCCAAAACTAAACTGACGCGCTTCAAGTAACTTATCGTCGGCGGTTAAGGTTTCGAACATCACGCCGTATTGGTGCCTGAGGGTTTTGCCCGTTTGTTCCTTGAGTAACCCCACGGTTGAAAGCAAAAGTTTGTCGGGGGATTGCGACAAAACGTATTCAATGGGCTTTTCAGGTTCAAACAAATAAAGTTGGGAATGCTGCGCGCGGTTTTCACCGCCTAGCTCATAAGGCGCGCCTTCAACTAAAGGCGCAGCTGTCCAACTTTGACGCCCCCACCACAGCACCGAAAAGAGTATCGTTAGTAATAATGCGTAACCTAAAATTCGCATGGTTAGCCCCCCAGCCACACGGCGCGGTTCAGCACGAACTCGGTGATACTTTCGGCATGGGTGTATTCCATTGTGCGCTGACTGAAGGTGGCAAGGTTAACAATACCCAGCCAATGGCCTTGTTCATCCAGCACCACAATAAAGCCCTGAAGCGAAACGATGTCTCGCACATAATGCAGGTGTAATTGAGGGAACTGACGTTGCACGACGCTCAAATACTGAATATTTTTTGAGGCAGAATACGATAGCATCAAAGCTTTTAGCTCGGATGAAATACCGCCCTCACGAAAACGATGCTGGCGCAAGTAATCGTGCAGGTTTGCTTTAGATGCTGCAATACCAAGGGCTTGAATTTGCGCCGACACCAAGTCGCTTTCTTTCACACTTCTAAAGCTGCGACGCACCGCTGGGTTTAACCAAATCGAGACAAATTCTTGTTTATCCACGTACGCCAAATAAGACGATTGTTGGTTATTGGAGAAGGTATAAGGCGAGGTTTCAACATCGCCATTGGCAATGCGATAACTTAAGTTGTAATCCGCCAAATGTTGCAATACGCCATCGATCATCGGGTTATTTTGGGGCGACTGAACACGCTGCCACAGCGCCACTAACACATCTTCTTGGGGAAAGGGGCGATGAGCTTGGAAAGAGTAACCTCGAATTTGAATCGGCAGTAAATCGGATTGCAGGGTTTCGCGCACAACCACTTGGTGAATTAAATGGAACAAAGTGTGCCGATTACCTAATTTAGTGACATTGCTAGAGCCATCACTGTTCGCCCACGGATGGCTGCCCGCTAAGAGTAAAAAACGGGCGTTGGATTTTTCAAACAAGTTTGCTCCAAATTCGAAACTCGTACTTTCGTAATACGGATTAGGCACTTGGATGATGTAGTCACTGCTCGCCGATAAATTCACAAATAACGACGCCCAATGCGCTTTGTTTTCTTTTCTGTTTTTCTCGTAAAGTACTAAGTATTCGTTGCCTGTTGCCCGATGTTCAAAACGCGTTAACTCATAACCAAAACCGCTCACTAAATAAGATAAATGCCGCAACTCGCCAAGTGTAGAGGCTGTCCAGCCTTCTCTTTCAAACGCGTCTATCCACAGCATTAACGGAGTGAGAATTTCCTGATCCCAATACAATAATTCTTGCTGTGATGGCACTTTGTATAACTCACTGCTTTTACGCGCAATGCCACGCTTGTAGTCCGTCACCCATTGCAGCAAATAACCATCGATACGCACATCTAACTCGGTGGCGGCATTGTCAGGTAACAAATCCAGTCGCCCCAAGGCTTTTTGCACTTCTCGCTTGTTGATATACAACTCGGCAAAACCAAACGCACTAAAATCTCTTTGAGGGTTGCGGCTTTGTTTGGGATACCAATCGAACTGCAAATCGGGCAACAATTGCACCAGTTCATCCATAGGTAAATCAAGCGGTAGACGCTTTTTCACCGTCATTTCGTTAACACTGTTACTTTGAATATTGCGCCGCCGTAACCGTCGCTGCTCATGCGCCCGTAAATCGCCACGAATTTGCAATACATTGTTGCTGCTCAAATGCATATGTAAGGTTTGAAAGTAGCCTTGGAACTGGCTTGAATCTTGGCTTTTTCTGCCGAGTTCATCTTGTGCGGAAGACAAATCCAGCATCACGGCTTTTGCATTGAATCTTTTAAATAGTTGCAAGCTGAGTAAGTCAGTGCCAACTTCATCTTTTGCCCTTGGCACTTGGATCAACAATTCACTTTGCGAGGCAAGGCGCAGCGCATAAAAGCCAATGCTAGGGAGATGCAGAATCAACACATCATCTAAGTGATACACCTTGAACCCCTGACGACTTAACGGCGACGCTGCCATCAAAATGCTGTCGAGGTTGTCTTTAGACGACAAATGTTCGCTAACCCATTTCACTACTCGCTCAAATTGCACGATATTTTGTGGTGTTTGTAATGAACGAGACGCCTCAACATCAAAGGATTCGAACTTTTTCTGGTTATACAAATCTACAATGTCGCGATGACTTTCAAGCGCGGTAGACACATGCGCTTCTTCCCACTCGGTTTCCGCGTTGACTTTGATATTTGCCAAGGCAAAACCAATCACAGACGCCAGTACAATGCTCAAAAACGAGGTTTGTAATGTGGTGCGCGTCATTTGAATAACGATGTGCTTTTGGTGCACTTTAATGGCAATAAGCGTGCTAACAACATAGCCAAACCCGTAATAATCGGTAATTTTTGCCGCAGGAAATAAGGTGATGAGCAGGTAACCCAGTAGGATTTTATACACGAACCCGACGTTGAAAAAGAGCAGGAATAAACGGCTTCCTTCCATGTTTTGATGCCGGAAGAAACGGCTGGATAGCAACCACTTTCCCAGTAAGAAAATGATAATGGCTTCAACAAACGTGAACAGCAGTTTTTCTGGTTGATACCATTGCAGCCCCAGTAACGCTGGGATCAAAATACCGTTGAATTCCCAGCCGTATTTGAGGTTCATGCGAGATGCCACAAACGCGGTTGTGAGCAGAATAATGTAAGCTTTGGGGCTAGACAGTAACGAAGTGGCTAAATCCTCATACATGTAATTTAGCCCGGCTAAACTGAAATTAGTGAACGGCACTAACACCCAGCCAATAATCAAATACGTGAAAAGCGTGTAAATGCTTAACGCACCCAACCCCTTTTTAAACCCGCCGTTCCACATTTGATTCGCAATAAGAGCAACAATAATGAGGCCAAAACTTTGTAGATGGTTTTGATAATCGAAACTGCCGAATTGCGCCTCATAAATGCTGCCAAACCAGGGCAGCAGGTGAAAATCAAACACCACGCGCACAATCACAGAAATTAAAATGAGCGAGAAAAACCGCTCCCTGCCAAACATTTCGGCAAAACCGAGTTTAACCAGTATTTTGTTGGCAAACAGGTAGGCAATGGCATAGGTCACAATGCCTTCAACCACCACCACAGAGGCACTAATCGGCTTCACAAAGAACAAAGGAACAAGGTAACCGGGCACCACCAAGCCTGCGAGTGTCATGCCAAAACGCAAGTTAAGGAAAACGATAACCAGCACGCCCACCCACACAGTGGTCACCACCGAGCTTTCTAATCCTCCCGGAGGAAAAATATTAAGAGGAAACAGCTCGAAGGGCAGAAGTTCAGTCATATAACAGAGTTTGCAACTCAGCTAACTGCGCTAATGTGATGGGTTTTTCGATGATATGAGAAACGTTAGGAAACTGTTTTACGCGCGCCATTACGCTAGGCTCATCCACGCCGCTAACAACCACCGTTGTGATATCGATACCCTTTTTCTGCATCCAAGTAAGCAGCTCAACGCCATCCATTTCCGGCATCATAAGGTCGGTGATGATCAAGTCATAATAGCCATTTAGCAGGCACATTGCGGCTTTTTTGCCGTTGACTGCAACATCGACTTGCGCACCATTATCCACTAACCAAGACTCCGTGGTTAACGCGATGACTTTTTGGTCTTCGACTAACAGCACTTTTTTTTGTTCAGTGTTCAATATTCACTCCCTCTAGTGCCACAATTACCGTTAAGCCATTGCCGAGGCGACTTTTTATCTTCGCCCCCATCCCCCAGCTTTTCAGTTCTTTTATTAGTTTAGCCAATTGAGAAATATTGGTATTGTCTCCTTGCCCGATTTCCCCAGATTGCAGTTGATTGATGTAATTCAGCGGCAAACCATAGCCTTCGCTGAC
>CAXRCC010000026.1:0-12544 GCA_964228975.1 Paraneptunicella sp. | reverse complement strand
GCGGAGTCCCATATTGAAAAAGGCGCTGGACACTTTGATTGGGTTCACCCGGGCAGCCCTGCTTTTGCGCACTTGCTTGCAACATTGTCAGCCATGTAAGTGCTGTAACATCAAAGGGAAGGGCAGCTGCATTTAGTGTCTAGTTCGCGTTAACTAAGGGCGTTTGAGAGAGAACAACGCCGTTATTATCGGCATAAACATATTCACCCGGGCGAAAATCAATGCCACCAAAGTGCAG
This sequence comes from Paraneptunicella sp., assembly GCA_964228975.1. Classification (GTDB taxonomy): domain Bacteria; phylum Pseudomonadota; class Gammaproteobacteria; order Enterobacterales; family Alteromonadaceae; genus Paraneptunicella. Next base: position 12,306 of record CAXRCC010000026.1, on the reverse strand, counting down.
TGGCACATTGAGATCGCCCAAACCGCGTTTATCCGTTTTTACTGGTACCGTTCCTAGCGCTTGTACGCCCAAGTCTAACGTATTGATGATATCCACATCGCGAATACGACCGTAAATGATAATGCCTTCCCATGCATTTTTAACAAAATTCTCAGCGATCATATCGCCTAATAAGGCGCGCCTTGCGGAGCCTCCACCATCCACGACAAGCACTTTGCCTTTGCCGGGGTGGTTCGCTTGCTCTTTAACCAGCGAGTTATCTTCAAAGCACTTTACTGTGACGATTTCACCAAAGAAGCGTTGACGTTGGCCGTAATTATTTAAATCAATTTCGAGTACATTAACAAGCTCTGGATAATCATCGCAAAGGTCTGGTGTGGTAAATAAAGGGGAGGCGTTCGACATGCTTAAGGCTCCGTGTATCAGTCTTGATTACTGAGCATACAAAGCACACGAGACAACGAAAAGTTAAGTTGATGAATATTCAGTATTTCGCAGTGGAATTGAAAAGAGCCCTAAGCAGGCTCTTTGTTCTCGTATTCTTCCAACCAGTCGGTAAAGTCTTTTGCAGGAAGTGGGCGGCTTAAATGGAAGCCTTGAGCCTTTGTACAGCCCATGTCGGTAAGTAACGACAGTGATTGATTATCTTCCACGCCTTCTGCCACAGTATTAAGCCCTAAGTTTTGCGCTAGAGCGATAAGCGTACGAACCATGACTTGGTCGTCCTCATTATTCGCCAAATCCAGTACGAATGCTTTATCGATTTTTAATTCGTCAACAGGCATTTTCTTCAGCTGAGCCATGGATGAGTACCCTGTACCAAAGTCATCAATGGATAAGGCGATACCCATACGCTGTAATGTATTTAGGGCCTTTAACGCACTTTCTGGCTCAGACATGACTGCACTTTCTGTGACTTCTAATGTTAATGCATCGCCATTTGCTTCGTATTCAGACATCAGCTCAGCCACATAAGTGGGCAATGTCATATCGACCAAATCAACAGCGGATATATTGACCGCGATGCCAATTTGATACCCTTGTTCTTTCCAAATTTTCTGCTGTTTGAACGCTTCTTTGAGTACCCAATGGGTTACTTCGCGGATTGCGCCAGTTTGTTCTGCAAGTGGGATGAACTCATCCGGTGGCACGAAGCCGTGTACAGGGTGGATCCAGCGGATTAAACATTCTACCGTGGTAATGCGACCTTCTTTAATTGACAGCTTTGGCTGGTAGTAAAGGCTGAGTTGGCCCAGTGCCAGCGCGCCTCTTAGCTCAGACATGAGGTTCAAACGCTGAACAGAATGTTTGTTAAGCTCGGGTTTGTATTGTGCAATTGCATAGTGCAGGCCCTTACAGCTGTATAAGGCAATATCCGCACACTGCATTAACCCGTAAGCGCTGTCGGCGTCTTCAGGGTACGCTGCTACACCTATACTGACATCAACATCCAGTGTCAGTTGCTGAATCTGGAAAGGGCGTTCGAACAGCGAAGAGAAGTTTTTGGCGATATTATTAGGGTTTTGGCCTTCAATATCATCAACAATAATTCCGAATTCATCACCGCCAATGTGCGCAATAAATACGCCAGGGTACGCTGCGGCTTTTAAGCGGTTAGCAATATCTTGCAGCAAGGTGTCACCAATTTCGTGACCTACGGTATCGTTGATATCCTTGAATCGGTCTAAGTCGAGCATCATAACCGCCAAAGGCTTGGACGATTTACTGATTTGCTCTTTCAGGTATTTATAGAAATGGTTTCGGTTGGGAAGCTGCGTCAGTGAATCGTTATAAGCGAGATACTGAATTTCTTCTTCCCTTGATTTAATCCCCTCCTGCATCGCGCTGATTGCGCTAGAAAGAGAAGCTACCTCTAACGTACTAGAGGTTGGGAAGCGAGATACATATTTACCTTGTCGGATTTTGTTGGCAACAACAACCAGCTTTGTAATCGGTGAAAGTACACCGTTAGACAAGAACATAGCAGCCGCACTTGCCATGAAGCCCGCAATCGCAAGAATAGCAATCAGTTGAACCAATAAGCTGTTGTAAGAAACGTAAGCCTTATCTTCATGCGTGGATAGTAAGATATGAATCGGCGTTCCTTTCCACTGTGCAAACATGTCTGCAAAATAAAGGTATTGATGAAGCGGTTTGTCAAACGGGTGTAAACCGGCTTCTTTTTTCACTGGCAGCGTAATCAGCTGATTAGTTAGGCTAGAGGAAAGCGTTGTGCCAATAACCGTATGATGAGCACCCAATTGCAATAGGGTAACGTCCATATCGGTTAGGTCGACCAGCTCAGGAGTGATCAGGCGGCGAGTATCAATCCCCATGATTAACCAGCCGTTAATATTGCGGGAAGATTCAACATATTTAACAGGCGCAGCTTTAATCAGGTAAAACTGTTCTTCAATGTAAAGTAGCTGGATGTCTCTGTGAGTGAAGTCTTGACCGTTGATTCTTAAAATTTTGGTTTCATTGGTGGTTGTGGCAGCCAGTACGTTTCGTTTGTCGTCTAACACCCAAGCAATATCAGCATCGTTGCGTCGTTGGTAGTTCTGAAGCGCCACTTTTAGGCTGATTTTGTCTTCAATACTGCCGACCATCAACTGTTTAAAACTGAAATCTTTACTGACGGTGTTAAGGGATTCTTGCAGTGCATTACTGCGGCTAATGACTTTATCTTTTACTACGTTTGCTGAGGCTTGAGCGTGAGCAACAAGTTGCCCTGTTGAGTGCTCGTAAGTGGTGGATTGCACGACATAGAAGGTCACCATAACCAGCAAGGTTAAGAAAAGAAAATAACTTAAGAGAATGCGCGCTCTTAGGGTGCTAAATGTTTGGCGATTAATCATAATCCGAGAACTCGTCAGCGTCGGTGCCGAATTCATCCTTACCTGGGGCGAGCGTCTCACTTAACGTGATAGTGACCTCTTTATCTCCAGTAAGTGTCACAGGGCGCTTTTTCTCAATATCTTGATCTTGAATGCGTGGATGCCAAACTCGCAACGTGTAGTCTCCATCGGGGGCGTCAATACTCACAATGCCATCGGCATTGGTTTGCGCGAAGTAGGGGGTATCTACCACGTAAATATAGCCCAACATCCAGTCGTGAATATTACAACCTAACTCTACAACGCCTGATTTATCAAAAAGCATAGACTGAGCGCGACGATTCTTGAACAGTTCAAGTTCAAATACTTTTGGGCGCGAAAATGAATAAACGTGATGTTTGATGGAATCTGAGTTAGGGAAGGAGACGCGTTGGCCTTTTTGAACAGCCAGTATGTAAGGAGAAAACTGCCTATTGACCTGATCCATGATGGCAATTTCTTCGCCCTCGTAGCTGTTTTTCAGCGTTTCGCTTTCAAGAAATACAACAGCATTGGTAAGAAGTAGGGCTTGGTTGTCAACCAATTTCACTTTTAGTGTGCCAGCCTGACATACCGAAACTGATAAAAGGGTCAATACAGCCAAAAAGTTCTTCATCATTATCAATTATTCCGGACAATTTACATTGTTCAACAAGATACAGCGGTTAAAAAATACTCTCGTTAATCATCAAACTGAAACAACTCAACTAGTTTATTACAATTTATGAGTGCACGGTAAAAAATATCAACTTTTTGCCTAATAGGGAATAGCTCTTTGCACAAATTACTTGTTACATAGTCCGAGTATTTTGAAAAAAAGTTTCACTGATTTTTTAATTCCTAGAACATTTTTTTTAGCGTGTAAATTTTGAACAACTATATGGCTCCCTAGGCCATTGAATTTGAATAAAATCTAATCTAATTCAAGGTTTAGGTTGCTTTTTCTAATTCTAAAAATGACTCACTTAATCAGTCGAGATTCCCTCGAAACAAGGCCTGTGTATTAAAGATTCCCTGATTTTTAATAGACGCAATTTCACGTCAGGTGTGAGCCAACAGGAAAGATGAGTGTAATAGAATGTAGAGAAAAAGCCTATGGTTGAGCAAAATTTAACTCACCATAGGCTTAAAGGCGTTTAATGCAGGATGCGAGACTTGATTGTACCTTCAATTTCACGCAATTGATTAAAGACGGTACAGGCGTGATCCGTATCAACATCAATAACTACGTATCCGATTTTGTCGTCTGTTTGCAGGTACTGAGCTGCAATGTTAACGCCACTTTCGGCAAAGATTTTATTGATCTCGGTTAGGATGCCCGGTCTATTCTGGTGAATATGAAGTAGGCGCGAGCGACCTGAGTGTTCAGGAAGTGAAGCTTCCGGGAAGTTCACAGCTGTTACCGTTGAGCCGTTATCGCTGTACTTGACCATTTTATTGGCGACTTCTTTACCAATGTTTTCCTGTGCTTCTTGCGTGCTGCCCCCAACGTGCGGTGTCAAAATAACATTATTGAACTCACGTAGTGGAGAAAGGAACTCTTCGTCGTTCGACTTCGGCTCAACAGGGAATACGTCAATGGCTGCACCTGCTAGGCGATCATCACGCAATGCTTCTGCAAGTGAATCGATGTCGATAACCGTACCGCGAGATGCATTGATCAAGATAGCGCATTTCTTCATTAGCGCGATCTCTGCTTCACCAATCATGTTCTTGGTTTCCGGTGTTTCAGGCACATGAAGCGTAACAATATCAGACGTTTTCAGTAGCTCGGTAAGCGTAGGAACCTGTGTGGCATTACCTAGTACAAGCTTATCTTCGATATCGTAAAATTGGATATTCATCCCGAGGTGTTCAGCCAGAATACTCAGCTGCGTACCAATGTGACCGTAGCCAATAATACCGAGAGTTTTGCCGCGAGCCTCATAAGAACCCACTGCACTTTTTTGCCATGTACCTTCATGAGCAAGTGCGTTTTTCTTTGGGATACCACGTAAAAGTAGAATGATTTCACCCAAGACAAGCTCTGCTACGGAACGTGTGTTGGAGAAAGGCGCGTTAAAGACAGGGATGCCGCGAGTTTGCGCAGCTTCAAGCTCTACTTGGTTTGTTCCAATGCAGAAACACCCAATGCCAATTAGCTTTTTACCTGCTTGCAGTACTCTTTCTGTAATTTGTGTACGAGAGCGAATTCCAATGAAATGCACATCTTGGACTTTCTCGATAAGATCATCTTCACTGAGTGAAGTTTTAATATACTCGATGTTGCTGTAGCCGTTGCGTTTTAGCGTTTCAAGAGCGCTTTGGTGCACACCTTCTAGTAACAGCACTTTGATCTTGTCTTTTGACAATGACATTCTGATATTGTCTTTTGACAATGACATTTGGCTCATGACAGTCTTACCCGTTAACTTGATTTGAAAAGTATAAATTACAACCGTTGGAACCTGCTAAAGGATGGCAACAAAGATATAACGCTATGGACGTTTAGCCATCCGGGTTTCGCACTTTAGCAGATAACAAAAATTGTGCAACGCCTTAAAAATGCATCAAATTGTGCTTAATCGATACAATTCACGCCATTTTTATTACCTACAAGGACAATATCTGCCCCGCGCTGGGCAAAAATTCCATTGGTTACTACGCCCGTAATTTGGTTTATTGTCGCTTCAAGTTTGGGTGGATCCATTATTTTTAAGTTATGCACATCAAGAATAACGTTGCCATTATCGGTAAGAACACCTTGACGATAAACCGGATCGCCACCCAGTTTTACCAGCTCTCGTGCAACGTAAGAACGCGCCATAGGAATCACTTCTACAGGGAGGGGGAATTCTCCCAACATTGGCACTTGCTTGGTGTCGTCAATGATACACACGAACTTTTTGGCAACAGCGGCAACGATTTTTTCTCTGGTTAATGCTGCACCACCGCCTTTGATCATATGCAGGTGCTCAGTGATTTCGTCTGCGCCATCAACATAGATGTCGAAGCTACTGACACTATTTAAATCAAACACTTCGATACCAAGTGCTTGCAAGCGTTCTGTACTGGCGTCAGAGCTTGATACCGCGCCTTCAATGTCATCCTTCATGGAAGCCAATGCATCAATAAAATGGTTAACGGTCGAACCTGTTCCTACACCAATGATATTACCGGGTTTCACGTATTCTAATGCGGCTTGCGCGGCGGCGCGTTTTTTGTCGTCTTGAGTCATGATGAAATCACTTACCGTTGTGGTTTAAAGAGAAGATTTTGTGTCAGTTACCCATGATAAGGCGGGTAGGCGTCAAAATAGTTTGCAATGGTATGTCCCAGTTTTCAATTGGAACCTGTGGCATTTCTTGGCAGTCGTGAGCAAGACCGATAATTCGGGTTGTTTTATGACTCGTGTGTGCCAAGGTTCTATCATAAAATCCACCGCCCATACCCATCCTGTTGCCTGATGCGTCAAATGCCACTAAAGGCGTTAGTATCATGTTTAATGCCGAGAGCGGGCAGATCGCCGGACAGGTAATCCTGGGCTCAGGGATGCCATATTTGTTCGGCACTAACTGCGTCGTTTCATCATAATGAAGAAACAATAGCGATTGTTTGTGAAACGGGTGCAACACGGGTAAGTACGTTTGTATTTTGTGTTGCCACGCAAATTGGATTAGCGCTGACGGATCAAGTTCTCCATCGTTAGGCAAATACAATGCGAGTGTTTTAACCCCGTCGAGCACACGGTGTTTTTTGACATTATTCAGCAGTGCTTCGCTGGCACTTTGCTGCGCTTTTGCCGTTAACGCTTGGCGTTTAGCGCGGTATTCACGACGAATTTGTTGTCGATAAGAAGGTGATTCAGAAGAATGAGATTGCTGCTGGTTCATACTGCTAAAATTTACGCTCGGGGTTTGAGCGGCAAGTATGGCGCGAGAAAAGAGGAAAAGAAAGGAAAACAGCACCGCTTATATAATAAGACAGTGCCGTCAGCATACTACCACAGTATGAAAAGGTTACAGTGCATAGGCTTGGTGAATTAAGTCTCTAACCTTATCACCGTTCACTTCTAAAGCGGCGCTAATGATAGGTTGGCTTGCCCACGCTGGGTTTGGCATTGGGTTATCCGCTTCTTCAAACGACGTTTGCCCGTAGCAAAGTTCGTCTTTTGATACGCGCAGGTGCCCATCTTGATACTGGAAAATATCCGGCTCGATGATGTGAGCAATTGCCAGCGCATCATGGAAATAACACACTTTTTCTTCGGAATTTTGGAAGACTTCTGAATAAAACTTCGTGTAGAACTTTGCCGCCTTATTCATGAATGAACCAATCGTTGGATTTACGCTTTCAAGCTTGTCGTTGAATTCAACGTTAAAGCTGACGGCATAAGTCACGTCTAAGCCGATTAGCACCAAGGGTTTGGCGTATTCAGTGGCAAATACCACTTCTGCACCATAGGGGTCATTCCAAATATTTGCTTCTGCCACAGGTGATACATTGCCGCGTACTTTTGCTGCACCGCCCATGACCACTACGCGTTTAAGTAACTTAGGCAATTCAGGCTCTAAGTCCAATGCGTGCGCCACGTTCGTTAGCGGGCCTACCGCAACGAGTGTCACTTCGCCTGGGTGCTTTTTCGCCATTTCTACAATAAATTCAGCAGCAGAACGACTGTCTGCTTCACGCGAAGGGGCGGGAAGCTCGATATTACCCAGGCCGTTATCGCCATGAACAAAGTGTGCAAATTGTGGTTCTACATCGCCGCCGTATGGCTTAGCCGCGCCCTGACAAACGGGAATATCTTTCTTTAAGATGTCGCACAAACGGATAGCGTTGTCGGTAGACATCTCAACAGGCACGTTACCAAAAACCGTGGTTAAGCCAATGAGATCAAGTTTTGGTGATTGGCTCGCGAAAAAAATCGCCATGGCATCATCAATGCCCGGATCCGTATCAATAATGATTTTTTCTTTCATCTTATCCCCCCTGTTGTTCCAAAAATGCTTGTACTTCTTCAGCACGTGGAATGGACGGTGAAGCGCCTGCTTTTGTGACGGCAATGGCCGAAGCCGCGCATGCTAGTGTGAGTGCTTTTTTCGCATCGTTATGTTGCATATAAGAGGCGAGGAAAAAGCCAATAAAGGTATCGCCAGCCGCTGTTGTGTCGACGGCTTTGACGACAAATGCAGGAACTTGGATTCTGTCGTTCCCAGTTAACATCACCGCCCCCGATTTTCCTAAAGTAATGATGACTTCAGCATGAGGGTATTGTGATTTGAAAAAAGCTTCGATTTCGTTAAGGTCTGACGTGCCTGCAATGCCTTCGGCTTCGACTTCGTTAACGATAAATAAGTCAACCAACTCTAAAGGTAAGCGCTTGACTGATTCAGTCATTGGCGCAGGGTTAAAAGCGACTTTTAACCCTTTTTCTTTGGCAAGACGCATCGCTTCGCCGATAGAGTTGGTTTCGTTCTGTGTTAGCAACCAGCTATCTTGTGGTGCAGAGTCGATAGCTTGTTGTACCTGCGACGCTTGGATGTCGTGGTTTGCGCCGGCAAACAATACAATCGAGTTTTCGCCCGACTCACTCACTTGAATAATGGCATGCCCGGTCGCTGCTTCGCTAACTTTAAGGTATCGACAATCAATACCTTCTTTAATGAGATCTTGCTTGATGTGGCATTGTGCTTCGTTGATCAAACCAACATGTTGAACCGAACCGTCGGTGTGGGCAAGAGCGTGGGATAACGCGATTGACTGGTTGGCTCCCTTACCACCAAGCAGTTGATCGTAGCCCGTGGAAGCTAAGGTTTCGCCCGGTGCAACAAAATGAGGGACTTGATAAACGTGGTCGACATTAATCGAACCTAAATTAATTACCATCATAAGCGTATGTGTGTTTCGTTTAAGGGGCTTTACTTTAAAGCAAAAAAGCGAAACATCCTACTATGTTTCGAGTTAAACGACGGAAGAACGTGTTTTGGATACGAGTCTGTTCTTTCTAACTTCATGAAATATATGAATAAAAATGAGTTTTGAAAAATTTAAATTTTCTGACCGTTTGGTCAGCTTTGCGTCAATTAGACGGGTGAAAATTCGTAAAAGTACCCATAAAACTGAGCATCATGAGAGAGATTTTTTCGTTTTAAGATGAAGAAATGAGCAAAAGCATCGGCTGTTTTTACTCGAATAATGAAAGAGTACGGTTAAATGCTAAAGATAGCAGAGAAAAGAGAGAGGGTAGGGGAATTTGTCTCCCAAAGTGCCGCTTGCAAGGCAAAACCCTAGAACCGAAAGTTCAGGGCGGAAAAGTCGCCGCTACCGTAGGCTTCTTGGTACATGCCAAGCTTGCACAATAGTAACAGAGTCATTTTCCTAAAGTATTAGCATCGGCTCGGGACGTAGCCAAACTCGCAAACACTCGAGAGACAAAAAACATGGAAACATTTTGGGTATTCAGCCTAGAAAATAAACCCGCATTTTCGCTGAGTTACACACCTAGACCGGGAAAGTAAAACTTACGTTTCTTTTCTTTCACCCGTCCTTCAACATTAACGTATTCTCTAATTCATGCCAAGCGAACTATTATTGATATTGAGCACAAACCAACTGTTTGCTTGGTTAAACAACAATTTGCCGCTGGTTTAACCAGTACTGAGATTGAGGATGCTCAAAACTAAATGTTAGGATAGCAACACTAAATACCGAGTGAGTTTACATTGAAAAATACAGACGTAAATTATGAGGCTCTTACTGGGCTGATGCACCGCCATAACATTCTTGCAGATGCCGCAGAATTACAAGGCATTTTATGTGGCATGTTAGCGGGTGGAATGGACCCATCTAACCCCGATTGGAAGTTGTCGCTGCAAGATTTTATCAATGCGGGCGAGCCATTAGCGCCAGAAGTGTCTGGCGTGGTTGTTGAATTATACAAGCAGCTTTGTCAGCAACTACAAGGAGAAGAATTCTCTTTAGTGATGTGTATGCCAGAAGATGCCTCACCGATTGAAGAGCGTGGACAAGCGCTAATTGCTTGGGTTCAAGGCTTTATGGTGGGCTTTGGTGTGCAGCAGCAAGAGCTAAAATCGTGCTCGGATGATGTGAAAGAAGCATTGCAAGATTTCTCCGACATTATGCAAATGGATAGCGATATGCCTGAAGGGGAAGAGTCGGAGCAGGCATTATTTGAAGTACTAGAATATGTGCGTATTTCCGCCATGTTGTGTTTTGGTGAGTTAGGACGCCATCCTTCAAGTGGCTCAGATGGTCCACGAGTCCTTCACTAAATTCCTTAGGATCCCTTCATGATAACGCAAACCGAGTATCAACAACGCCGACAACACCTTATGGCCCAACTGCCACAAGGCAGTGTTGTCGTTATTGCCTCCGCCGATTTAATGCAAAAAGGTAATGGCACAGAAGCACCATTTACCCAACACAGCGATTTTTTGTATCTGACCGGGTTTAATGAGCCCAATGCCTGGTTGGTGCTGTCTCATATGCCAACATCCGCAACCAATGAAAATTCGTTGAATCACGCCAGCACGCTATTCTGTCAGCCAAAAGACAAGCTCGCGGAAATATGGAATGGCAGACGTTTAGGCGAAGCGCAAGCGGTGTCTGCGCTTTTAATGGATGAAGCTCACAGCATTGATACGCTCGACAAACAATTGCCTGAACTGCTCAATGGGTTTAAGCAAGTGTACTTTTTGCTCGGTTCTAATGAGCAAAAAGAAGCTAAGTTAATGCAAGCTTTGCAGCTTTTGCGTAAAGCGCCGAAGCAATCAAAGCTGGCTCCTGCTGCGGTGGTAGACCTTGCAACCGTGCTACACGAAATGCGCTTGATTAAATCGCCGGCGGAAATTGCAGTCATGAAGCATGCAGCAGAGATGTCGTGCAGAGCGCATTGCCGTGCGATGCGTTTTGTAGAAGAAGGCGTATACGAATATCAGCTAGAGGCTGAAATTCATCATGAATTTGCAATGGCTGGCGCGCGTTTACCCGCTTATGGCACCATTGTTGGCGCAGGTGAAAATGCGTGCATTTTGCATTATACCGACAACGAAAGTGCAGTGAAAAACGGAGATTTAGTGCTCATTGATGCCGGTGCGCATTATCAAGGTTACGCGGCGGATATCACCCGGACTTTCCCGGTTAGCGGTCAATTCTCTGAAACACAAAAAAGCCTTTATAACCTCGTGTTAGATGCACAATTACAAGCGCTTGAGTTACTGGTTCCCGGTAGTACATTTAAAGCCGCTATGGACAAAGCCGTTGAGGTGATTTGCCAAGGTTTGATTGAGCGCAGTATTTTGACTGGCACTTTAGAAGATAATCTTAAAGACGCGACTTGGCGTCAGTATTTTATGCATGGTTTAGGGCACTGGTTAGGCATGAATGTGCATGATGTTGGCATGTATAAAATCAACGATGAAGATCGTCCGTTTGAGCCGGGCATGGTGTTGACCATCGAGCCGGGTATATACATTGATGCCTCTGCTGATGTTGATCCTAAGTGGAAAGGGATTGGTATCCGAATAGAAGACAATGTTGTGATCACCGAAAACGGTCACGACGTGATAACGGCAGCGGCACCAAAAACAGTAGAAGACATCGAAGCTTTAATGGCGGGCGCTTAATGCCGCAAAGGCTCGGTGTCGCCTTGACCTAACATTATTTTGGAACCAGATTTGTGAGTTCTCAACATCGCTCTGACACAGAGGCATTCGACGTTGTCATCGTAGGTGGTGGCACGGTCGGATGCAGTTTAGCTATTGCACTTGCACAGCTTTCCTCTCGTTTATCCTCTCCACTTCGCATTGGTGTAATTGAATCTCATGCGTATCAGTCAACACAAGCACATCCGGGCTTTGATGGGCGCGCAATTGCGTTAGCAAGGCAGTCAATCGATTACCTTAGTGCGTTAGGGTTACAAGAAAGTATCGAGTCAGTTACCCAACCCATTGAGCATATTCAGGTGTCTGATCGCGGATACTTAGGGCAATGCGATTTGTACGCTCATGATTTTCAAGTTGATGCGCTTGGGCGGGTGATTGAGCTGCACGACTTTGGACAGGTGTTGCATCAAGCTATGCAAGCGCCGGAAGTACAACAATGCGTTACTTGGTTTTGCCCTGATTCATTACAAAGCGTTGAAACGCGCTCTGAATCGAATGTGCTAACGTTAGCTTCAGGTACGGTGATTTCTACGCGATTGCTTTGTGCAACCGATGGCGGGGCTTCAGGCACTCGCGAATTGTTGAATGTGACACCAGAAGTGCTCGATTACGACCAAGTTGCTTTGATAGCGAATGTGCGCACGAGCCTATCTCATGAAAATCGGGCTTTTGAGCGTTTTACAGAGCAAGGCCCTATTGCTTTTCTGCCCATGACAGACGGGCGTTGTTCAGTCGTGTGGACTTTGGCGCAAGGCGAAGAAGAA
>CAXRCC010000025.1:0-6748 GCA_964228975.1 Paraneptunicella sp. | reverse complement strand
GATGCTAACTTTCTTGAAGAACGTACCTTTTGCACTAGCAGGCTTAGCTTTCTTAAGCGCTTCAAGTAAAGCTTCCAAGTTTTCTTGGATTTGGTTAGCTTCAAAGCCAACTTTACCGATGCTAGCGTGAATAATACCGTTTTTATCGTTACGGTAACGAACCTGACCAGCTTTAGCGTTCTTAACCGCTGTTGCTACGTCAGGAGTAACTGTACCCGTTTTAGGGTTAGGCATAAGGCCACGTGGACCTAGGATTTGACCTAATTGACCAACAACGCGCATTGCATCAGGAGAAGCAACAACCACGTCAAAGTTCATTTCGCCTTTCTTCACTTGCTCAGCAAGATCATCCATACCTACGATGTCTGCGCCAGCTTCTTTAGCTGCTTCGGCGTTTGCACCTTGAGTAAATACCGCTACGCGAACGTCTTTACCTGTTCCGTGAGGCAATACAGTTGCACCACGAACGTTTTGGTCAGATTTACGCGCATCGATGCCAAGGTTTACCGCTACATCTAGGCTTTCAGGGAATTTAGCAGTTGCTAATTCTTTCAACAAAGCAACCGCTTCGTTGATTTCATAGTCTTTAGTCACGTCAACTTTGTCGCGAACAAGACGCATACGCTTAGTTAATTTTGCCATGCTTAGTTCTCCACCTCTAGACCCATGCTGCGTGCAGAGCCTGCAATTGTACGAACACCAGCTTCCATATCAGCTGCAGTTAGGTCAGGTTGTTTCATGTTAACAATTTCTTCCAACTGAGCACGGGTAACTTTACCCACTTTCTCAGTGTTAGGACGACCTGAACCACTCTTGATGCCCGCTGCTTTTTTCAATAAGAAAGATGCAGGAGGAGTCTTAGTTTCGAAAGTGAAAGAACGATCTTCAAATACAGAGATTTGAACAGGGATTGGCATTCCCTTTTCCATGCTTTCTGTTTTCGCGTTGAACGCTTTACAGAATTCCATGATATTTACACCGTGCTGACCTAGAGCAGGACCAACAGGTGGACTCGGGTTAGCAGAACCCGCAGCTACTTGTAGCTTAATTAAGCCAACAATCTTCTTAGCCATGTGAATAGTCTCTCAGTTTGGGTTAAACGCCTCGCAAAATGATGAGTTCAAATTGCTCGAATGGCTCCCCTGTTTAAAAGGCCGCAGATTATAGTGAAAAGTACAATTTATAACAACCCTAAAATTGATATTATTTTGAACATTTTCACGTTGTGACAAATAAAGTGGGGAGAGAACGAAAAAGCGGGTCAATGAGACCCGCTATATATAAGGTGCTTTAGCGATTAGCCCTTTTCAACTTGGCTAAACTCTAATTCAACAGGCGTTGAACGACCGAAAATAAGAACAGATACTTTTAAACGGTTCTTCTCGTAATCAACTTCTTCTACAACGCCGTTAAAGTCTGCAAATGGACCATCAGTAACACGCACAACCTCACCCGGTTCAAATAGCGTTTTAGGTCTTGGCTTATCAACAGATTCTTGCAAGCGATTAAGAATGGCATCCGCCTCACGTTTAGTAATAGGTGCTGGACGATCTGTCGTACCACCAATAAACCCTAAAACACGAGGAACACTCTTAACTAAGTGCCATGAGTCGTCATTCATTTCCATTTCAACTAATACGTATCCCGGAAAGAATTTACGCTCACTTTTACGTTTTTGCCCCGCGCGCATTTCAACAACTTCTTCAGTAGGAACTAGAATCTCACCAAAGTAGTCTTCCATGCTATGCATTTTGATATGCTCTTCTAGCGTTTTCTTAACGCGAGCTTCATATCCTGAAAAGGCTTGTACAACGTACCAGCGTTTTACTGATTCAGACTCTGACATTTACTTATGCTCCTATGCCGGTGATAAAGGAAACGACGCGCACGGCGATGCCATCCAATCCCCAAAGCAATAAAGCCATGACAAAAGTGGCAGCCAAAACGATTAAAGTCGTCTGCGTTGCTTCTTCACGAGTGGGCCAAACAACCTTACGTACTTCGGTTCTCGACTCAGACGCAAAACTGACAAACTGCGCACCTTTTACTGTCTTTGCTGCAACAAATAACGCCACAGCGACGGCAACAACAACGCCGACAGCGCGGAATAATACTGATAACTCACTAAAATAGTAGTTACCGCCTACTGCTGCACCAAGCAAAACGACAACAACTAGCCACTTTACTGTGTCTAGAGAGCCAGTATTGTCAACTGCATTCTCACTCATGATTTAACCTTTCTGCATTTACTTTTGCTATCTGGCAGGGGTGGAGGGACTCGAACCCCCAACCATCGGTTTTGGAGACCGCTGTTCTACCAATTGGAACTACACCCCTTTAATTTTGTTCATCCTTCAAATTACCACGACTTTGGTCAAAGTTCCTCTGACAACCATTCTTCCCAAGAGATGTTTTAAACCTGAGTTGGGAATTCTGAGTCGTGATAAAGGAGGGAGCGGTATTATACTCATTGCTTCAAACTATACAAGCACAGCATCCATACCAGAAAAATAAATTTAATTTGCAAAAAGAGTGACAATGATCCGGTCAGATTAATACAATCCGAAGATACGCCCATTATTTTTCCAATCGGGCGATGAATTAACATGGTAATGGAAACGCTAAACCATGATCTCAAAATCAAAAGCTATAGAGGTTATTCACTAGGATGAATGCAGAAACAGTGGTAAGCAGCCAGCTAGAAATATTAGCCCAAGGGAAACAATTCCTAGTTAGTTGCTCTGATGAAGCCTACAACACCATCACAACTCCCCATTTTACAAGCTCCCCCGGTAAACATATCCGTCACGTTTTAGATCACTATTTAGCCATTATTGATGGTATAGAGTCTGGCCTTATTAATTACGATAAGCGTAACCGTGATACCAGCATTGAGCAGAGTACGGATGAAGCACTAACTGTTTTAAGAAAAATCGAAAACTGGATTACTGCGTTAACAGAAAAAAAGCTGAGCGCCAGTGTTAACGTACAAAGTGAAATTTCCGTATCTGAAACAAAAGTGCAAATGTGCCCTTCAATCGTGACACGAGAATTAATGTTTGTTGCCAGCCACGCGGTTCATCACTACTCACTGATTGCTGCAATGATGTCTTTAACGGGTGCTCAAATGGACGAAGACTTTGGTGTTGCGCCAGCAACATTGAGTCACCAGCGCGAAGTAGCATTAAATTAATTAGTAACGATGATTAACAACGTAAAACGTTCTGGCCTATTTTGCTGTTTCTGGATAGGCCAAGTACGACGTCATTTCTTCCGCCAAATACTTCTTCAACATTTTTTCCGGTGCAGAAGGTAAGTGAACACTTAATAACAACCCTGGCGTATCAGCAAAATTCTTGTCTACACCGAGTGCATGAAACGTTGCATTTAACTTCATGTAATGCTTGAGCAAGATAGGAATATCTTTGCCGTCTTCCTCAATAGTTTGTAAGAATGCACTCATGTGCTGACGTAAACCAAACTCCTCACCAAAGCTTTTAATTTCAGGATGCAGAGCAAAATCGAAGTCATTTTTTGGCGACACAGCTTCGGTTTCCTTAACCAAAGCCGCTTTAATAATGGCGACACTGCGCTTATCGAACAATTTGCTAAGCGACACCGTTCCATACAAATGGCGATACTGAGGAAACTTACCACAAAAAGCGCCAATTCCTCGCCAAAGCAAATACAGGCCGTGGAAACTGCGCTGGTATTCTGGCGTTAAAAAAGAACGCCCCATTTCCAAACACGGCTCCTGACGGTTAATAAACTGCTTACCAAAATTGAACATTTGAGCAAGGTAAATGGAAGAAAGGTCATCATCACCGTTATCCAACTTCGCTAACAAACGATCAGATTGCCCCATGCGATACGCACCAATGAGCTCTTGTGTTTCGTTATTTACAACAAAGAGGTGAGTATAAATATCATCAAAATGATCGGTATCTCTTCCTTCACCCGAGCCTTCATTGTGCTCTCTAAACACTAATTCTCGAAGTCGTGCAATTTCCAAAACAACATTGGGGGCTTGCTCCCGATAGGCGTAGTACACACTGAATTGGCGATATTCAACGAGATGTTGTTCTTTAGGCAGAGACTGGATTTCATTGTGTAAAACCGCTTTTTCAATAGTCTCGGCTAATGGGGAAAAAGCCTTTGCATCTGTCTCGGGCCAGCTGCTTCTCCATGAGGCTTCCTGAGCATAACTTTGTGCTCTTGCTAACGCGGCAAGCTCAATATCACCTGCTTTTGCGTCAATTCGCTTTGCTGTCACTGTATTACCTATATCAATCCTAAGATTATGATTCTTCTTGTTTAATAATTCCCAACCAAGGAAAAACATGCGCATTTTAAAGTTAATCCGTTCAACACGATAGAACCAATCACTGTTTTTCCCGGATACAAAAATGGGCGAGTATTGTACGTCTGGAATTTGCAACATGCGACCCGCAATACGATTCCATTCATGTTCTACCACGCGTTTGCTCTTGCTATCAAAAAAACTCACTTTGCCAGCGGGGAAAATCAGTAACGCCCCACCTTTTTTCACATGGCCGATCGTTTGTTTCAAGGAAGGCGCATTTTTCGCATTTTTAGGCGCAAGAGGGTTGGTAAAAATGAAATATTCGTTCAACTCAGCAAACACACGCAAGGCTGTATTGGCTAACACTTTAAGATCGGGACGCACTTGGCTTAACAGCCGTGCCAATATCACCCCCTCTATTCCGCCAAAGGGGTGATTACTGGCTAATAATAATGGCCCGGTTTTGGGGATACGCTCCAGCGCCTCCTCGTCAAACTCTAATGAAATATTCAAAGCGTCCAATAAGCGATCAGAAAACTCTTCTTTGCTTAAGCCTTGCATCTCATTTATCTCGTACAGCTCCTGCATCTTGCGCAACCCAAGAAGCCGATCGCCCAAGCGGATACCTAGCTTAATTAAACCATTCTGTTTTTCATGGGAGATTAACTCTCCAAGACTTATTTGCTTCTGCATCAATACTCGCTTTTTTACTCAATTTAATTCATAAAATTTGATACATTTAGTCGGATCATTAGTCGTTAAAGAGTGGATGCCACGATTATCTACTCTAAGATAAATGTTCAGACCCGAAAACACTCCAGAAATGCACAAGGATCACGAATGACCGAGCTAATTTTGACCCAGCCTGATGATTGGCATGTCCACTTACGAGATGGAGACATGCTTAAAGAAACTGTTCCTGCCACGCTACGAAGTTTCCACCGTGCCATTGTGATGCCTAATCTGGTTCCACCAGTGACTAACGCACAACTCGCACAAGAGTATAAAGCACGAATCCTCGAAGCCATTCCAGCTGGAAAGACATTCGCCCCTCTAATGACCCTTTATTTAACCAATAAAACCACAACTGAGGACATTGTTACAGCGAAAAATAACGGTGTAACAGCTGCAAAGCTCTATCCAGCAGGCGCAACAACCAATTCCGACGCGGGCGTTGCATCGCTACAACAACTCTACCCTGTATTTGAAGCAATGGCTGAGCAAGGCATGTTGTTATTGGTTCACGGTGAAGTGACAGACTGCCACATCGATATTTTCGACCGTGAGCACATCTTCATTGAACAACACTTACAACCCATCGTAGAAGCTTTCCCGACCTTAAAAGTCGTCATGGAGCATATTACAACAAAAGAAGCGGTTCAGTTTGTTAACGCTGCTAGCGACCTCGTTGCGGCAACCATTACACCGCAGCACTTAATGCTTAACCGTAACGATTTACTAGTCGGCGGTATTCGCCCACACAACTACTGCTTGCCAGTATTGAAGCGAAACACACACCAAGAAGCACTGCAAGAAGCCGTGTGCAGCGGCTCCAAGAAATTTTTCTTAGGCACCGATTCTGCTCCCCACGAAAAAAATAAAAAAGAGAGCGCATGTGGTTGTGCCGGTTGCTACAGCGCCTGGAGCGCCATTGAACTCTATGCTCAAATATTCGATGACTTAGGTGTGCTAGACAAACTAGAAGGCTTTGCAAGCTTCCACGGCGCTGATTTTTATGGTCTACCGAGAAATACGAAGAAGATTCGATTAGTGCAAGAAGAATGGACTGTGCCAGATAGCATTACTTTGCCAAACCAAGCACTCATTGTCCCGTTCCATGCAGGCCAAAATCTCGCATGGAAACTCGACGAAAATTACGCGGGATAACGCTTTAAAACCCGGTGTGAAAATACACACCAATTAACCCAACGAGCCCCCTGCGGCTCAACATGGCCTTTTCCAATACAAATTACTCAATCAAAAAAGGGCTGATATCACATCAGCCCTTTTTTGCTCTGAATATATTGCCCCAAATGAGCTGCTGTGTGTTTATCCTGCTACGGTAATCACCGATAGTGGCAATAAGAAAAACAAAGTCACGATGTAGGCTAGCCCATAAAGCTTTTGCTCTGCCACTTTCTCGGATAACGCCGTCGACAGCTGAATGGGCACATTACGAAGTACTTTAACGCTATAAATCACCACAACACCTAGCACGTTATACAACAAATGAACTAACGCAATTTGCAAAGCAAAGCCCGCATTAGCGCCAGTCACTGCCACTGCCGCCAGTAGCGCAGTAATACAGGTACCAATATTCGCACCTAATGTGAATGGATAAATGTCTCGCGATGACAGCACGCCATTACCAACAAGGGGCACAACAAGGGAAGTCGTTGTCGATGAAGACTGCACCAACACGGTAACAACCGTACCTGAAGCGAT
>CAXRCC010000024.1:0-14776 GCA_964228975.1 Paraneptunicella sp. | reverse complement strand
AGAAAAGCGTCACGGCTCACCTCTGTGACACCTGTACCCTGAGAGCAAAGCCAACTAGCGCCGAAGTGAGGTTATCTAGTTGGCTTTTTTACAGGCAATTTTAAGGCTTGATAATGTGCGCCATCGCCTTTCCAGCTTTGTGAAATTTGGTTGCAATTTGCACATTGCGTCTGTACTGCAAAGTCGACTATTGTTCATTTCCTCTATGGTTTCGCTCAGCCCAAAAAGCCAAGTGCAATACTTCAATAATAAAAAGAGTGGAGCTTAAGTAACCATAACAAGTAATAGGAATGAACATGAAACATGCTCTTAAGCTGAGTGTTGCACTACTGCCTTTGGCGATAGCAACACAAGCAATTGCGGCAAATGACGCAACGGATTCAAAGCAACAATCACTTCAAACTCAAGATGTATTTACACTTGAGTATGCCTCGGGTGTCGATATCAGTAACGATGGCAAAAACGTGTATTTTGTGCGCAACTACATGGATATTTACACGGATAAGAAGGTTGGCAATATTTGGCAGGTCGACAGTAAAGGCAACATGATGCCTGTGACTAACGGCCTACATGCAGACTACTCCCCAACCCTGTCGCCTGACGGGAAAAAACTGGCATACATTTCAACCGCCAGTGGAAAATCTCAAATACACATTAAATGGCTCGATTCTGGGCACGAAGCACAAATGACGCACCTTACCAGCTCTCCCAGCGGTTTAAGTTGGTCTCCTGATGGCAAGCAACTCGCGTTTAGCATGTTTGTGAAAGGGAAACCTAACAGCCCTGTAAGCTTACCGGGAAAACCTAAAGGAGCGAAGTGGGCAGACCCAGCCACCGTCACGCAAGAGGTTTACTATCGAGCTGATGGTGCAGGCTACTTACCTGCTGGTAATACCCATATTTTTGTTATCTCCGCTGATGGCGGCACGCCTCGCCAAATCACCTCAGGAGACTTTAACCACGGCGGACATTTAAGCTGGACAAAAGACGCCAAGCACATTGTATTTTCTGCCAATCGCCACGACGAACATGAATACCTGATCAGCAATAGTGAAGTTTACAAATTGTCTGTTAGCACGGGTGAATTAACGGCACTGACGGATCGTTTCGGCCCAGATTCAGAGCCTCATGTTTCTCCCAACGGCAAGCTAATCGCTTATCGAGGTTACGACGACACGTTTTCAAACTATGAAAACGGCACTTTGTATGTGATGAACATCGACGGCAGTAACAAACGCGCGCTTACAACAGATTTAGACCGCAATGTTGAACGTATTCAGTGGGCGGCAAATAGCAAAGGCGTTTATATTCAATACGACGATCAAGGCCAAGGAGTGGTGGCCTACCAGCCACTGAAGGGCAAACGCAAAGTTTTACTGGATACCTTAGGCGGGCAAGCCTTTGGCCGACCTTATGGCGGCGGTGATTTTGATGTGGCGGAAAACGGCACTGTCGCTTTCACGCACTCTACCCCTTCTCGCCCTGCGGATGTTGCCATCGCCAAGAAGGGTAAAACCACTACGTTAACTGAACTCAACGAAGATGCTCTTGCCCACAAAACTTTAGGGAAAGTAGAGGAAATTTGGTTCAAATCTTCCGCCGATGAGCGCGATATTCAAGGCTGGGTTGTTTATCCTCCGGACTTTGATGCCAGCAAAAAGTATCCGCTTATTCTTGAGATCCACGGCGGCCCTGTTGCGAACTACGGCCCCCACTTTTCTACCGAATTACAACTGATGGCAGCGCGCGGCTATGTGGTGCTATACACAAACCCTCGCGGCAGTGATTCGTATGGAAAAGACTTCGCTAATACCATTCATCACAACTACCCCAGCCAAGATTATGATGACTTGATGTCGGGAGTTGATGCGGTGATAAGCAAAGGCTTTATTGATGAAAAAGCGCTATTCGTTACGGGAGGCTCAGGGGGCGGCGTATTAACCGCGTGGACAGTAGGCCACACGGATCGCTTCGCAGCCGCTGTTGTCGCCAAACCGGTTATCAACTGGTATAGCTTCGTGCTCACTGCCGATTTTTATCCTTTCTTCTACAAGTATTGGTTTGGTAAAAAGCCGTGGGAAGACATGGAAGGCTACATGAAGCGTTCACCTATCAGCTATGTGGGTAATGTCACCACGCCCACTATGTTACTCACTGGTGAGGCCGATTACCGTACTCCGATTTCGGAAACAGAGCAGTTCTATCAGGCCTTGAAATTGAACAAGGTGGATACTGCAATGGTACGAATTCCTGATGCCCCACACGGTATTTATCGTCGTCCGAGTAACTTAATGTCGAAGGTAGAGCATATTTTGTGGTGGTTTGAGCAATATCGAGAAGATAAGCAAACCGAAAACAAGGAATAAAAGAAACAGTCAATCATCGTTATTCACACTTTAATAGCGATGATTGCTTAATTACTGGGGCAGGTTTACCCGATGTATTTACCCCTGGTAAATCTGCTCACATAACGCGTCTAATTCTGGCAACATGCGCGTTGTCATTCTGTGTAACTTATCCGCATCCGGCGCAAGAATGCGTTTGCTTTTTACGGCGGGAATAATCGGCCAACGATGCCAATCATAGAGCGCTTGCCCATCACCTTGCTGAGAAACGGGTTGAATAATAACCTGCACGTCACGCTGCACAACTTGCTCGATATTCACTTGTGGATAGGGTGCTGCGGCAGCGTAAAAGGCGTTTTCAACTTGGCAAATATCCAGTAATGCTTGATTCCAACTGCCTTTTGCGACAGTGGTTAACGGTTGCGGCCAAAGTTCATAAAACACTGTGATAGGAAGCGATTGCTGCGCTTTTTTGCGGTATTTTTGTTTGACCTGTGCAAGCAGTTGTTCATAGGCACTTGCCACTTCCTCGGCCAATTGTTGATGCCCACTCAGCTGGCCCAACATGCGAATTTCATCGGCGATATCCTGCGGCTTTTTAGGGTTGGAGTAAATAACCTTTATCCCTAGCTTTTCCAGTTGGATTAACTGCGCACTTGCGCCGCCTGTGCGCCACGCCACCACCACATCCGGTTGCATTGTTAGGATTTTTTCAACTTTTAAACCTAAGTAATTTCCAACCACGGGAATACGCTTGGCTTCTGCTGGAAAATCGGCAAAATCAGACGTACCAATAATCTGATCGCCCGCGCCAATGGCAAAAAGCAGCTCCACCAAATGCGGTGCCAATGCCACAATCTTCGGCTTTCCATGCTCGGCTTGCACAGCGTGAGCGGCTTGAGTCGTTTGCGCCGCCTGAGCCGTTTGAACAAACACCCCAAAGGCCGCAAATATCATAAAGCTGATACGCCAAGCTAGGGCGATAGGCACACATCGAAACAAAGCTTTAAACACATGTCGAATTGAGTATTCGCCCAAAGGCACTCGCTGTTGTAAGCAGGTTAACAATCTCGCATTCTTCTGCGTACGAGCAGTGCCATTAAAAACAAAGCTTAAGATCATTTCTCGCCTTACCAATCAATGCCTTTTTGTGCTTTTACGCCGTTATCAAACGCATGCTTTGTGTTGTTAACTTCACTTACCGTATCTGCCATCTCAATTAAGTTTCGGTGACAACCGCGCCCAGTAACAATCACATGCTGGTTTACAGGGCGATTCGCCAATGCATCAAGCACCTCATCTAAATCAAGGTATTGATAAGTGAGCATGTAGGTTAATTCATCTAGCATCACCACATCGATGCTGTCGTCTTGCAACAAACGTTTTGCTTCTTGCCACACTCGCTGCGCGGCAATGGTGTCTTTTTCTTTATCTTGCGTTTCCCAAGTAAATCCGGTTTCCATCACATGAAACTCGACACCAGCGGTTTCCAGCAAATTACGCTCACCACACGCCCATGTCCCTTTAATAAACTGCATAACGGCGGCACTCAGCCCGTGTCCAACGGCTCGGGCAACCATACCAAACCCAGAGGTCGATTTGCCTTTTCCATTCCCCGTTAAAACCAGCAATAATCCTTTTTCTTCTTGAGCAGCTTCAATTCTGGCGTCCACCTTTTCTTTTAGCTTTTGCATGCGCTTTTGATGGCGTTCTGTTGCGACGTGTTCTTGTGACGTCAATTCGTTTTCGCTTGTCATTTTGTGCTTAAAACCTCATAACACGGCTACGAAATATGATGATTACCTTGTTATTTATCCAGCGTGTCGCTTGGACTGAACCATCAAACCAATAAAAAATAAACTGCCAATTGCGGAAGTAATAATACCAATGGGGATTTCCTGCCCAGAAAGCAACTCCTTCGCGAGTACATCAACCCACATTAAGAAGATGCCGCCAACAAAAAAGCAGCCTACAAGCAACCTAGCACTGGTGCCACCAAACAAAAATCGAACAATGTGTGGCAACATTAATCCCACAAAACCAATGCCACCGCAAAAGGCCACAATCACCGCCGTAATAAGCGCACAGCCCAGTAAAAGCAAAACTCTTAGCATGGGAACATTCACCCCAAGCGTTGTGGCGGTGTCGTCGTCGAGCAGGAGTGCATCTAACTGTCGATGGCTCAATAGCACCATAAAGAAGGCTGAAATTAATAATGGCAGTAATATCGATATTTGGGTAAAACTGGCGCTTGAAAGGCTACCCATTAACCAAAAAATAATGCGATTACTGGCAAATGGCTCACCCACATATAAAAGTAACTGTGTGATTGCACCGAACATAAAGGCAATCGCTACCCCCGCCAGCAAAATCATCTCGACTCGGAAAAAATAACGAGCCAGCGCCAGCACAAATAGCACCGATAACAACGCCCCCGCAAAGGCGGCAAAGGGCATCAATGCTAAAGGCGTTCCGGGAAACACAAGGTTAACCACCACCACGCCAAGCCCTGCACCGGCAACAATGCCGAACAGGTAAGGGTCGGCAAGCGGGTTACGCGTGGCGGTTTGCAGTATGGCACCACAGCACGCCAACCCTGCCCCAACTAAAAAACCCATTACGGCGCGCGGCACACGAATTTGCCACAAAATGGACTGTGTTACGGCGGAGTCACACTCGCTAACTAAGCAGGTCACTACATCGGTAACCGAAATATTCGCCGCCCCCCATTGAATGGCGAACACGAAGCTAAGCATTGACAGCAGCCCTAAGCCTAACGCACCAAACCTTAACTTCATGACGACTCCCCCTTATTCACGCCTTGGTCGTCTGGTTTCAACTGTTGTGCAGCGTTTTTCACCGAATGCTGCGCCGTTTTTTGCATCGAGTGCTGTGAAGGTTTTTGAGAAGAATGCGGTATAGCACTTTGTTCCGAATTGAATGATTGAGCGTTAAAGTCAGGATGAAAACAAATATTGGGAACGGATTTGCCTTGTGCTTGCGACACACTCACCGAGCAGGGTAATCCAAATACCTGAGTTAATGCCGACTCAGTAAACACCTCTGCGGGCGAGCCTTGCCCGACAACTTTCCCTTTGTGCATAAGCAAAACATGATCGCAATACTGCGCCGCTAAGTTTAAATCGTGAACGGTTAACAACACGCTGATGCCTAGCGTCGACAATAAATGCAAAATTTGATGTTGATAGTACACATCAAGATGATTAGTGGGTTCATCTAGCACCATGATATGCGGTTGCTGCACCAAGGCTCTAGCAATAAGCACACGTTGTAATTCACCACCCGATAACGTGGATAGCTTGCTTTGGCTCGCATGGTTCATGCCTACTCGCTGCAACGCTTGCATCGCTTTATCTTGTCGAGATTCGCCAGCAAACTCATACCATTTATGATGCGGTAACAACCCCATTTGCACCATTTCTAAAACGCTTAGCTCCGCCATCACTTCAGATTGCTGCGACACATAAGCCAGTACTTTGGCGCGCTCCTGTCGGGTTAAGGCGCGTAAATCTTGCCCTTTTAACATCACACTGCCTTGGTATTTAGCGTAAAGCCCAAGCAAGCACTTAATGAGACTGGTTTTTCCCGCACCATTGGGGCCAACAATCGCCGTCACTTTACCTTCTGGCACTGCCAAAGCAATGTCGGACAAAATGGGATGAGTCGCTAAGCGTGGTTGCCACGATAATGCGTGAGTGCGCAAGGCAACAGAAGAAGCCGACATTGCTGGAGGCTGGGATAGCGCGGATTTCAATGAATTCTCTTTCACAAGGGTTGTTCGCCACGGGTGTTGAATATGATAACAAGGAAAAAATCGAACATTTTATAACTTTAAAAATAGACTAGTTTCAAACACTTAAAAATAATTTAGAAAATTTATTTGTTTTTTTAGTTGAAAAATAAGCAGCCAACCTTACATAGGTATTGTCGACGCCGAGAAAGGCACAAGGCCTGGGTCGACAAACGTTGTCGCTGCAATGCAGGGCAAATCAACACAATTTAAACATATTGCTTAACGAGGATATGACTATGCGTACTATCGATCTATCTCCACTTTACCGTTCATTCATCGGCTTTGATCATCTAGCCAATTTATTAGACGACGCTTCTAGAAACGAAAAACAAAACGGTTATCCCCCATACAACATCGAGCTGCTGCAAGAAGATAAATATCGCATCACAATGGCGATTGCAGGATTCAGCAAAGATGAACTTAACATTGAAGTGAAAGAGAATCTATTGTTCGTTACCGGCCAAAAAGCCGATAAGAAAGAAACCGAACGTAAATTCCTTCACAAAGGTATTTCTGAACGAAATTTTGAACGCAAGTTCCAGCTCGGCGCACATGTAAAAGTGCTTGCCGCAGACATGGAAAATGGCCTACTGCACATCGACTTAGAACGCGTCATTCCCGAGGCATTAAAGCCAAGACGCATTGAGATTGGCAGTCAGCTGTTGGAAAACGAACCGAAATAAAATTTCACAAATGTTTTCCTTCCCGGTCTTACTTGTTGTTATTTAGTGTGTATTTGCCCATCGGTTTGTGTGTTTACCGATGGGCTTTTTACTATATTCCCCGATGTTAATACACCGTTAGAATATTCAGCACAATCAATACCGCAAACACAATAAAAGTGGTAATCACCCCAACACCGCGCTGCCAGCTCACCCCAACATGATGATTCAATCCAAACGCATGTAGAATTCGCGCAATAATTAATGCCACACCAACAATGTGCATTAACAAATGGTTCGCTTGGTTCATTTCAGCCATCAACATTAACACCAACGCAAACGGAATATACTCAGCAAAGTTAGCGTGAACGCGAATGGCTTGTGATAAGTGCTTTTCTCCACCATCACCAATACCCACCTTATACTCTCGGCGTTTAAAGATAACGGCAAAGCTTAAATAGATATAAATTGCGCCCAACAAACCGCCATAAAATGCTGTAATCGGGACAGAGATGACTGAAACATCCATAGTTAACTCCAGTTATTATTATTAAGTATGTTCTTCGTATTGTTGTTTTTCTTCACTGCGACTTCTTATTTTTTCAAAGCCATGAGTCTTGGTATTTATCTCTTCGCGTACCGTCAGGCTTGCGAGAAGCTTTCGCTTAGTGCTTGTTTTATTCCTAGCGTTTTTGCCACACCAACAAATGGTTATTTGCTGGCATCGGAATAATCTCTTCTAGCCCTAATTCACCGTGCGCGGTTTTCGCCCACGCTTGCAACTCTTCAATATCGCGATAACCACCGTAGCCTTGTTCACGCAATCGTTCGTCAAAGGCTTGATTGCTTTCACTGGTAAACTGCCCTTCAAATTTAAACGGGCCATATTCACAAAACACACCACCACGGGGTAAATGTTCAATGATCAGTGAGAACATGTCTTGCACTTCTTCTGGCTGCATAATGTGAGCGGTGTTAGCACTAAAAATAGCATCATAGGGTTTATCTGTGGCAGGCCATGCATCTTTACCAATATAAAATGGCAGGGGTTTGCGCCAGTTGGCTAAGTTGGCTTCATGACCATAAGCCAAAACACTAGGGTGATTGTCGGAAACATCGCTGGTTTGCCACGTAAGGTGCGTTAACGCTGCTGCAAAATACACGGAGTGTTGTCCGGTTCCTGAACCAATTTCCAACACATGCTGCTTATCTGAAAAACGGGCCTTAAGCACTTTTAAAATGGGATCTTTGTTATTTTCGCAAGCTTGTGAGAAACGTTTTTCCAAGGTCAAAATCTCCGGTCAACTGGCCATAAATAAAGCGACAGTATGACAAAATTTTATGCCAAGCACACCCTTACGCCCGGCTTTGTTGGCAATTTCCTTCACGAAGCGGATCTTTAATACCAAGACAAGGCCTCATGCGGCTAGTTTCCCTGAATAAACCTGATAGAATACGCAACAATTTTGCCCATTTAACGGATATTGAAGAAGATGCGCACTAGCCAATATTTGCTTGCAACTTTAAAAGAAACCCCTGCTGATGCAGAAGTGATCAGCCACCAATTAATGTTACGTGCTGGCTTAGTACGTAAGTTGGCCTCTGGTTTGTACACGTGGTTGCCTTCGGGTTTACGTGTATTAAACAAAGTCTCGCAAATTGTGCGTGAAGAAATGGAGCGCGCTGGCGCGATTGAAGTATTAATGCCAATGGTTCAGCCGGCGGATTTATGGCAGGAATCGGGGCGTTGGGAAGAATACGGTCCTGAGTTACTTCGCTTAAAAGACAGACACCACAGAGACTTCGCTTTAGGCCCAACACACGAAGAAGTGATTACGGACCTGATTAAGCGCGAAATTTCTAGCTACAAGCAATTACCGCTTAACGTGTTCCAAATTCAAACTAAGTTCCGCGACGAAATTCGCCCTCGTTTTGGTGTCATGCGTGGCCGTGAATTCACCATGAAAGACGCCTACTCTTTCCACATTGGTGAAGAGAGCTTAGAACAAACTTACCAAGTCATGTACGAAGCATACTGCCGCATTTTTGAACGCATTGGTTTAGAGTATCGCGCAGTTATCGCCGACACTGGTTCAATTGGTGGTAATGCATCACACGAATTCCACGTTCTTGCCGATTCAGGCGAAGACGATATCGCCTTTAGTTCAGGCTCAGACTACGCTGCCAACGTTGAAATGGCAGAAGCGCTTGCTATTGCGCCAACAACACAGTTACCCGAAGCGGCACAAGAAAAAGTCGCCACACCCAATGTAGCCACCATCGAGCAAGTGTCTGGGCATTTTGATGTTGCAGCGGAAAACATTGTTAAAACCATCATTGTATTAGCGCAACCCGAAGAAGAAGGGGCGGCACCAAGCTACGTTGCGCTTGTTGTACGCGGCGACCACGAGCTTAATGAAATCAAAGCGGAAAAACTGCCCGGCGTTTATGCTCCATTAACAATGGCTCGTGACGAGGAATTGGCAGAGCTGGGATTAAAAGCGGGCTCGATTGGTCCTGTGGGCTTAACCATGCCACTATTTGTCGACCGCAGTGCTGCCGAGTTAACCAGCTTCATTAGCGGTGCAAACGAAGATGACCACCACCTCACTGGCGTGAAGTGGGCAGATTGCGCGGAACATGAAGTTGTTGATATTCGTAACGTAGTTGCAGGCGATGCATCTCCAGATGGCAACGTCACGCTAGAGATTAAACGCGGTATTGAAGTGGGTCACATCTTCCAGCTAGGCAAAAAGTACAGTGAAGCCATGCAGTGCGGCGTGTTAAACGAAGGCGGTAAAAACGAAACCTTGCAAATGGGTTGTTATGGTATTGGTGTTTCTCGTATCGTTGCAGCGGCTATTGAGCAAAACCACGATAAATTTGGCATTAAGTGGCCTGATGCTATCGCACCGTTTAAAGTGGCATTGATTCCAATGAACATGCACAAATCTCACCGCGTAAAAGAAGTGGCTGAGAAACTTTATGAACAATTGCTTGAAGCGGGCTTTGAAGTCATCTTTGATGATCGTAAAGAGCGCCCGGGTGTGATGTTTGCCGATATGGAACTCATGGGTGTACCGCATTCTATTGTGGTGGGCGAGCGTAACCTTGATAACCAACAAGTTGAATATAAGAGCCGCCGCGACGGTGAAAAAACGCTTGTTGCTATCGATGAAGTCGTTGCTTTATTGAACACAAAATAACTGATTAAAAACAGTTTTCAGTCTTTAATGACACTTTAAGGCCAGTTTTTACTGGCCTTTTTTATTCACCTTGCATAAAATTCGTTCACCACTTTTGCAGAACACGTAAAACTGGCTATTTTTAAGATGTCTGATAGTTAGGAAAATCTTGTGGTGATCAACGTCAAGAATGCAGTGTATTCGAATCATGTAATAAGAAGGATTGCCCAAGGGAAAAATGGGCTGTGGTTAACAAAGCCAAAATTAAAGGCGCAAGGAAAACAGGGACTCAGGGAAAAAATGATAACGCAGTATAAGAACGCCAAAGCAGTCATCGGACGCTTCTTTTTTAGCACCTCGGTGCTCATTTTAACCTCCCTCCCCGCAACAGCACAGACCTCATCCCCTCCCGCTGCATCACTCAGTACACTGCAAAAACACGTCAACGAAAAGCAATATACTCAAGCGCATTCTCTCACGCAGGCATTAATGGATGAACATGGCGGCGAACCCGTTTTTGATTATCTTGCCGGGCAAGCAGCTTACTACACGCAGCATTATCAAGAAGCCGTATTCGCTTTTGAACGCGTCATGCTAAATCGTCCAAATCACGCAAGAGCAAGGCTGTTGCTCGCGTTTAGCTATTTTAAAGTGAAAAACTACGGCGCAGCACAAGTGGAATTAAATCAGCTGATTTCCCTTACCAACGCCTACGCAAGCGAAGAAGAAAAAGCACAAATTCAAGCTTACTTGACACAAATTGAACGCATTCAGCAAAAGCACATCAAAGACAAACGCTTATCGCTTTCTCTTGGGTTAGGGTATGACTCCAACGTTTCTAGCGGCACTGAAGAAGACGCGATTTTCTTCCCCTCCGTGGACGACTTCATTACCATTACGGGCGGCACAGAAGCCTCCGATAGCTTGGCAGAGCTTAACCTCACCTATCAATATAAAAAGAAACGCACGCAACAAAGCTACTATCGTTTTTACGCCAACTGGCAGCACTTACATCACCAAGATCTATCGGAATTTGATCGCAGTGTGGTCAACCTAAACGCCAGCTTTAGCGACTACTGGCAAGACACGCGCTACACCCTCACAGGCTATGTTCAACCCATGATGCTCGACAGCAAGTATTACCGTACCGCCTATGGAGTGATTGGCGAACTGAGCTGGGCGCTGGGTCAGCACTGGCGCTGGGCAATTAGCAGTAATATTTCGCGTATCAACAATACCCAGGTTGATAGCCAAGATATGCGTCGAATTGGCGCCTCTACCCGCTTCACATACCTAAGCAAACACCCACAAATTATTGAACTTTCCTACCACGATGACGATGGTGAAATCGACGCAGGAAAGCACAACGGCAAGGATTACTACGCGCTTTCCTATACTTATTTGTATCCCGTGTCTTCCGTGTTGAACATTGCGTTTAAAGCCAATGCAGAAAAGAGCCAGTTTGACCGTCCCCATCCCACCTTTTTAGCGGTTAGGGATGATGATGGTTATGCCTTTTCTGTTAAAGCCGATTATCACCTTGATGCACACTGGCAGCTTTCTACGTTTTTACGATACAGCCGTAAAAACAGTAATTTAGCATTATACGATTACGACCGAAGTGAGTTAAAAGCCACTGTCACCCACGTTTTTTAAGGGGCTATCATGAACAAGTATGTTACGACAACTCAACGTAAGCACCCTGCTTCTTGGGCACGACGCGCCTTGCCCGTCGCGCTTTCTAGCCTACTCGCCTTGCTCAGTTTTCACAGCATTAGCGCAGAAACCGCAGGCAAAACCATGATAGTAAAAGGCCTAGTTGAAGCCTTTGAAACCAACGAAAACAAGCGTACATTAAAGCGCCGCTCTCCCATATTTGATATCGATACGGTTTCCACTCAAGCCAAAAGCAAAGCTCAATTTCGCATGAACGATGGTACGTTACTCGCGCTAAAAGCCTCGTCTAAAGTACTCATTTCTGAATATCAATACCAACCCGGAAAGGAAAACAACTCTGCTGTTATAGAATTAGTTGAAGGCGGTTTGCGCTCTATCACAGGAGCCATTAAAGCCAACAATGGCAATTATGAAGTACGTACTCCCATTGGCTCTATCGGCATTCGAGGCACACACTTTGAAATTGAGCTAATCGATGGAGACATGTTTGTCGCAGTGTGGGACGGTGCCATTGATATTTCGGTTGATACCGGAACAGGTTCAGACACCGTGTCCTTTGGTGAAGGCGAAGACTTTTCCTTCGGTGTTGTTAACCAAGAAGGCGAGGTAACCGAGCTTTTAGAAGCCCCTACTAATTTCGACTCCGGGCACAGCAGCGAACAAGAAGGCGACGAATCTAGTTCAGAAGAGCAAGACGGCAACTCACCCAATGCGCCCGATAACGAGGAAGATGACCAAGCAAACGGTAATGGTGGCAGCGGCGAAGAGGAAAGCACGCAAGGCAGCGAAGACGGTGGTTCACAAGGCGGTAATACGCCAAATTCATCCCCCAAAGGCGACTCGGGGGAGAGTGGCTTAGGCGGTAACGGCTTAGTGGAAGAACCGCTGGATACGCCGTTAGATGAGCCCAATTCAGACACCTTGTCCGATGAAACGACCGTGCTAGAAGAAAGCGAAGATGTGAGTAAAGAGTTGGTTGAAGAAACCATCACACAAAACGATATCGCCGATCCTGATGTCATTGCGGCACGCACCGGAGAGTTTAGCTATCAAGGCCTTATAGAGGGCAATGTTACCTCAAGTTTGGGCGGCGCTGCGGGCTTGGAAGTGAACATGACTGTGGATTTTGAAAACGGATTTGTGCCCGATGGCACACTATCCTTTACTGATAACGGTGGAGAATGGTTTGCCGCCTTTAACGGCGTTATCGATTTAAACGAACTGTTGCTTGGCATCAACTTTGCCACACATGGCGATGCCCTGGCAGATGGCGATATTTCGGCCTTTTTTGCCGATGACGGCAACCGTATCTCAGGACAGTTCAGCTTATTTGAAATTGAAAACCCAAATGTGAACGCCAACGGACGTTTTCAAATTGAATAATTCGCATCACCCAGATTTAGGTTTTATTGGGGAGTAAAACATGCAACGGATGACATCAGCGCGCACACAATGGACGAGTAACAAATTCGCAAAGGCACGAAGTCAGCTAGCTTTGTTATTTGCCGCCTTATGTTTTAGCACGGCCGCGATGGCGGTGCCAACGGGCTCCATTGCGCAGCCAAGAGCGAACATTACCTACAACAGCAACATCATGCTTTTCTTTACGGTGACCGACACGCAGAACATCAATTCTGCTGGGCTAGTTTATCAAAACACCGCCACAGGTAACGCTCAAGTCGAAACCTTTTGCAGCAACAACTGTAACACGCGATTTCGTGGTTTTAGAACGGGTATCAACCCCATTAACCTTGGTTTAAGCCCGGGCACAAATCGTATTCAATTGTGGGCAAACTCCCCTGATAACGTGCTCGATACCGTGCAATTCACTTGGCAGCCCAGAGAAATTAGCGGCATCCAGTTCCAGCGCGGACAGGGTGAAATCAACCTTTCTTGGTCTGCCCTTTCCGGCATTCGACGCTACAACCTTTACGTTGCCAGTACGCCCGGTGTTACGCCGCAAAACGTTCAAACACTGGAAAACGGACAAGCTCTTTACGCTTTGCAAAATACCACGCAAACCCTAACGGGTATCACCGATGACATCAGCTACTATGTGAGAATCACCGGTGTTGATGGCAGTGGAGAAAGCGCCACCAGCGCAGAAATTAACATTCCAGCTTTGGAAAACACCCTACCCGTTGCCACAGACGATAACTTTAGTATCGCAGAAGATACTCGACTGCAAGCCAACGTATTGAACAATGATTTTGACCCCGATAATCAAGATGGCAATACCACACCGCAAACCTTAACCGCCAGCCTTGTTGAGCCTCCTTCCAACGGTACGCTAAACATAGAAAGTAACGGTGACATTACCTACACACCTCAGGCAAACTTCTTCGGTTCGGATAGTTTCAGCTATCGCATTACCGATGATTTTCAAGGTATCGATGAAGCGAACGTTAGCATTCAAGTTACCGCGGTAAATGACCTGCCTCAAGCGGTTAACGACAGCTTTACGCTGAATGAAGACAACACATTAACGACAGCGGCTGGCGCGTTACTCGCCAATGACGTCGAATTTGATAACGACCCACTCAGTGTGAGCACGACGCCAGTGCAAGCGCCACAATTTGGAACACTCTCACTCTCCAGTGATGGCAGCTTTTCGTATACGCCTTTTGCGCATTTTTCCGGTAATGACAGTTTTATTTATAGCCTTTTGGACGGAGTTAGCACCAACCAACCTAGTGCTACTGTTAACTTAACCGTCAATGCAGTCAATGACCTGCCCGTCGCGCAAAACGATGCTTATACTTTATTGGAAGATGCGCCGCTGCAAGCGAATGTGTTAGACAACGACAGCGATGCGGATCACCCCAATGATGAAAAATACCAAGCCCTCAATACCCAAGTCGTGATACCGCCGAGTAACGGCTCATTAACACTGAATGCAAACGGTGCATTTATTTATACGCCCAACGCTGAATTTTCTGGTGTTGATGGATTTACGTATCGCCTCACAGACACCGA
The DNA here is from genome assembly GCA_964228975.1 of Paraneptunicella sp. Taxonomy (GTDB): domain Bacteria; phylum Pseudomonadota; class Gammaproteobacteria; order Enterobacterales; family Alteromonadaceae; genus Paraneptunicella. The sequence continues at coordinate 117 of CAXRCC010000024.1, read as the reverse complement.
AAACATAACAGATGAAGCCAATGTCCAGCTCACGGTGACGCAAGTAAATGACGCACCAACAGCAAATGCCGATGCCTATTCTCTTGATGAAGATTCTGTCCTAACCGTTAACGCCGC
>CAXRCC010000023.1:0-5569 GCA_964228975.1 Paraneptunicella sp. | reverse complement strand
GCAGATCTAAAGCTTAGGAGGCTCTTGTTTTATCCAGTTAAACTATAGGGACGCAAAGTGATGGCTCATGAAAACGATCATCATAAGCCATGTGTTAAAAGTCGTTACTGCCTTACAACGTAATCATTAGGTTGAATATTGGCAAGAGGCACACCGCCGATTGGACGCAAAACGGAATGGTTGTGGTAAACCTTGGCGACTTGTACCGTTGTTGGGTGAATTTCATATTGATAATGTGATGTACCATCCACATTAAAGAACTGCTTCATTTGAAATATCTTAAGTTGGTCACCTTGTTTTACGCCTTGAGATGAGCCGATACTGGCCGAAAGTTGGTTGTTTTGAACCCGAATAATCCTTCCGTAGGATGGAAGACAACTCAGGGTTTCATCCACTTGTTGAGCAATAGATTGAACAACTTGCTTTACGCCAGCGCCAAAGCTTGAACGCCACAATTTCGCGCTATTAATATCAAGGCTTTCGAATCGATCAAAAGGCCATTGTGCTTCTGCACGAAAAGTTTGGTCTAACAATAAATCGCCTGTTGAGCCGTCGAGCAACTTGATGTGAATGGCGATATGACGCATGACTGATTTGCTGCTCCAAAAGGTTAGGTAATCAGTATAAGACTCGTTAGGTTCGTCAACACTCAGGTTTTGTACTTCGCCCAAAAGCACAAACTGTGACTGTTTTTTCCGTGCCAAATCCATTGCTTGTCGTGAAAGCTGTGGCATATTGGGCGATAGATAAGTCGGCTGAATATGATTAATGTGTGAGTATCGAGCGTAAGTATTAAACTCCTCTTTGATCAGCCCTGATATCGGCTTGCCAATACCAAAAACATTGCCAATGGTGGCTTGTTGTCGGTTGGCTAAGGGAAGCCAAGCAGTAGCGATATTTTTTTTGTAATCCGCGGCTTGGCATTGCATATCTTGGGGGAAAATATCAGCGCGAATTGAAACGGTCACGACGTCGCCTTCGTACGTTTCATTAATCAGCTCAATATCAGACACCTCGCCAGAAGAGCGCACTTCAAAACGGTCGTCCTGCAACAAGCCTTGCGCCATATTTTGCACACTGGTAACCGACGCGCCGGAAAATAATAGTGCTTGTTTAATCGCTTCTTGCGTTGCTTCTTGGCGAGCAAGTTGTTTGTTACCGTTACTGATCACGGCTTGACCGCTTGCTTCAAACCAAATGGCTGATGCCGTCGGACTGAGTCCTACTATAAGAACAAATATCGCGCTAAGCAGAATCTTATTCATCAGAAATCACCGTTTTAAAAAGTAATTGAGCTACTGAAATGAAATAGAGCGATCCGTTTATACTGCTTCAAGCGATATCGCGGATGTCGTCATTCAGTGTCAAAAACTTGGTTTCGACTTTTTACTGGCGTTTATGCACGTTTTGTACCTATTTTAAAAGTCCGCGTAAAATAAGAATGATTGAGCAAATAGGTAAGAATAAAGAAAGGGTGTCATAACGGCATGGTTTTTGTATGTTAATTGCCAATAAAACTTGTATAAATGGATACATTCTTAAGAGGTGCATTATGAATGCCAAGATTGGACTTGCTGTTATTGGGCTCCTTGGCCTTTCTGGTTGCGGGGCAATTTATGATAAACAAGTTGAGTGGGAATACGTTCAACCCAGCAGTTACCCTGTTATTAAAGCGGTCGGCTATGCGCCTATTTCGGCTCAACCAGGTAGTACCGATTCAACTAAAATGATTATGGCGATTAAGGCGTCTAAATTGGATGCGTATCGCGAGCTGACCGAGCAAGTTTATGGTCAGAAAATTGGCGGTAACCAATCTTTAGAAAAATTAATTCTGACGAATACACAGCTACAATCGTCGGTTCAAGGGGTTATTCGTGGTGCTGAAGTGTTGAAAACCTATCCTGTTGGCGATGATACCTACGCTACAGAGCTAAGTTTGGATTTCAAAAAGGTTTACGATATTTATATTTCTACCGCTCGTCCTAAACGAATTAAAGATGTTCATTACTTTTAATTTGGCCTAGAGAGGGTATCGTTTAAAGAAAGGAGTCAGAGAAAGAAGTAATGCGCAATAATCAGTGTATAAAACGTCAGGGAGTGACTGATGATTATAGGGTAAAATCGAAAAGAAAAGCTTAGTAAAGGTTTGAGAATATTAAGCTTTAATGCTGCCTAAAGATGACCCACCTTGAGCACGGCCGGACTTATCGTAAGTCATCGACTCTTTGTTACGTGTTTCAATGAGTAACTTCCTTAGATGCTCCAGCCTCAATTGGCCTTGTTCAACGGCCTTTGCATTAACTTGCGTACCGTACTTACATGCTTCAAGCAATTCTTTAGCATCCGCAAGCATGTTTTGAACATCTTCAGGGTACGCCATTTTCGCATCATATAACGATGCAATTACTACGTCCTGTTCTTGAATTTTGTCGAGGGTTGACTGTTTATTTTCAACCAGCTTAAGAAGGGCTTCTGCATCACGCGCAGTAATCAGTTGAAGTTCGTTGTCGAGAAGTTGCTTAAGCTCAGAAAGCTGGGTGATTTGTTGTTTTAGAGCTTCACTCAACGACATACTTTAAATCACCCTTAGCCTTTAGCGAGTCCAAAGATTTCTGATTCTGATTTAGCGATCTTACTAGCTAAAACTTCAGGATTAACTTTGTATTCACCGTTCTGAATTGCTTTTTTCAACTTCTCAACTTTTTCAGAGTTTACTGGCGCATCAGAGCCTTTCTTCTGAACTTGAGAAATTTGCTGTGCAGACTGCGTTAAAGAAACAGAATCCTGTTTCGGTGCAGATGCGGCGGCCTGCGATTGCGCTTTTTGTTCACTCGCTGCGGCTTGGGCCTGCTGTTGATTGAGTTTCTGACTCTCCAACTGAGGCTTATGCCCTGTATTGCCTACGTTATTGATAGCCATAACTATTTTCCACTACTTGATTATTCATCTTTTATATCGGCAGAAACGCACTGCACTTTAGAGAAAATAACCATTTTTTATCGGTTTTGAGACATTTCTTTCCACCACAATGATCTTTCTTAAAAAGATCAGACAGTAAGTGTAGCGAAAGCCTCCCTTTAATTATAGTAAAATATCTTAAATAGCCTGAATTTCTTTGGCCTTGCAAGGATTTTGCCGTAAATATTTCAAGGATTGTTACGTATGTTTTTTGATCACTGAGTATTGCTAGATTCGGACTCTAACCGCGTTTACACTGATCACTTTCGCATCAACTCGCTTTTTCGAACGCTTATTGCGGACCAAAATAGTGTCCCCTATATTCCCGTCTTGTTGTGCGGTCCCGGATGCCTTGATTGTCATCCCGCCCACTTCAGCCATTATAGTGACAGGATCGCCTTTGCAAACAAAACACAGCATATTGGGACTGATTGGATGATCAGCTCGGCTGCGCCTTTTTAAGCGTGCACCAATCAATGCTTCTTTGCTTCTAAAGGTGGTGCCTCTTAATCGGCTTTTCTCCACCTCGATGACTTTTAAGTCAGAAGACGTCAACACGCTGCCCGGAGATAGTGCGGAATGAGGCACAACAACAGGCTGCATCTCTTTCACTTTGACCACCAAGTAAATAAACCAATCATTGCTGGGGCAACTTACTTTAACGGTGACATTGCTTTGGTTGAATGCGTTAGAGTTTGACGTTTCCAGAGGTAACGGACAATGCGGTACTTTTATTCTCTGATCAATTTCTTTGGCTTTAACCGTTAATGTTGAACCAATTTCCGGCGATATATTATTACGAACATATTGCTCTGCGGCTTCTGTAACTGCATGATGTGCAGACAGTTGTTGTGCAGTCAAAGGCAACGACGAGCTAATAGCTAGCAAGAATACGGGAAATTTTAATCTTTTTAGCATCTCAGATATATTTTTCATGTTCACTTGCAGCCAATTTGGCTATGCTTCTATTAAGGCGTTTAAATAAAATATAGAGATCGTCAACTTTCAGGCAGTCTTCAACCTCTTAGCGTTGGTTAATGAAGGTATCGCAAGTTTTGTGCCTGTTTGACTCTTACTGAGGATTTTATGGCTGGAATATTAGATTCTGTAAACCAACGAACCCAACTAGTTGGTCAAAACAGGCTTGAATTACTATTGTTCAAGCTTCCTGGTAAACAACGTTTTGGGATTAATGTGTTTAAAGTAAGGGAGGTACTGCAGTGTCCACCTCTTACCTCAATTCCAAAATCAAACTCACTTATTCGTGGTGTAGCGCATATTCGAGGCCAAACCATTTCAGTTATCGACTTAAGCATGGCAATGGGGGGGCGTAAGATAGAATACGTCACCAACTCCTTCATTATTATTGCTGAGTACAACAGAACCGTTCAAGGTTTTCTCGTGTCTTCGGTCGAGCGCATTATTAACATCAATTGGGAATCAATCATGCCACCGCCAGAAGGGACGGGCAAAGCCAGTTACCTTACTGCGGTAACCGAGGTTGATAAAGAATTGATTGAAATCCTTGACGTAGAAAAAATCCTTAATGAGATTTCCCCTGCAAATGCAGAAGTAAGTGAAGAGTTTGCAAGCTCCGTGAAAGTGGATAACCCAAGAGACAAGATTATCTTCATTGCAGATGATAGTTCTGTGGCACGTAGCCAGGTGAAAAAAGCCCTGTCTAGTTTGGGGTTAAACATCGAAGTTGCGAAGGATGGCCGAGAAGCACTGATTAAATTGAAAGAGCTTGCTTCTGAGACCGGGGACGTTACCGACAAAGTAGCAGTCATTGTGTCTGATATTGAAATGCCGGAGATGGATGGTTATACATTAACGGCAGAAATTAAAAGTACGCCGGAGTTATCCAAGCTTCACGTTATCTTACATACGTCCTTAAGTGGAGTGTTTAACCAAGCAATGGTACAAAAAGTGGGGGCGGATGATTTTATTGCGAAATTCCACCCTGACGAATTGGCAACATCAGTGCAAAAATGGATGGAAACGGACTAACGTCTTTGTCCTTTGATCGCAAACAAAGTGTTATCTTTAGTTATTTTTAATAATGAAGAAAACTAAATATGCGGGAAGTTTATAGGCCTTTCCATGTTCGAATGCAAAGTCTATAAATCTAACTGATGTAAAAACAATTGAAAACCAAGGCTACAGGAATAGATATAGTGCCGAATAAGCAAATTCATGATGACGATTATTTGCGCTTCAGGAGTTTCCTTGAACGCAGGTGTGGTATCGTGCTCGGCGAAAATAAGCAATATTTAGTGCGAAGTCGGTTATCTCCGTTAATGCGCAAACATGGATATCAAAAGCTGTCGGACGTGGTTGATGAAGTCGTTAACGAAACGTGTCGAGGGCTGGTGGATGAAGTGGTTGATGCAATGACAACCAACGAAACGCTTTGGTTTAGAGATAACTACCCATTCCAATTATTAACGGATACTTTGCTTCCTGAACATAAAGGCAAAGCAACACCTCTAAAGATATGGTGCGCCGCTTGTTCTTCTGGTCAGGAGCCTTATTCCGTTGCAATGACGATAACGGAGTTTACTCGTCGTTTTCCCGGTTCGTTTCGAGGCGGTGTACAAATTCTGGGAAC
>CAXRCC010000022.1:0-8051 GCA_964228975.1 Paraneptunicella sp. | reverse complement strand
CGCCGAGGTATGAATGCGGCCTTGTGATTCGGTTTCAGGAACACGTTGTACACGGTGGCCACCCGACTCAAACTTTAAGAACCCGTAAGCACCATCGCCGACTACATTGGCAATCACTTCTTTATATCCGCCGTGCTCCGCTTCGTTGGCGCTCACAACTTCTACACGCCACTTCATTTTTTCTGCGAAACGGCTGTACATTCGGAACAGATCCCCTGCGAAAATACCCGCTTCATCACCGCCTGCGCCAGCACGAATTTCCAAGAAGCAGCTCATATCATCGTTTGGATCTTTAGGCAGCAGCAAGATTTGTAATTCGTGCTCAAGCTCTTCCATTTTTTCTTTTGCGGCCTTCATTTCCATTTCAGCCATTTCTTTCATTTCGGCATCGTCTTCTGCCATCATTTCCTTTGCAGCTTCAATGTCTTCTTCACACTGCTGATAGTCTTTAAACCCTTTTACGACTTCTTCTAACTGCGAATACTCTTTTGATAATGCGCGAAATTTGTCTTGATCGGCGATGATTTCCGGCTCACTTAATAATGCTTGCAACTCTTCAAAGCGTTCAACCAAGGCTTCCAACTTTCTAAATACTGATTCTTTCATTCACTTTCCGACAAATTTTCTTGTTTTAAGCCCAGTGTTTCTTGTAACAACATCAAGGCGTTTTTATCCTGGTACTCAGCGGCCCGTTTCAGCGCTGATGTAGGTCCGTGGATTAAACTATTCGTTAATTTATTTGCAAGCTCAAGCAAGACTTTGTCCGGTGCTTTACCATCCGACAGCTGAGACATTGCTTTTTCCAATAACTTCTGTTTTTGCTGTTCACTTTGTTTGCGATAGTCTCGCAGCATATCAACAGCACCTTGCGCGTTATTCCAACGCGTAAACTGATTAACCTGATCTTCAATCAGCGCTTCTGCTTGCGCAGCGGCTTCTTGGCGTGAAGCAAGATTTTGCTCAACAATTTGCTGTAAATCGTCAACACTATATAAATAGGCATCATTAAGCTCTGCGACCTCTTCCTCGATATCGCGAGGCACCGCTAAGTCAATCAACAACATGGGTTTACGACGTCGTTGCTTCAAGGCTCGTTCAACCAAACCTTTACCAATAATAGGCAATTGGCTCGCCGTTGAGCTAATCACAATATCCATTTCTGCCAAATGCGCAGGAATCTGACTTAAGGTTAATACCTCTGCGCCATATTTATCGGCAAGAGCATGTGCATTGGCAACGGTTCTGTTAGCAACCGTCATATTCATTGCACCTTGCTCTTTTAAATGGGTAGCAACAAGCTCGATAGTTTCTCCAGCGCCTACCAATAGCACTTTACTGTCGGCCAAAGAAGAGAAAATATGTTGTGCTAACTGCACCGCTGAAAATGCAACAGAAACGGCGTTTGCCCCAATTTCTGTTTCCGTTCTTACTTTCTTTGCGGCTGCAAAGGTTTTTTGGAAAAGCTGCTCGAACAAGCTCGAAACAGCACCTGCATTTTTAGCATTAATAAAAGACTGCTTAAGTTGCCCAAGTATTTGGGGTTCGCCCAGTACCAAGGAATCTAGGCCGCTTGCCACTCTCATGACATGCCCGACCATTTTTAAATCTGCATGGGCGTAACCTTGTTCCCACAAGCCGTCGTAAGTCAGGTTGTGAAATTCAGCTAGCCATTGGCACACACTTTCGGGCGTTACCCCTTCCGACGCCACGTACACTTCGGTGCGATTACACGTAGAAAGAATAACGGATTCAGCCATACCCACGTCATTCTTCAATGAACTTAGTGCATCCAATAGGGTATCCGGAGAAAAAGCAACTTTCTCCCGTAGCGCTACCGGAGCTGTATTGTGATTAATTCCGAAAACGACGAGTGACATTAGATCTAGTTATTTCCCCAATTTACAATTCGCGAAGTTCGCTTAAGAAAGACTGCCCTTGATGAGATAAACGTAACCCCTCGAAATTGAGCGCGTGCATTGTACGAGAATCTATGCACTAAGAAAAGTTACGTAGGGCGATACACTTTTGATATATTATTGAACCAGCTAAACTTTACAACCAATTATGTGTAATTTTGTTCTCCAATCGATTAAATCTATTAACCAAGCGCCCCCTCAACTTCTCTAAAGTATTAAAGAAGTTAGCAACATTATCCCTTGTTTTTGCGCTTTTTAGCTGCGCGTCGGCCCCAAAGGTGTCCGATAACTTAATTAACCAAGCCAATCATCAACAAAATCTTGCTCAATTAATACATTGGACAATTCAGGGCAAAATTGCAGTGAAAACACCTGAGGAAAGGTTTAGTGCAACTTTGCATTGGCAGCAAGAAAACGACACGTACAAAATCCGTCTGACCAACATTATTGGCAGTACTTTACTCGAACTTGAAGGTAATACAGAGTACGCCAAGCTAACCCTAGACGATGAGCACTATATCGATACGGATCCCGAGCGATTGCTTTATCGCACAACGGGCTGGCAATTGCCTGTAAAATCCCTTCCCGCGTTAATTAAAGGTTATGCACCGCCAGAGACCTTTGACACAAAGTTGGACTCTGCTGGCTTCCCAAAAGAAGTACAAGAAAAACACAGCTTATCGCCGTCGCCTTGGGTCATCACCTACAAGGGCTTCGAGCAGAATAAACAGTATTGGCTACCTGAGAACATCACCCTTAAGAAAAGCCCTAACACCATCAAAATAAGAATTAATCAATGGCAACTGATTTAACGACTTGGCCTTCACCTGCCAAACTCAACCTATTTCTTCATATCACCGGACAAAGAGAAAATGGCTACCACGACTTACAAAGTGTTTTTCAGCTCTTAGATTATGGCGACTCGCTCACTTTTGACGTTAATAACAGTGGCAAAATTCGAATCGAGAGCAACATCAACGCCATACCTTTGCAGGAAAATATCATATATAAAGCGGCAACATTGCTTCAAACCTACGCTAAATGCTCACTAGGTTGTGATATTACGCTCAATAAAGTGTTACCCATGGGAGGCGGAGTCGGCGGAGGTTCCTCTAACGCCGCAACCACGTTAGTAGCACTGAACCATTTATGGCGTTTAGGCCTTAGCACACAAGCGCTACAATCGTTGGGATTACAACTCGGTGCGGATGTGCCTATTTTCGTTTTCGGACAAAATGCGTTTGCTGAAGGTGTGGGCGAAAAGCTATCTGGGATTTCCCTTCCGGAAAAATATTTCCTCGTTGTTAACCCAAGTGTACATATTTCAACACAGAAAATATTCCAACACCCCGATTTACCCCGAAACACTGCTAGTATTTCAAGGGAAAGTTACGCATTTTCAGATACCCACAACGACTGTCAGAATTTGGTCTGCGATATGTATCCGGATATTGCAAAAACCTTAGGCTGGTTGTTAGAATATGCGCCATCCCGGATGACAGGGACCGGGTCTTGTTTATTCTCTATTTACGATACCTACGAGGCGGCATTGGAAACGCTAAATAAGCTTCCTACGCAGTGCTCTGGTTTTGTGGCAAAAGGGGTAAACAAATCGCCTCTACTTGAAAAATTACAACAATTACAAAACAAGTAGAGTAAGGATTTATTAATTTTTTATTTCACTTTCAACAGAGAATTGGGGTATGTCCACGTCATATAGTGCGTGGAGTTTGACCAACATGAGTTTTGTCAAGTACATACAGCCCCGAACGTTAACACGCTATAGGTTGAGTTAGTTAACGTTGCCGGGGACATACAAAATCGATCACTGTGATCGACCGTTGCCCACCCGCCTGCGTTTAACGACTGTTCCCTAAGCAAAATCTGAGGATATACACAGTGCCGGACATGAAGCTTTTTGCCGGAAACGCAGTTCCCGAGCTAGCTCAAAAAGTTGCCGATAGACTTTATACCAAACTTGGCCACGCAAGCGTTGGCCGTTTCAGTGATGGTGAGATCAGCGTCGAGATCCATGAGAATGTTCGCGGCTCAGATGTATTTATCATTCAATCTACCTGCGCGCCGACCAATGATAACTTAATGGAACTTATCGTCATGATTGACGCGTTCCGTCGAGCGTCTTCTGGTCGTATTACAGCCGTCATTCCTTATTTCGGTTATGCGCGACAAGATCGCCGAGTACGTTCGGCAAGGGTGCCGATCACTGCAAAGGTAGTTGCAGATTTCCTATCTAACGTTGGTGTAGACCGCGTCATGACTATCGACTTACACGCCGAGCAAATCCAAGGATTCTTCGACGTGCCAGTGGATAACGCATTCGGTACACCAATCTTGTTGGAAGATATGCGTGAGAGAAACTTAGAAAACCCCGTTGTGGTTTCACCTGATATCGGTGGCGTAGTCCGTGCAAGAGCCGTGGCTAAACTACTTAACGATACCGACTTAGCCATTATCGACAAACGCCGTCCTAAAGCGAATGTTGCGCAAGTTATGCACATCATTGGTGAAGTGGAAGGTCGTGATTGTATCGTTGTTGACGATATGATCGACACAGGCGGTACATTGGCTAAAGCAGCAGAAGCATTAAAAGAGAAAGGGGCGAAAAGTGTACTCGCCTATGCAACCCACCCTATTTTCTCTGGTAACGCCCCTAAAATTCTTGCAGAGTCTTGCATTGATGAGATTATTGTCACAGACAGTATCCCACTAAGCGCAGACATGAAGAAAGTGCCTAAAGTTAAGCAACTAAGCTTGTCTAAAATGCTTGCAGAAGCCATTCGTCGTTTGAGCAACGAAGAATCGATTTCTGCCATGTTTGAACACTAAGCTGGCTTAAACTCGCAAATTAAAGATGACGCTATTCCCTGCGAATGGCGTGCAACAGGAGGTACCACAACCTCCTGTTTATCCTCTCGCCCTTCTGCCTCGTGCCTTCTATCTCGCTTTTTTCATTTCCGACTTTTCTTGTCTCTCCTTGTTTCTTTTTCCTTTTTCTATTTATCCTGCTTCTTCCCATTTCTTTTTACTTTTCCTAACGGGCTGCTCTAATGCTCTCAACCTTGCTTTCCTGAGCAATAAAAGCCAATCTATACCTTCTTTTTTTCTCAAATCAGGCCGTCAGTATGCGTGATACATCAACGTCATCCCAAATCACTGCAATCGGTGAAATTACTTATAAAGGCTTAGAAGGTGGTTTTTTCGCATTTTATGCCGACACCGGAGAAAAGTACTTTCCGTTAAACCTAGAAGCACCTTATAAACAGCACGCTTTAAAAGTGAAAATAAGCGCCATACTCAAGCCAGAAGTTCGCACAATCCAGATGCATGGTACGCCTATTGAGCTCCTTAGCATTGAAATGATAGACACGCCCTCCTCCGCACAATAATCCTACTTGTTTGCCGCTAACGACAGTGTTAGAATGCGCCGCCCTTTTCGTAAGGGGCTTACACAAGTAACGCTGGTCGCAAGCGTTACTCATTCTATTTTTTGGAGATTATCATGTCAGAAGCAATTTTTAACTTGGACGCAGAAATCCGTACTGATATAGGGAAAGGTGCGAGCCGCCGCCTACGTCATGCCGACAAAGTTCCTGCGGTTCTTTACGGTGGTGACAAAGAAGCTGTTGCACTTACTTTAGAGCACAACAAAGTACTACAAGCACAAGAATTTGAAGCGTTTTACTCGCACATTCTTACACTGAACATCGGTGGCGAGAAAGTAGAAGCGCTAATCAAAGACATGCAGCGTCACCCTTACAAGCCTAAAATCCTTCACTTGGATTTCTTACGTGTTGATGCTTCTCAAGTTATCACTACACACGTACCGCTTCACTTCATCAACGAAGACACGTCTAAAGGCGTTAAAATGCAAGGCGGCCACGCTGAGCACCACTTAGCAGACGTTGAAATCAGCTGCCTACCTGGTCAATTACCAGAGTTCATCGAAGTTGACCTAGCTGAAGTTGAAAAAGATCAAACAGTTCACTTGTCTGACCTTCAGCTTCCTGGTGGCGTAACATTAGTTGAGCTAGCTAAAGGCGCAGATCACGACCAAGCTGTTGTATCCATTAAAGGTGCGAAAGGCGGAAGCAGCGAAGAAGCTTCTGAGGAAGCAGCGGAATAATTCAGCTTGTCTGATATCCAACTTATCGTGGGCCTGGGAAATCCGGGCCCCGAATATCAAAACACTCGCCATAATGCAGGCAGCTGGTTTGTAGAAAGACTTGCGAGCCTAAACAATATCTCTCTTAAACTCGATAATAAATTCTTTGGTTTGGTCGGACGAGGCACCATCGCTGGTCAAGACGTTCGTTTACTGATCCCCACCACCTTTATGAACAAAAGTGGTCAGGCTGTAGGCGCAATGGCAAAGTTTTATCGAATTGCTCCCGAAAATATGCTCGTTGCTTTCGACGAACTCGATCTTCCTCCCGGCATTGCTAAATTTAAAGTGGGTGGAAGCTCTACGCAAAATGGGATCAGAGACATTGTTTCTAGCATGGGCAATCAAAAAAACTTCCCTCGCTTACGCATTGGTATTGGCCACCCCGGCGATCGTAATCGCGTCACTGGTCATGTGCTTGGAAAAGCCCCTGCTGCGGAGCAAGAAAAAATGGATGCCGCGATTGACGAGGCATTACGCTGTACAGAAATTTTAATAAAACAAGATCTCACTGCGGCTATGCAACGCTTGCACAGCTTTAAAGCAGAATAATCACCTTGTTTTAATAACCTAATAGGAATTCAAAAAATGGGATTTAAGTGCGGAATTGTAGGATTACCTAACGTCGGCAAATCCACCCTTTTTAATGCATTAACGAAAGCGGGCATTGAAGCCGCTAACTTTCCATTTTGTACCATTGAACCTAATACGGGTGTCGTCCCTGTTCCCGATTTACGCTTAGATGCCTTAGCAAACATCGTTAGCCCTGAGCGCGTTGTCCCGACCACAATGGAGTTCGTTGATATCGCCGGACTCGTTGCTGGTGCATCAAAAGGTGAAGGCCTAGGCAATAAGTTCCTTGCTAACATCCGTGAAACCGACGCAATCGGTCATGTTGTACGTTGCTTTGAAAACGACAATATCGTGCACGTTGCAGGTAAAGTTGATCCTCAAGAAGACATTGATGTTATCAACACTGAACTTTCGCTTGCAGATTTAGAAACCACTGAAAAAGCCATTATCCGAGTGGGTAAGCGCGCTAAAGGTGGTGACAAAGACGCTAAGTTCGAATTGTCTGTACTAGAAAAGCTATTACCCGTATTAAATGAAGGTAAAGCGCTTCGTGCACTTGAGCTTGAAAAAGAAGAGCTTGCTGCGATTTCTTACATGAACTTCCTCACGTTGAAGCCTACCATGTACATCGCAAACGTGAACGACGATGGCTTCGAGAATAACCCGTTCCTAGATAAAGTTAAGGCCATTGCCGAAGCAGAAAATGCGGTTGTTGTAGCAGTTTGCGCAGCGATTGAATCAGAAATTGCTGAACTCGATGACGACGAAAGAGATGAGTTCATGGAAGACATGGGCCTAGAAGAGCCTGGCCTGAACCGTGTTATTCGCGCGGGCAACAGCTTGCTAAATCTGAAGACATACTTCACCGCGGGCGTAAAAGAAGTAAGAGCATGGACGTATCCTGAAGGCTCAACAGCGCCACAGGCTGCGGGTAAAATCCACACTGACTTCGAAAAAGGCTTTATTCGTGCTGAAGTTGTCGGCTACGACGATTACATCGAAAACAACGGTGAGCAAGGCGCGAAAGATGCCGGTAAGTGGAACCTCCAAGGCAAAGACTACATCGTACAAGACGGTGACGTAATTCACTTCCGTTACAACGTGTAAGTTGCGCTAACCCGCGATAAAACAAATTTTGTGTTAAGCGCCCGGTATGTTGCCGGGCGTTTTGCTTTTCAGGACAGAGCCTTTTATTGCTTTCTCTTTTATTACTTGCCCTTTTATCATTTTCTCTTTTATTACTTTCTGTCCTATAACTTTCTATTCTGTATAGGTACTGATTTTTTGTGCGGACTTTAACGCTTCCTGATCACAAGCGTTTCTGAGATCTTGTCTTGGATAGACTGTCGGTTGGCATCCCAGTATATTTGTGCGAAGCC
>CAXRCC010000021.1:0-7820 GCA_964228975.1 Paraneptunicella sp. | reverse complement strand
TGGCCATTTAGATGGATTCTTTGCCATGTCGCCACATGAACAAAAGATCCGCGAGTTCCTAGAGAATTAACAAGGAAAGTAAAAGATAAAACTAACAAAGGAAATCACAAGGAAAGTAAAAGGTAAAACTAACAAGGAAGTTACAAGGAAAGTGATAAAGAGAAGTAACGGACTATAGATTGAAGTAACAGACTATAGAAAGTCGGTTACTTCAGAGGATGCTCGTTTAGGACCTGCATCAAAAGACTAATCGGCGTCAATCCAGAAGACTAGATTTGATAGTCTTCTGTGATTTGGAAGTATTGTTTTGGCTCAGTGAGCAAATCGAGCCACTTTTCTACCGACATCGGGCGATTGAGTAAGAAGCCTTGGAAATAATGACAGCCTCTGTCCATTAAATAGGTTAGCTGAGCTTCTTTCTCGATGCCTTCTGCTACGGTTCTAATCTTCAGCGCTTTTGCCATTTCTATAATGGTATTCACAATCGACACATCGTCTGTGGGATCACGAATCTCATCAACAAAGTAACGGTCAATTTTAAGCTCTTCAATAGGCAGCTCTTTTAGGTAAATCAAGCTTGAATAGCCCGTACCAAAATCATCAATAGAGAAGCTAAAGCCTTGGCTTGCAAGATAGCTCATTTGTTCTTTAACAAGCTCTACGTCTTTTACCAAGGTGCTTTCTGTGATTTCTAAAATAAGGCTTCCAGAATCCACATCCCATTCTTCTAAACTGCGCATTAGCTGTTGGCAAAAATCAGGTTGCATCACTTGCTTACCGCTAATGTTAATGGCAATTTTTGAATGATTGTTGCGAGACTTCAGCTCCGATAGTAGCCGACACGCTTGATCAATAACCCAGTTGCCGAGTTTAACGATATCGCCGTTTTTTTCTGCCAGTGGAATAAACTCCGCTGGCGGCATGTGACCTAATTCTTCAGATTCCCAACGAATCAGTACTTCTGAACACACAATATCGCCTTCGCGAGAGTATTGAGGCTGTAGCTCAACGTAAAACTCATCGCGCTCCATGCCTTTAATAATGGAGTGACTGATAAGCGTGCGTCGTTCAAATAAGGCCTTTTCCTTACTGCTTAGGCTGAAACAACTGTTTTGCCCCATGGCTTTGGCACGATGTTCAGAAAACTCCAGCAGTCGAATAAGCTTGTAGTGATCGATTTCAGAGGCTTGAATATTCAACGAGCCAATCGACATGGTTAAGCTTTGCGGATTGCCTTTTAGAGAAAGCTGTGAAGATACGGCACCTTGAATCGAGTTTTCAAGGAGCTTGATTTCTTTTTCAACGGCTCTGTCGCCTGGTGAAATGGGCGCACGATAAAGTAAAAAGAACGAGTCTGCGACGTTTTTATACAGTCGGAAAGAGCGCTTCAATACCGTTTGAATACGACGCGCAATCTTCTTCAATACGAAGTCACCCGTGGTTTTACCGTACGTTAGGTTAATTTGCGCAAAGCGATCGATGTTCAACAAGCTACAGTAAATATTGCCGTGAGCGAGTTTTGCACGAGACAGCACATCAAGCACATCTCGTTCGAATGAAATGCGATTTGGTAATTGCGTTAAGCTGTCGAAATACGCCAGCTCATAAATTTGATCTTTGGCTTTTTTACGCTCAGAAATATCGCGGATAATGCCGATGAAAATCTTCTCGTTACCTTGCTCAACCTCGGAGATAGAAATCTCCATTGGGAATTCTTGTCCGCCTTTGCGTTTAGCGGGCAACTCTTGTGGTTTACCTAGAACAATGTTGTTGCTCTTCTCAAGGTAGTTTTGCATAAAACCTTTATGCAAAGAGGCATAAGGTTCAGACATCAAAGACGACACTTTGTGACCCACCAAGTCGGAGATATTGCACTCAAAAAGTCGTTCTGCCGTTTTGTTGGCTGACATGATGGTGCCGTACTGATCCGTGGTGATAATGGCATCGTGTAAACTGTCGATGATGCTTTCTAAATAATTTGCGTGAGATTGTTCGAACGATTCTGTGAGTCGAGTGAGCGGCGCTTCTTCAAGTTCTGCGTTGGGATCGAGGTTAAACAATCGTGCAATTTCGTCATTCCAACGAGATAAATCTAATTCACTGTCGGTATCATCACTTTCAGCATGACCTGCCGTATTGAGCAATAAGTCGGAGATTTGGCTCGACAACTTGTACAGCATGGAGATGACGCGGCTGGTTGCTTGTAGCTTTTCTTTGTATTGAACAACAATCGCCCCTACGGATTCGCCTTTCGCGTCTCGAATAGGTACACCAATAAATGCAACAATTTGATTTTCTTGTAGGTAGTGATCTTCAGGAAATAATTCGGCAGCCGTGTTGCTGATAACGCAGTTGCGGTTCTCTACAATTTCTTGAGATGGCGTGTTTTCGGTAACAAAACTGATGTTATCGGAGGGCGCACCCTGACGCATTAACAGAAAGGTACGGGCGATGGTCGCGCCATCTGCGTCAGGTGACTTTTGAAACTTGGCAATAAAAGAAATATCCGCTTTCAACGATTGATGTAACTTACCCATCAATGAGCTAAGAAGGCTTGTATTACCTTGTAATTGGTCAATTTTATCTTGCTTAGTCGTATCCGTTGTTATCACAACATAACTCCACAGTCTCGCAACACGTCAATGGCTAAAAGTTCTTTAAAATGAGAAGCTGATTTACCGACATCTGGCTTCCGATACTAACACGAAATTTCTATGAATAAAGGTATGGGATAATAATAAATTATAAATTTACCATATTGATTTGGTTGCGGTTTCTTGGAGGGGCTTGTTTTTATTGGGTTTATAGAAAGCATGCTGAGTATGGATGCAAATAGTGAACTAAACCGCTCCTAAGGTAAAATTTATGGTTCTGTTTTCGCTAAGTCGCTGAGTCATTTTGAGAAATCTTAAACGGACCGTTTTTGGAAAAATATTCTTACAGGGGGAAGTGTTTTCTTGATTGCAGGCATGAATGCCCGTGAATGACTAGTAATCTTTACACTTCATCGCCATTTCACTGCATTCAATCTACATGAAATCGTTCTACTAGATTAAAAAAGCCTAGACTTTTTCTACCTCTAGGCTTTCTTTTTGAATGAGTTCATACCAAGCATCTACGGCAAGGGGCTTGGAAAGGTAAAAACCTTGAAAGAAATTACAGCCTCGTTTAATGAGGTATTGTAATTGTTCTTCTGTCTCGATTCCTTCCGCGACGGTTTCTACACCTAGCGCTTTTGCCATTTCAATAATGGTATTTACGATGGGAACTTCGATATCAGGATTTTTAATTTCTTCCACAAAATATCGATCGATTTTCAACTCGTGAATAGGCAGCTCTTTTAGATAACGCAGGCTGGAATATCCCGTGCCAAAATCATCAATCGAGAAGCTCAAGCCTTTCTCTGTTAATTCCAGCATTTGTTTACGTACTAGCTCGATGTTTTTAACTAAGGTGCTTTCCGTAATTTCCAACATGATTTGAGAGGGGTTCAATTTCCACTGATGAATGCGTTTTAACAGCAGGGCACCAAAGTCGGGTTGAACAATCTGTTTGGCACTGATGTTCACCGCAACACGAATGTTGATTTGTTCTTTTTGAAGTTGGGCAAGCAGTTTGCACACTTCATTTATCACCCAGTCGCCAATCGCTAATATGTCGCCGTTTTCTTCCGCGAGAGAAATGAATTCTTCTGGGCTGATAAAGCCAAGCGCTTTGGAATTCCAGCGAATTAACGCTTCCGAAGCTATGGGTTTTAAATCCACTGAATATTGAGGTTGAAGCACAACCGAGAACTCGCCTTGGTCTAATGCAGGGATCATGGAGTAGCGGATTAATGTTTGGCGTTCGTGAGATTTTCTTGCTTGGCGATCGAGCATCAAGCATTGATTTAAGCCCAGAGATTTGGCCTGGTTTGACGAAAACTCCAGCAACTGAATTAGTTTTTCGCTATCCACTTCGGAGGCCGGAATACATAATGAACCTACGGAGAGCGTCATGGCTTGATGATGGGTTTCTACATCGGTATTTTGCCAAGCGAGCTCACTGATTTCTCGCTCCAATTTTTTGATGACCTGTAGCACCTGGTCATCAAGAGGAGAAAGCGGTGTTTGGTAGAGCAAAAAGAAGGAGTCAGCCATGTTTCGGTACAAACGGAAATTAGTTGGCAGCTCGCCTTGAATACGTTCCGCGACAGCACTGATGACGCTATCACCGACACTTTTACCATAAATTAAATTGATTTCTGAGAAGCAGTCGATGTCGAGCAGGGCGCAATAAATATCAAGCCCTGTGAGTTTGGCCTTTTGCAGAATACTGTTAACGTCCTTTTCGAATGAACGGCGATTCGGCAACTGTGTTAATGAATCAAAATAGGCCAAATTATAGATTCGACTGATAGCGGCTTTTTTCTCGCTGATGTCGCGGATAATTCCAATAAAAATACGCTTGTTTTGAAAATGCACTTCCGTTAGCGACAGCTCCATTGGAAACTCTTCACCCGTTAAGCGTTTGGCTGGAAGCTCCCGTCCTACACCGATGATTTTGGCATCTCCAGTTGAGAAGTAGTTGTTCATGTATTTTTGATGAAGCTTAGCATGGGCTTGGGGCATTAAAATCGTCACGTTTTTGCCGAGCAACTCCTTGGGAGTGCATTCAAAAATCCGTTCAGTGGTTTTATTGGCGGAGATGATAGTGCCTTGGTCGTCAACCGTGATAACCGCATCGTTTAAATTATTGATAACCTTTTCGAGATAACGTGATGTATTTTGTTCTTGCTGGGCAAGTCGGCGTTCTTTGGTGATGTCTTCAAAAGCGCCATAGAGATGGGTGTTTTTACCGTCTTTCTGTACCACTTTACCGGTGGTGCGCACCCATTTACGTTCGCCTTGTGCATCTAGGAATTCTAAATCGACTTCGTAATCCTGGCCGAAATTAACGGCATTGGAAAAGCACTCTTTGATGATGTCTTTTGAGGTTTCAACGTAAAACTGAATGGCATATTCTGGGGTGATGGGCGTGCCTTCTCTCACACCGTAAATGTGGTAGGTTTCGGCTGTCCATTGCAGTTTGTTGTTTGCAATATCAAAAAACCAGCCTCCGGTTTTTGACATTCGGCTTATTTCAGCCATTAAATCATGACCTTCAGGATGAGACTTAGGCGAGAGAATTGACATTATCTATGATCTCTATGAGCGCTTTATACATACAGTTAATCGAAAAGGTGTTTCTTCATTCATGAAGCTTTATGCGCATCCTACTGACAACTTAAAACAATATTCAACTCTTAAAAAGTAATACAAAATCAGTCTACTATAACCACAATAACAACTACTAAACTGTCTCATTAGTATGCCCCTTATGTAAACCTTATATTCTATAGGGCTTATACCAAAACGGGCGCTGTGACGTATTTGTGTTCGAAGCAACGTGCTCGGCACGCTTGTTTCTCTTTGTAACAAATTAATATAAAAAATGAATAAAGTGGTCGTATTTGTTCACTAGAAGAAAGTGTAATTCATGGTATTAAAATTGACCACTGATTAGGCCATAAAATTGCGAATAATTTGAGGTAGATGGGGTTTTTGATAAATATCAATAATATTACCCGCTTATTGTTAATTATTTAGGCGGATAACTTACAATATTGTGAAAGACGGCGGTGTCGCTCAATGCTTGATACCCATGAACTTGATCGCTGAAAAATCGTACGCCTTCTCCTGCTAAGAGTTTATGCCACTGATTATCGAAGAACACATTAACTGAGCCTTGCGTGACTTGAACGTGTTCAATAACCCCCGTTGCGTGCGGTGTCGACATTTGTTTGTGGTGGTTTCGCAGGGTAATTTCGAACATTTCAAAGGCGACATCCGCTTGAAAAGGAAATAAGACTTTCACCTGCATATTGGGATCATCTGGGAAGGCTTTTTCTTCCCTTTGATGGCGTTCTTCGGAAGATAAAAACGCGGAAAATGAGGTGTTTAATCCGGTTGATATTTTCCATAGTGTCGCAATGGTTGGGCTCGATTCTTCTCGCTCGATTTGTCCGAGCATGGCTTTTGATACGCCCGTTAGTTTGGCGGCGGCATCAAGGCTTAAGCCGCTTTGTTGGCGCAGTGTTTTCAGGTGCGCAGAAATACGGGATTTGAAATTAGCGTCACGCATTGTGTTTCCTTGCTTGTGCGTTATAGCGCACAGTGGTAGTCTCAGGTGTGCGTTATGACGCACAAAGTGGATTCTAGCACGAGTTTTGATGCGGTTAGAAGTGAACGTTTTTTGAGGAAAGTTAAAAAATGAAGGGCTTAAACAGTCGACTATCGATATTCAATATAGGGCACATCACGGCGGGCTTTAGCACGGTACTTGTGGGGTATACCAGCTCTATTGTGATTATCATTCAAGTGGCTACCGCATCTGGCGTAACCGACGCACAGCTATCGAGCTGGCTGTTAACCTTGGGCGTTATGATTGGCATCAGTACTATTGGGCTGTCTTGGTTTTATAAAACGCCAGTGTTAACGGCATGGTCTACGCCCGGAGCGGCTATGCTGGTGGGGTTGGTAGCAGATTATACGCTGTCGGATATTGTAGGCGCGTTTGTTGTATCGGGCGCACTTATTACCTTAACAGGCATGATAAAGCCCCTGACTCGTGCACTAGAGCGGATCCCCGCTCAGCTTGGTACGGCTATGCTTGCCGCGATTTTATTGCCGTTTTGTTTACGGGCGTTTGAGCCGATATCAACGAATTTAACACTCTTTTTATGTATGTTTGTGAGTTTTCTTGTGGCGAAACACATTATGCCGCGCTACGTGATGTTGGTTTTGTTGCTTGTGGGTATTGGTGCAAGCCTTGTGATGATGAATCAGCAAGATGCGGTTGTGCCGCATTCTGCTATGGCACAAAAAGCGGTGTTTGATTTTCCTAAACCAGTATGGGTTATGCCAACGTTTGATTGGTTAGCCATAATTAACTTATCGATACCCTTGTATTTGGTCACCATGTTGTCTCAAAATTTACCGGGCGTAACGGTGCTAAAAAGCTTTTCGTATCAACCTGCTGTTAAACCCATTTTGGTTACGACGGGCGCACTGAATACGGTGTTGGCTGGATTCGGCGGCTTCAGTTTAAATCTTGCCGCCATTTCGGCAGCAATATGCATGGGCGAAGAGGTTGATAAGGACAAAGGAAAACGTTACCGCGCCGCATTGTGGGCTGGCACGTTTTACTTTCTCCTGGGTTTGTTTGCCACCACAGTGGTGGCATTTTTGTTGATGTTGCCGATGGTGATAGTCCATATCCTGGCAGGGCTGGCGCTGTTAGGTACACTGTTAATGTGTTTACAATCGTCGTTCACCCCTTCTAAGTATCAAGAAGCCGCTTTATTCACCTTTATTATCACCTTATCGGGCGTTACTTTATGGGGCGTAAGCTCGACCATGTTAGGACTGTGTGTGGGGTTAATTTATTTGCGACTTACTCGCGCTGTTCAATTTGCCCAGTGATCAATAACAGCTTCAACTCTTGGCGTTTCAGTTTTAAATCGGAATGAATGGCGGCAAGTTCGGCTTGGCTGGCCGCAAGTTCCCGAGAGTTTAATAGAAACTGGTCTGAGTCTCCCTCGTTAAAGCGGATTTGTTCTTGGCTTGCCAGCTTTTGTGCCAGGCGCGATTGTGAATGAATCAGTTGGTTTAAGTCTTTTAAGTTATTTAATTGCTGAATATGCGTTTCTATATCCAGTGACAATTGCTCAAAAAGCGCTTGTTTCTTGTAACGCAACTCTTCAATTTTGGCTTTGGCTTTCGCCTTTTCTGCTTTGGCTT
>CAXRCC010000020.1:0-13574 GCA_964228975.1 Paraneptunicella sp. | reverse complement strand
ATGGGTAACGTAATGAAGGAACAGCTTGGCAATCCAAGAGCGCTTTGGGTTACTTGTGGCATTTTATTCGTGATGGGGATTGTGCCGGGAATGCCACATTTGGCATTTCTGGGCTTTAGTGCGCTAATTGGTGGAATTGCTTATTGGGATCAGAAACGTGCTACCCAAGCCAAATCTGTGACGGCGGTCGCCGAAACCAATAGTGAGCAAGCCGCGAAACCTGTTGAAGTGAAAGAGCTGGGTTGGGATGACGTACAACAAGTCGATACGATTGGTCTCGAAGTAGGATACCGCTTGATCCCTCTTGTGGATAAGGCGCAAGGTGGGGAGCTATTACAACGTATTAAAGGAGTGCGTAAGAAGTTATCTCAAGAGCTTGGCTTTCTTATTCCGCCTGTTCATATTCGAGATAACTTAGATTTAACACCGAACACATACAACATATCCATGATGGGGGTAAGTGTCGGTGAAGCAGAGATTAGTCACGACGATGAGCTTGCAATTAATCCGGGTCAAGTTTTTGGCACCCTCGAAGGTACACCAACCGTTGATCCTGCATTTGGGCTTGAAGCTGTGTGGATCCGTCCTGAGCAAAGAGAGCATGCACAAACGCTTGGGTATACCGTTGTTGACGCTGCGACAGTTGTTGCGACTCACATGAGCCAATTACTGACGACTAATGCCTATCAGCTACTTGGATACGAAGAAGTACAGCAACTGCTTGATATGCTGGCGAAGAATAATCCTAAATTGGTTGAAGGTTTAGTGCCTGACGTTCTTCCATTAAGTACAGTGGTAAGAGTACTACAAACATTGTTATTTGAAGGGATTCCGATCCGTGATTTAAGAACCATTATTCAAACACTTTCTGAGTATGGTCCGAAGACGCAAGACCCAGATGTACTGGTGTCTGCAGTGCGAATTGCGCTTAAAAGACTTATCGTTCAGGAGATTAACGGAGCAAATAAAGAGATACCTGTCATTACTTTGGCGCCAGAGTTGGAACAGATGTTGCATCAGTCATTACAAGCTGGAGGAGAAGATGGCGCTGGCATCGAACCTGGACTAGCAGAGAAGCTACAATCATCGCTTACTGAGGCATCTCAGCAGCAAGAATTGGAAGGTGAACCTGCTGTATTACTCACGTCCGGAATGTTGCGACCAGTGTTATCACGCTTCTTGAAACACAGTATCTCTGGATTACATGTACTGTCCTATCAAGAAGTCCCTGATGACAAACAAATTAAGATTGTAAGTGCCGTTGGCCAATAATCTGACACAAGCACGAAGGTGATGTATGAAAATCAGACGTTTTTTTGGAAAAGACATGCGCGAAGCGTTAAACCAAGTGAAGCACGAGCTAGGTAGTGATGCGGTAATTATGTCAAATAAAAAGCTTGCTGATGGCGTTGAAATCGTTGCCGCATACGACAATGAACCTGCACCAGCCGCGGCTCAAAAGCCAGTAAGTCCTTCGGCGCCTGCTCCTTCCAGACTCGGCGCAGCACCTACAATGAATGCAGAGCCGAAAAAAGCCATTAAGCCTTCAGCATCACTGAGTGAAATTATTGGAGAGTCGGGTTCAGATAGCTTAAAAGCGTTGTTGGAAAAACAGCAACAATCATTAGGGACAACTCAATTACCTGAATCGTCAGCGCCAGAAACTCGTCAAGAACCTCAAATAAGTTCACCAGCGTCAAATTATCAACGTCCTCAAGTTGCTCCTCATAAGCAAACAAGTAATGTTGCTTCAATGGATGATTACAAGGCGTCGTCCACTCGTGCAGAGCAAGTGGAAGATTCTGCAATCGACGATATTCGTCAAGAACTTAAATCACTACGCGATGTGCTTGAGTTTCAAGTTTCTGGGCTATTAAAGCAAGAAAAGCAGCGTGCACATCCGTTACAATCTTTCTTAGTTTCTCGTTTAGTTGATATGGGTATTAATCATGCTCTAGCCGAGGATGTTGTTTCTTATGCGCCAGAAACAGCCAACGAAAGAGAAGCCTGGTTATTTATTTTGAAACTTTTGGCGAATAAGCTAAGAACAGGCACTGACGACATTTTGACAAAAGGCGGCGTAGTGGCGCTTGTTGGGCCAACAGGTTGCGGTAAAACAACCACAATTGCTAAATTAGCCGCGCAATATGCGCAAAAACACGGTGCAGACAAGGTAGCAATGGTAACAATTGATAGCTACCGTATTGCAGCCTATGACCAGCTTGCAACATATGGCAAAATCCTAGGATGCCCGGTTAAAAAAGCAGCAAACGCACAAGAGTTATCAGATGTCCTATATCAATTTAGAAATAAGAAGTTAGTATTGGTGGATACAGCCGGGTTTGGTCAACGAGATGCTCGTTTAATCAAACAGTTAGAGACTTTGAATGCAAACACTGGTATTAAAGTTGATAAGTATCTTGTTGTTCAAGCAAACTCTCAAAGACAAGTTTTAGAGAAAACGTTCTCAGCTTTCCAGCAAGATACAATGAAAGGATGTATATTTACGAAATTGGATGAATGCTACAGCCTCGGTGAGGCGGTCAGTGTAGCAATTCAAAGAGGCTTGCCTGTTTCGTATTTAACCGACGGGCAAAAAGTGCCTGAAGATTTAAAAATTGCAGATGCAAAATATTTAGTTTCCGCCGCGGCAAAGCTTTATAAAAAATATTGTTTACCGCATACTACAGCAGAACAAATTAAACGGTCAGCAGTCGCAGTATGATAGAGGATCAAGCGAGTAGTTTGAGAAGAATGAGCCAGCCAGGATTAACAAAAGTTATAGCCGTAACCGGTGGTAAAGGGGGTGTTGGTAAAACTAACATTACGCTTAATACCGCCATTTCTATGGCGAAACTGGGTAAGCGAGTCATGGTGCTAGATGCCGATTTAGGCCTAGCAAATGTCGATGTCATGCTAGGATTACGTGTGGGTAAAAACTTATCTCACGTTTTATCCGGCGAATGCACGCTCGATGATGTCTTGGTGAAAGGGCCTTACGGCGTGATGATAGCGCCAGCAACAAGTGGTACTCAGTCAATGACAGAATTGACTGCGGCTGAACATGCTGGCTTAATAAGAGCGTTTAGCGAATTACGTACGCCTATCGATGTGCTTTTGGTCGATACTGCCGCAGGGATTTCTGGCATGGTGATGAGTTTTGCGAAAGCCTCCCAAGATGTCATGGTCGTTGTTTGTAACGAACCTACTTCCTTAACTGATGCCTATGCGCTAATGAAGCTATTAAATCGGGACTATGGTGTCTTCCGATTTAAAGTGGTTGCTAATATGGTGCGTAACGTCAGAGAAGGTCAAGAATTGTTTGCTAAACTATCAAAAGTAACAAATCGCTTTCTTGATGTTGCATTAGAGTTAGTAGCAACGGTACCCTACGACGAAAATATTCGTTTAGCAGTAAGAAAGCAGAAGGCAATCGTAGAAGCATATCCTAATTCACCAGCTTCCGTTGCTGTAATGAGTTTAGCTAAGGAAGCAATAAAGTGGCCGATCCCTGATCAACCAGGAGGTCACTTAGAGTTTTTCCTTGAGCAATTGGTGAACAAACAGGCGGTTAGTGACCAAGCGTGAATAACAAAGCAGCAGCATACCAACAACATGACAGCAAACAGCAGTTGGTCGAGAAACACGCACCACTGGTGAAGCGTATCGCCCATCATTTAATGGCGAGGTTACCTGCGAGTGTTTTGGTAGATGATTTAATTCAAGCAGGAATGATAGGCTTGCTTGAAGCTGCGCGTAATTTTGATGGCTCTAAAGGAGCTAGTTTTGAAACTTTTGCAGGCATTCGCATTCGCGGTGCTATGCTTGATGATATACGTAAAGGCGATTGGACTCCTCGTTCGGTACATAAAAATGGCAGAGCAATAGCTGATGCTATAAATGTAGTCGAGCGGGAAACAGGCGCTGATGCCAAAGATGTGGATATTGCCCAGAAGATGGGAGTATCCGTAGGCGAATATCATCAGATGTTAAATGAAGTCAATGCTGGCAAGATGGTTGGCATTGAAGATTTAGGTGTTACGGAAGATGTTCTCACAACGGAAAGTAATAAAGGCTTAGATCGTCCTCTTGATGATTTGATGCAAGGTGAGTTTCAAAAGGCTTTAGCACATGCCATTACTACTTTACCAGAGAGAGAAGCAATTGTTCTCTCGCTTTATTACGATGAAGAGTTAAATCTAAGAGAAATTGGCGAAGTTCTCGAAGTGAGCGAGTCGCGAGTTAGTCAAATACATAGCCAAGCTATGATGAGACTGAAATCTCGGATGCAGTCTTGGCAAGCTGAGTAAATAAGTACAATAATAGCAGTTGGTCTGGTCCTTTTTGGAGGCGGTTTTGGATAAAAATATGAAAATTCTCGTTGTTGACGATTTTTCAACAATGAGACGTATCATCAAAAATTTGTTAAAAGATTTAGGTTTTACGAATGTACAAGAAGCCGATGACGGCAGTACTGCACTACCTATGCTTCAACAAGGTGATTTTGATTTTGTCGTCACTGACTGGAATATGCCAGGTATGCAGGGGATCGACTTACTAAGGGCTGTCAGAGCGGATGATAACTTAAAGGATATCCCCGTATTGATGGTAACAGCCGAAGCTAAGAAAGAACAAATCGTTGCGGCAGCTCAAGCTGGTGTAAATGGATATGTAGTAAAACCGTTTACAGCGGCAACGTTGAAAGAGAAGCTCGATAAAATCTTTGAGCGCTTAGATTAGTTTGGGCTGATCCTGTTAATTTGAGGAGAAGTCTCGCTATGAGCAATCCAAGTAATGCGCCGATGTCAGTTGACGAAGCTAAGCGTCTCGTTGAGTTCCTTGAAGCTGGTAATAATGAAGCTGCAACAGCGCTATTAGAAGCAACTAAAATTCAAGATTCAATGGAGCTATTTGCCGAAGTTGGTAAGCTAACGAGGCAACTACATGACTCCCTAAACAGTTTCAATATCGATTCTCGAATTGCTGACTTAGCAACTGAAGATATCCCCGATGCACAATCGAGGTTGAATTACGTAATAGAGACAACGGAACAAGCTGCGAATACAACAATGGACGCAGTTGAAACCAGTATGCCTATTGCTGAAAAAATTGATACTGATATCAAGGCAATTATGCCGCAATGGAACAAGCTCATGACGCGTGAGCTAGAGTTGGGTGAATTCAAAGAGCTGTGTTACGACATTGATAAGTTCTTGAAGGAAACAGGCCAAAACTCTTCCAAATTAACAGAATTATTGACTGAAGTTTTAATGGCTCAAGGTTATCAGGATTTGACGGGGCAGGTTATTCGTCGAGTTATTGAGCTGGTGAAAGAGGTTGAGGACAGCCTCGTTAATGTTCTTAAGGTCTTTGGTGAGCCGGAAGTAAGCGAGGCAACCAAGAAGCAGAAAAAAGAAATTGAAGCACAATCTCCTGAAGGGCCTATCATTGATGCAGAGTCGCGCGATGATGTTGTTTCCGGACAGGATGATGTGGACGATCTGCTGTCGAGCTTGGGTTTTTAGGGGGACTAATCTATGTCTTTTGATCTAGACGAGGACATTCTACAAGACTTTTTGGTTGAAGCCGGAGAGATACTTGAGCAGTTGCAGGAACAGCTCGTTGATCTGGAAAATAATCCTGAAGATTCAGATTTACTTAACGCAATTTTCCGGGGTTATCATACGGTAAAAGGGGGCGCAGGTTTCCTGTCGCTTACCGAATTAGTTGATGTTTGTCACGGCGCAGAAAATGTTTTCGACATCATGCGTAATGGGCAACGAAAACTAACGCCAGAGTTAATGGACGTTATTCTACAAGCAACGGATGTTGTTGTGGATATGTTCGAAAAAGTGAAGGCTAGAGACCCGCTAGAAGCGGCAGACCAGACTTTACTTGATACGTTGCATCACCTTAGTCAGCCAGAGAGTGAAGATGAAGCTGCACCAGCAGCTCCAGTAGTCGAAGCTACGCCTGAACCTGTTACTCAAGCGCCAGCAGCAGACGATTTGGGTATTGATTTATTCGAAGAAGAAAGTTCAGCAAGTGCTGATTCGGGCATTGATGAAATTTCTGAGGATGAATTTGAGAAGTTGCTAGATGAGTTACACGGACCAAATGGTGCTCCGGGTAAGGCAAAAGAAGAAGCAACTCCAAACCCTGCAATCGTCGCAGCAGCTAGTGGCGACGATGATATTACCGATGACGAATTTGAGGCGTTGTTGGATCAACTTCACGGTAAAGGCAAGTTTGCCAGCAGCAGTGATGAAGCTGAAAAACCGAAATCTGAGCCCGCACCGACTACTCCTCCTCCTTCCTCTAAGTCTGATGACGAAGATATTACTGATGATGAGTTTGAGGCACTGCTCGATCAATTGCATGGTGAAGGCAAAGGACCTAGCGCAAAACCGCAGACCGGAGCTGCGCCAGAGGTTAAAGCAACACCTGTAGAAGCGCCTAAGGAAGAGAAAAAGGAAACGCCTCCAGCGAACAAGCCTGCACCGGCTCCTGCTGCTAAAAAAGAAGCTAAGGCGTCTCCTCCTGCTCCTAAAAAGGATGATAAAAAACAAGCACCACCACCTCAGGCTGAAACCACCGTACGTGTTGATACTAAGCGATTAGACCAAATCATGAACATGGTCGGTGAGTTAGTGCTGGTACGAAATCGATTATTGAGCCTAGGCATCAATATTAATGATGAAAACATGTCTAAGGCTATTGCGAACTTAGATGTTGTTACTGGTGATTTGCAAGGCGCGGTGATGAAAACGCGTATGCAGCCAATCAAGAAGGTTTTTGGTCGATTCCCAAGGGTTGTTCGAGATTTAGCGAGAAGCTTGAAGAAAGAAATTGTTCTTGAGCTTGAAGGCGAAGAAACTGATTTAGATAAAAACTTAGTTGAAGCTCTGGCAGATCCATTAGTCCACTTAGTTAGAAACTCAGTGGATCATGGCATTGAAATGCCAGATGAACGTGAAGCTTCAGGTAAGCCAAGAACGGGTACTGTAAAGCTTGCCGCTTCGCAAGAGGGTGATCATATCCTACTCACCATTGAAGATGATGGTAAGGGTATGGATGCCGAAAAGCTTAAGAGTATTGCAATTGAGCGTGGAGTACTGGATGCCGACGCTGCAGCTCGTATGTCAGATATCGAAGCATTTAATCTGATATTCGCACCGGGCTTTTCAACAAAGACAGAAATCTCAGATATCTCGGGCCGGGGTGTTGGGATGGACGTGGTTAAAACCAAAATTAACCAGTTGAATGGCTCTGTTAATATTTTCTCTGAGCTAGGTAAGGGAACAAGGTTAGAAATTAAAGTTCCTCTTACTTTAGCAATCCTTCCTACTTTGATGATTATCGTAGGAGGGCAGACCTTTGCCCTACCTTTGAGTTCTGTCAATGAAATCTTAAATGTGGATTTGAGCAAAACGAATACAGTTGATGGTCAATTAACCATGATTGTTCGCTCTAAAGCTATTCCGCTCTTCTATTTAAGAGAGTGGTTGAGGCGGGTCCCAGGAGAGATTGAGAGAGACAAAGGGCATGTTGTCGTTGTTCAGATGGGGACATTGCAAGTAGGATTCGTTGTTGATGCACTTATTGGTCAAGAGGAAGTCGTCATTAAACCATTAGATGAATTGTTGCAAGGTACGCCGGGTATGGCTGGTGCAACAATTACCAGTGATGGTGGAATAGCATTAATATTGGATATTCCAAGCTTACTTAAGAAGTACTCAAAAAAGGCTCTTAAGTAGTGCTTCTGAAATGAAAGTTTGGCCAGTAAAACTAGTAGCTCTTGTGTAATTTACTCAAGAGCTATTGTTTTTTATGGGAATGAGAAGACTTCTTGCTATAACTTAAAATAGGTTAACGAAATTGTTGGTGACTCAATTAGAGTGCTTATAAAAGTGAGCATCGTTTTTAATAGCCGATTAACTCACTACAACAAGTTGACGTGTTTCCCTGTATGTTGAGTTTCAAAATAGTAGCGAAGTTTGTGTGTTGCTATTTGGTTTACCGAAAGAGAATTAGAAAATGCCCTATAAGGTATTGGTTGTAGATGATTCTACCTTTTTCCGGCGTCGAGTAAGAGAGATCTTAAGTCAAGATCCGTTGTTAGAAGTAGTCGGTGAAGCCAGAAATGGTCAAGAAGCACTAGAACTCGTCAAAAAGCTTGATCCTGATGTTGTTACGATGGATGTAGAAATGCCTATTATGGATGGCATTTCTGCGGTCAAGAAATTGATGTCTACTAACCCTGTCCCAATTATTATGTTTTCCTCACTTACGTACGAAGGAGCTCAGGCGACTTTAGATGCGCTTGAAGCGGGGGCGTTAGATTTCCTGCCTAAAAAATTTGAAGACATCGCAAGAGACAGAAAAGATGTTGTAGAGTTGTTGCAAGCGCGTGTTAGAGCGTTAGGGTTGAGGAAGGGAAGTATTAGCCGTTTTCGTAAGGCTCCTGAACCCGTTTCTCTGCCAGGCAGGACGAAAGCAACGCGTACTTTTATCCGTTCTTCTACTTTGACTGAGAGCTTTGCTCCAAAATCAAAACGATATAAATTGCTTGCAATTGGTACGTCTACAGGCGGTCCAGTCGCGCTTCAAACGATATTAACGGACATTCCTGCAACATTCTCATATCCCATTATTTTAGTGCAGCACATGCCAGGAACATTTACGACGGCTTTTGCTGAGCGATTAAATCAGGTTTGCCAGATCAAGGTAAAAGAAGCTGAAGATGGTGATGTACTTAAACCTGGAGTCGCTTATTTAGCGCCCGGTGGTAAGCAAATGGTCATAGAAGGTGCAAGCCATAGTGCACGAATCAGTATTACTGATTCCTCGGTGCTGGATAACCTTACCTACAAACCGAGTGTTGATTTAACTTTCACTTCTCTTGCGAAAGTTTTCGGGGGCGATGTGTTAGGAATTATTCTCACAGGAATGGGGGCAGATGGCAGAGAAGGCTGTAAAAAATTGAAGCAAAATGGCGCAAAAATATGGGCGCAGGATGAGCAGTCATGTGTTGTTTATGGCATGCCCCAAGCTGTTGCTAAGGCCAATATCTCAGAAAAGAATGTTTCGCTTTCAGAAATGGCAGATTCGATAAGTAAAGAAATGTAGGTCGATAGCGACAATTGCTATTTTTATATGGTATTTTGAGCGCAGGTAACGAATAGATAAGGGTAATTTGTGATCATCTGGTCAGTCGCAAATCAAAAGGGCGGCGTAGGAAAAACAACAACAACAGTTACACTAGGAGCACTGTTAGCGCAAAGAGGAAAGCGAGTCTTACTTGTCGATACCGATCCTCAGGCGTCATTGAGCTATTACTTTGGAATTGATTCTGAAGAGCTCTCAACCAGTGTTTATGATCTCTTCGTGTCCAAGCAAGAGCTGACCAAAGACAAGGTGCTTGACTGTTTGTGTCCAACCAAGCTTGATTCACTTTTTATTCTCCCTGCTACTATGGCTTTGTCTACTTTAGATAGGCAAATGGGTAAGAAAGGTGGCATGGGATTGGTGCTTCAAAAAGCATTGAAGAGCGTCGAAGGCGAGTTTGACTATGCGTTATTAGATTGCCCCCCTGTTTTAGGGGTACTAATGGTTAATGCGCTAGCCGCATGTTCTCGAATTCTGGTACCTGTCCAAACCGAGTTTTTGGCGCTAAAGGGTTTAGATAGAATGATGCATACACTTGTGATTATGGGCAAGTCACAAGGGAAAGAGTTTAATTACACGATCATTCCAACGATGTTCGATAAACGAACGAAAGCAGCTATTGATGCTTATAAAAAATTGCGTAGTAAATATGGTCGTTCAGTGTGGTCGAGTGTGATTCCTGTCGATACACGATTTAGAGATGCGAGTCAGGCACAAACTCCGCCCTCTGTCTACGCACCGCGCTCAAGGGGCGTTTATGCGTACAATAGTTTACTTAATTATGTTCAATCGTTAGAGCCGGTATCATGAATAATGGGTCATTCCAAAATGAAGATGTGATGGAAGATTATTTGTCGGCGCTGTTGACAGATGATGAACCCATTGTGGAAAGCGTTCAGCGTGAGTCCGTTGAACGTTTATTAGAAAATGTTGAAGTACCGGTTGAGGCGCCTGTTGTTGAAGATGTTCAAGAAGTCGAGCCGCAACCAGTTGAGGAAATTGAAACACCCGTATTGCCTGTTATCAGCGAAAGATTAACAGAGTCGCTGTCTGAGCTTGAATTACCGGAAGATGTGGGTATTTCAGAAGATACCCTCAAGGACCTAAAAGAAGGTGAGTTCCAAGCCTTGTTCTTCGAGGTTGCAGGACTGACTCTGGCTGTACCGTTGACGCATTTAGGTGGAATACACAACCTAGAAAAGCCAAGTCCACTGTTTGGAAAGCCGGATTGGTTTTTAGGTGTTATGTTGTATCGTGAAGAAAAGCTTAGCGTGGTCGATACAGCACAATGGGTTATGCCCGAAAAATACAATGAAGTATTAGAAGAATCTTTAGACTATCAATACCTTATTATGCTGGGTGAGAGTGTTTGGGGTTTGACTTGTGAAAAGTTAATTAACACCGTTACGCTTAAGCCAGAAGATGTTAAGTGGCGTGCAGAGAGAGGAAAGCGCCCTTGGCTGGCAGGAATGGTCAAAGAAAAAATGTGTGCGTTACTCGATATCTCGCAATTAATTGATATGCTTGATAAAGGGTTGACAAGTAATGAACAGTAAAGCGATCTAGTGGAGCGCATTTCATGAGTGATGAAAGAACAAATACAGCAGAAGACGTAAATGATGAAGTGTTACAATGGGTTACTTACAGATTAGGTGAGGAAACCTACGGCATTAATGTAATGCAGGTGCAGGAAGTACTGCGATATACAGAGATTGCACCTGTTCCCGGCGCACCGGATTATGTTCTTGGTATTATCAATTTGCGTGGTAACGTCGTAACGGTGATTGATACTCGTTCTCGCTTTGGTTTACCTCCAACAGAAACTACAGATAATACACGTATCGTGATTATTGAGTCCGACGAACAAGTTGTTGGCATTCTCGTCGATAGTGTTGCTGAAGTGGTTTACCTTAAAACCTCTGAAATTGATAGTGCACCGAATGTGGGTACTGAAGAAAGTGCTAAGTTTATTCAAGGTGTAAGCAACAGAGATGGTGAACTACTGATTTTGGTCGACCTGAACAAGTTGCTGACAGACGATGAGTGGGACGAACTTTCTAAGATTTAAGTCACTAGCTTAATCTTGTCACCATATAATGGCTCGCTCTTTCGCTGTTTTGAGCGAGCTACTCTTGATTCCCCCGCAGAAACTTTAGCAATTAAACTTATTTTAAGGGGTTATTCTGACGCTTAAATTGCAGTAGTCTTAATCTATACTATTGATTAATCGTTAAAATACTCTGAGGATCAAGATTTGTTGTTAGTGCAGTACATCTCTTTAGCCATCGCGATTGTTGCGATAATTCTCGCCGTATTTTTATATCGATTGTCACTGCGCAAGAACGCATCTATTTATCGAGCAATAAAACTTTTAGAAGAAAAGAATAAACTGCTAGAACGCTCCCAAAACCAATTAAATGAAGTGCTTCATGAAGTTCGCTCTGGCGCTTTAGGGGTTGGCAATAAAGTAAAAGAGCTGGAGTCCGTGCTTATTGCGATTCAATCCCAGCAAAATGAATTATCGAATAAGCAAGTTGAACTAGAACAGCAAGATGCGACCCAGCCAATGTATACCAGAGCTGCAAAGCTGGTTGCTTCTGGCGCGAGCATTGAAGATATTATGGAAGAATGTGACTTGCCAAGAGCGGAAGCGGAGCTGTTGTTATCACTTCATAAGGGGCGATAAACAATACGGCAACCACCTACACATGCTTAGATATTTTGTTATGTAGCTTCGCCCAGCTATCTGGAAACTTACCTTGAAGTACGTAAGAAAACGCAATGAGCTCAGCGATGACGAAATATAGTTCGGGCGGTATTTCTTGACCAATATCCAAGCGGGATAAAAACTCACTTAAATGTTCGTCTTCGTGTACAAGTACGCCGTTTTCTTTCGCAAGTGCAATAATATCTTCTGCTAAATCTCCGAAACCTTTTGCAACGAGAGTAGGCGTTTCTCCTTCTTCGTACTTAAGGCCGACCGCCGACTTTTGAGGTTTTTGTTCTTGTGTCACGCTTTTGCCTCGAATAATTGGTAAGGGCGCTCCTGTAGGCTCTCTGGTATTTTGCCAAGCTGGCAAAAGCATTTATCAACATCAATGCCTATTTCGTCAAAACGTTTTTTCAACACGGGAATAAAATTGAATACAAGATCCCTAGTTTCAGTATTCGAAGTATAAAAATCCAAGTCTAGGTTTTTTCCGTTGATTTTTGCTTTGGCAAGCACTTGACCGATATCTCCAACGGGTAGCTTCATGCTCAGCACCCAATAGTTTCCAGCCTGTTTAGCCTTTTCTTTATCCTTGTCGTTACCTTGTTCCCTTTTGATGAGCACTTCTACATCGTTCCTTTTTTCATTGCCGCCAAAAGGAAGGACATAGTACATACTATCTTGGCCTTGAAGCTGTGCTTCTAAGCTCGAAAGTTTGTTGTATTGGTGAGACGAAAGTAGCTTGTCTAACCCTTTAAGTAATTGGAATTTGCTATCCATCTGCATAAAGTCACTTAATCCCTTACTGACTTGTTGTTTGTTAATGGGCCTTGTTTGACCAGGCACCACAGGTGGAGTAAATAACTGCGTAACTTTCTCAAGCTGAGCATTGCCCTTGTTTGCAAGTCTTGCCGCTAATGAAACCTGCATCATTCCAATCAAACCAGAAAGTAATTGGGATTGATGTTGGGGCGGTGACGAAACAGTAGAAGGGGTAAGGGGCACTGTTGCTGAATTGAAGATTTGTTTCACTTCTTGTGCGGACACTTCTACCTTCCCTTTGGACTCGGGGGCTATGTCCATGGCCTGAGTCAATTGTCCAACTAGCTTTTCTATTGGGGAGTTAGGTTCTAGCTTTAAACTATTTAGTGCGATTTCCATTCTATTAATGAGCAGGCTTGGTGATTCAATTCTTGCTTGGAGTGCTCTTAATAATGGTTGAATATCATTGGTAAGTTGTTTGGCTTGAGTGGCATCTAGCTGCACACGCTGATTTGGCGAAGCTTCCTCAGGGACTATTCCCGGAACGACATTTACATTGCTTGTTTTATTCACAGCAGAAATATCTTGCGCTGAGCCTTTAAGTGAAGGTGACAAATTTTCCTTAACTGCCATGTTTCCTTGAGAGGGGGCATTGGTAGTTGCAAAACCCGCAAGTTCGCCGACTTTTCCCTTAAATTGCCCTTCAAGGGGGATTTTGGCAATCGATGGATCAATCTGTGTCCACTGCAGCTTAACTTGCAATTGCTTGTCTATCGTAATTGTGGGGGTTGCCAGCTGATTTGAAAAAGCACCTTGAACGCTATTAGGTAAAGCTTTCTGCAATGCAAACTGGGCGGCTTTATCATTTACTTGCAGTGGAATTTGTGTGTGTTTGGGAAGGGTGGATGCAAGCACTGTTGGAAGTTGTTTGGCA
>CAXRCC010000019.1:0-10577 GCA_964228975.1 Paraneptunicella sp. | reverse complement strand
TTTAACGCGCTGGATCTTCCCGCAATGATTGCACCGGCTCAACAACAGTTACAGCAAGCATTAAATGCGGTAGCGGATGAGACAAACCACGTGCCCGACGTGGGGCTTGCATTGTTCTGGCCGTTTTTGAGTACCTTGTTTATGCGACTTGGTTTACTCAATGAGTCGAAACAGTGGGTTGGTTGTGATGGCGAAGATCCTGTGATGGATGCGCAGTCGTCAGGTGAAATCACTGCGGCTCAGGAAAAGGCGCGGGGGCTGTTGATGTACCTGTATTGTCAAAATGAGAATGGGCCGGAGCAACCTGAAGAAGATGCGGCGTTTATTCCTGTTTGTGCAAATTTATTAGTGGGATTACCTGCAATGACCGCGCTCTCTTCCGATATTGTATTATCGAGCGACGAAAAGGCGGAGTGTGAACGGTTGCAAGCTAATTTGATTCAGCAGTGGCAGGCACTGAAAGAGATGAGTGCAACCAGCTTTAACACGATGTTTGTTCAGCGAGTTGGCCAGCTAGAAAAAGTGGATTTTGGCTTTGCAATTGAGGTAGAGAAGCAGGCGCAAGATATTTTACTTGCCAAGTTGCCTTGGGGGTTAGGTATTATCCGCTTACCTTGGCTTAACACGGTGATGCTGGATATCCGTTGGCAGTCTGGGTTATAAACGCCAGGTTATATGTTAGCTAATATTATTTACCCTTTTTTGTTGCATGTTGTGCTCAAAAACCACACAATGGAGTTGGTATTTTGAGGTAGCGTCCGCCACGGATGCAATTAACGTGAGGGGTTAATTATGGAAATATCAAGTTCCAACAATGCCGCAGTTGCCGCTTTTCAAGCGAATGTTTCAGCAACATCCGCATCGCAAGAGCCAAGAGCACTGCAAGAAACACAAAACGCTGCACAGCAGTCGTCCAGTGATCAAGTTTCAATCAGTAGCGAAGCACGTTCATTGTTCGAATCTGAACAGGGCGGTAGCGCCCAATCAGGCTCAGGCCGTTCAGGTTCTTAAAATCGCTAAAGCGTAATTGCTTCAGCGTTTGCCACGGTTCATCCCCGTAGTAAAACGTAGTTCAGGCCTACCTATTCGGTAGGCCTGTTGTTTTCTGAAATTCCTCCCTGTTATTATCCTTTCCCTCTTTTTCTATCCGTTTCTTTTTAATGTGGAGTATGGCTTGTGGTGGGTGAAATCGCAGCGTTGTTTACTGCGCTTTGTTGGGCGGTTGCCGCAAGACTATTTCGTGTTTTAGGGCACCACTTCTCTGCGCTGTCTCTTAACTTTTGGAAAGGCGTAGTAACCACATCTGTACTGGGTGTGTATCTTCTTCTTGTTCCGATTGGGAGCAACTTCTCCCACGCTGATATCGTATGGCTGCTAGTGAGCGGTGTTATTGGCATCGGTATTGGTGATACGTGTTTTTTTCAAGCATTAAAGCGTATTGGAGATAGTCAAACTGTGCTCGTAGCAGAAACGCTTGCGCCTATTTTTACCGCTTTGTTGGCAATGGCTTGGATCGGTGAATGGCTAACGTGGCAACAATGGTTAGGCATTGCTGTGGTGCTGTTTTCTGTTGATATGTTGGTGAAGCAGCAAAAGCAGGGCGCCACACAGGCGTTTGTCCTTTCAGGTTATGGCTTTGCTGGTGTTGCGGCATTGTGCCAAGCCGTTGGTGCAGTTATCAGTCGCGATATTTTAACGCGTGCAGAAATGGATCCGGCTCAAGCGGCTGTGCTGCGATTATTGGGGGGATTGATCATTGTTATTGGATTGATGTTTTGGCGAAAAACACCGTGGTTGCCGCATTCTTCACACAATGGCAAAGCTTGGAAGATTATGTTCATTGCCAGTGCCATAGGAACCCTTATTCCCATGTATTTGCAGATGCTGGCGTTTATGCACACGCAAGCGGCGGTGGTACAAACGCTCTTTGCAACAAGTGTGTTGCTTTCTTTGGGTGTGGCATATGTGTTGGGCGAAAAAGTGGCGAAGCGAGCGTGGCTTTGGTCCGTTGTAGCGCTGGTTGGCGTGTCGGTTTTAGTGGTGGGAGAGCATGTGATTAGCTGAGCACGTAACTTCTGCTTGTGTTTTGTCCAATAATTCCGTAGAATCCGCGCCCTCAAATCAGCTAAAAACTTTATGTTCCTTGCCTTCACATAGTCTAGCTGAGCTATACGAGGCATCAACCGTAAGGAGCTTTTATGCGTCATTACGAAATTGTATTCATGGTTCACCCAGACCAAAGTGAACAAGTACCAGGCATGATCGAAAGATACTCTGGCATCTTGACTAACGACGGTGGCACAATTCACCGTTTAGAAGACTGGGGTCGTCGTCAGTTAGCTTACCCAATCGAAAAATTGCACAAAGCTCACTATGTATTGATCAACGCTGAAGCATCTTCTGAAGCTATCGAAGAGTTGGAAACAGCTTTCCGCTTCAACGATGTAGTTCTTCGTAACATGATCATGCGTACTAAAGCAGCAGTAACTGAACCTTCACCAATGGCTCAAGACAACAAGCCTGAGCAACGTGAAAGACCAGCTGCTAAGAGAGAAGAAGCGCCTGCACAAGCAGAAGAAGCTTCTAAAGAAGCATAAGATTGGATAGAGGATAAATATAATGTCTAACTATTTCAGACGTCGTAAATTCTGCCGCTTCACTGCTGAAGGCGTGACAGAGATTGATTACAAAGATATCGGTTTGTTGAAAAACTACGTAACCGAAAATGGCAAAATCGTACCTAGCCGTATTACAGGTACGAGCGCTAAATATCAACGTCAGTTGTCAACTGCTATCAAACGTGCTCGTTTCTTAGCATTGTTGCCTTACACTGATTCTCACAAATAATCGTCATTGGCGAATTTAAAGAGGTAGCAAGATGAACATCATTCTACTAGACAAAATTGCCAACTTGGGCGGTTTAGGTGACACAGTTTCTGTAAAAGCTGGTTATGCACGCAACTTCTTGTTCCCACAAGGTAAAGCGGTTCCAGCAACGAAAGATAACGTTGAAAAATTCGAACAGCGTCGCGCTGAACTTGAAGCTAAACTAGCTGACGTGCTAGGCAAAGCACAAGCACGTGCTGAAGAAGTTTCTAACCTTGCAGAAGTAACGATTGCTGCTCCTGCTGGCGACGAAGGTAAGTTGTTCGGTTCAGTTGGTACTCGCGACATCGCTGAAGCACTTACTGCTGCTGGCGTTAACGTTGCTAAGTCTGAAGTTCGCATGCCTAACGGTACTATCCGTGAAACAGGTGAGTTCGAGCTAGACATCCAACTTCACTCTGAAGTAACGACTTCCATTAAAGTGATCGTTATCAAAGAAGCTTAATCAAAGCAGCTTATTCATAAGCAACATTGATTTCTTAAAAACACCGCACTTGTTGCGGTGTTTTTTTATGCTCCCAATTCAAGCTTTTTCTTTTTTATTTCTTCTCCTCAATTCTATTTTCTTCGTTTTTCTTTATTTGTTCTTTTTAAAAAAAGTTGAATAAAATCAAAATCTAAAACTTATATTTAGCGTGTGACGTTGAGAGTTTTCAAATTTATTTATCCTCGTTTAAACCTTCGGGGTATGCTTTGCGACTAATCTTTCAAATACGGAAAATGCACAGTTTAACAGTGCAAATTTGACTAGCAGGTAATTGCAGTTGTTGGAACAAAATCAAGCAGTACATTCAAATGTTGTTTCCATGCCCTCAGAGAACGATTTGATAGCTGCCAGTAAAGAGGGAGATAAACAGGCTTTTAAAGGCTTATACAAGCTGCACGTTGGTCGTGTTTATGCCTTGGCATTACGACTCACAGGGCAAGCTAGTATGGCGGAAGAAGCAACCCAAGAGGTGTTTATCCAAGTGTGGAGTAAGTTGGGCAACTACAGAGGTGACAGTAAGTTTTCTACTTGGATCCACAGTGTTGCTTCGAATGTCACGATTTCTTATTTACGGGCGCAGAAAAGTTTTTGGCAGAACTTGTTCAATTTAGAAGAGTCCGGTGCGGAAGCAAAACCCGCAGAAACATCAGCAGATGCTGTGGATTTGGATGCCTACGTGAATAGATTACCAGAGCGGGCGCGGGTAGTGTTTGTATTACATGCCCTTGAAGGTTATCGCCATGAAGAGATTGCTGAAATGACCAATATGGCGGTGGGTTCTAGTAAAGCGCAGTTTCATCGCGCAAAACAGTTATTAAAAGAGTGGATGGGTTACGGTGATGAGTGAATTTGAGAAAAAGCTAAAAGCGCAACTGGAACAAATGCCGCCATCCATCGAGCCGGAAAAAGATTTATGGGTAGGCATTGAGCATGCGCTAAACCGAGCAGAAGATGCTCGTTACGCGCCTCACCAAGGTACGAATGATAATGAACAAGGCACAGAAAGCCAGTCGCGCCCGAGTGTGAGCTCGCCTAACGGTAAAGTGCGTAAAAAGCCAACGTTGACGTTAGTTAAGCGCGGTAACCCGATGTTGAGCATGGCAGCCGCTGTGGCGTTTGTTGCTGTATTGGGCTGGTTTGGTTTTCAGCAGCAAGCGGTGACGCAAGCGCCTACGATGGCGAGCATCGTTGAACAGTTAGAAAAGCAACATATTGAACAAAAACAAGCGCTATTGGTGAGCTATCAATCATCACAGCCAGTAACCAGTGACTGGCAAGCGCAATTATCGGAGCTGGATTCCGCTGCAACGGCTATTAAAGCAGCGCTGAAAGAAGACCCAAATAACAAAGCCTTACTGCATATGTTGCAGCAGGTATATCAACAACAACTTTCCTTGATTGAAACCGTTTATAACCCTAAGTGGCAAGCGATCTAACATGGTTAAAGCAGGAGCAGTAAACATGAAAAATGTAATGAAAAAAAGCGCAGTTTGGACCTCTCTTATTTTAGTTTCTCAGTTAGCGTTTGCAGGAGAAAAGGTCGATAGCGAATTGAAAGCCGGTGCAGGCGATGTGATTGAAATCGAACACCTTAATGGATATGCCAAAATTGAAGGCTGGGATAAAGACCTTGTTCACGTAAAGGGTGAGCTAGATGAAAATGCAGAAGGACTGACTTTTGAGCGCACACGTCAAGGGGTGAAAATTGAAGTAGAGATGCCTTCTCGCTATCGTCGCCTTGCCAACGATGATTATACAAAAGGCGATAAGTTGGTAATCAAAGTGCCTCATGAAAGCCGCGTTAATTATTCCAGTGTTAATGCGCAGGTGGATGCTCGAAAACTGTATAAAGCCCTCGCGCTTGAAACCGTCAATGGTGAAGTCGAAGTAGAGGATGTAAAAGGAAAAATTTACATTGAATCGGTGAATGGTGATGTGTCGACTCGTAACCTTCAAGGTGCGATTCGTATCGAGACGGTCAACGGTGATTTGGACGATAAAGGGTCGACTGCGAAAAAGTTAGTGGTTGAGTCGGTAAACGGTGACATCGAGTCGGATATGAAGTCAAAAGAAGCCCGCATTGAAACGGTGAATGGCGATATCAAACTGGATTTAGGTGATGTGTCTCGCTTGGAGATGACAACGGTCAATGGCACTATCGACACGCATTTAAACCTGTTGAAAGACGGTGATGTTGAAGTGACCAGTGTTGGCGGTAAGATTAATCTTACGCTGCAAAAAGACGTGTCGGCAAAGTTTGAAATTAACACACATGCAGGTGGCAGAATCATCAATGATTTAACGAGCGATAAGCCGGAAAAACCGAAGTATGGACCAAGCCGTTCACTGGAGTTTTCCACTCATAATGCGTCGGCAGATGTGGAAATTGAATCGGTTAGTGGTCGCATTCATTTGAAGTCTAAATAAGCAAAGACAATGTCACTCTCATCTTTATTGGATGTCGTCTACACTTAAGAAAAAGCCTGCATTAGCAGGCTTTTTTGTTGGTTTGGTGTGCGTATTTTATGGACAGGTTAGCGGTGTGCTTGTGTTATCAAAGCAGAAGCAGTGCTGGCGTAGTGGGGGGTAATCAAGGATAATGTTCGGCTAGAGTGAGATGAAGGGTAGGTAATCGTGGCTGTTAAAGGTGTGCCATCAAAGCAAATTGATGAAAAAGTCGCTAAATTGAAAATTCCCCCCCATTCAATGGAGGCGGAACAGTCGGTATTGGGCAGTATGCTGATATCGCCGGACTCTTGGGATAAGGTCACAGAGATCCTCATTGAGTCGGATTTTTATAACAGCTCTCACCAACTGATTTACCGCGCTATTATTCGCCTTCTTGAGAAAAGCCTCCCTGTTGATCTCATCACCGTTTCTGAAGATTTAGAGCATAACGAGCAGCTTGA
The DNA here is from genome assembly GCA_964228975.1 of Paraneptunicella sp. GTDB lineage: Bacteria > Pseudomonadota > Gammaproteobacteria > Enterobacterales > Alteromonadaceae > Paraneptunicella. Next base: position 4,295 of record CAXRCC010000019.1, on the reverse strand, counting down.
AGATGCAGGTGGATTTGCCTACATTGGTGAGCTTGCTAAGAATACCCCCAGTGCCGCCAACGTGACGGCCTATGCCAACATTATTAAAGAGCAAGCCATTCGTCGAGAGCTCATCGCAGCAGCCAATGACATTTCCGAAGCAGGATTTAACCCAGAAGGGCGCGCAAGCCACGATATTTTGGATCTGGCCGAAAGCAAGGTTTTTGAAATTGCTGAAAAGCGAACGACGCAAAGTGAAGGTCCGCAGTCGTTAAAGAAGGTATTGGGTTTAACCATCGATAGAATTGATGCGCTAGCAAAAGCTGGGGCAGACATTACTGGGGTGACAACGGGTTACACCGAGCTAGATAAAATGACCAGTGGTTTGCAGCGTTCAGATTTGATTATCGTAGCGGCTCGTCCTTCTATGGGTAAAACCACGTTTGCAATGAACTTGTGTGAAAACGCAATGTTATCTGATGATAGACCTGTTTTAGTATTCAGTCTTGAGATGCCTGCGGAACAAATCATGATGAGGATGCTGGCGTCGATTGGTCGGGTTAACCAAACCAGTGTACGTTCTGCGAATTTGAATGATGAGGATTGGGTGAAATTGTCGGATGCAATGAAGCTGATGGCGGAAAAAGACAATCTTTTCATTGATGATTCGTCGGGTTTGACACCGATGGAAGTCAGAACGCGAGCCAGGAAGATTGCAAGGGATCACGGCGGCATTAGCTTGATTATGGTCGATTATTTGCAGTTAATGCGAGCGCCGCAATTTGCGGATAACCGTACCTTGGAGATTGCTGAGATATCTCGCTCCTTAAAAGCTCTGGCAAAAGAGTTGGAGTGTCCGGTTATTGCACTTTCGCAGCTTAACCGTGGATTGGAGCAACGTGCAGATAAGCGCCCAATTAACTCCGACTTGCGTGAATCAGGTTCTATCGAGCAGGATGCCGACTTAATTATGTTTATTTATCGTGACGAGGTTTATAACGAAAACTCACCTGAGAAAGGGGTGGCCGAAATTATTATAGGCAAGCAGCGTAACGGTCCTATCGGCACTACAAGGCTAACATTCCAAGGCCAGTTTTCGCGTTTCGATAACTATGCCGCGCCTGTGATGGATGACTATTAATCGCACACTTAATTTGAGCGTGTTATTCCCCGTGTATTGTGGCTATGATGGAACGTTTTCCGCCGTAGTCGCGATGTTCACCAAGATAAATTCCCTGCCAAGTACCCATTGCAAGCCGGCCCGCTGTAATTGGAATCGTAAGGTTGTTGCCTAATAAACTCGCTTTGATGTGGGCTGGCATGTCGTCAGCACCTTCGTAGGTATGCTGATAATAAGGTGCGTTTTCTGGCACCATTTTATTGATATGAGCTTCCATGTCGCTACGTACGGTGGGATCAGCATTTTCGTTAATCGTTAAACTGGCGCTGGTGTGTTGTATGAAAAGATGCAATAAGCCTATTTGCGTTTGTTTGACTTCTGGCAGTTGCGACGTGATGTCATCAGTCACTAAATGAAAGCCACGATGGCGCGCGTTAAGTTGAATGGTTTTTTGTGTCCACATAGGTTGAGTCTTCTAAATGCGTTAGGGGGATCAACTTTCAGACAAAAAGAAACCAGCAAGGACGGTGAATCCCTGCCGGTAATAATTCTGTTTTTACGCTGAGTTATGCTTTTTCGAAGCAAATCTCGATGTGGGCTTTTCCTACATCAGTTTTGAACGGCAAAATGAGTTTCGGGCCATCCACTCTGTGCGTTACTGTGTGGTCTTTGCCACTCACAACAACGGGCGTAGCCATGCCAAAATCATAGCCTTTTTCACCTAATGTGTTCTTCGCGCCACCTGCAACCATGTTGGTCAGCTCACCCACAAGGTCGATAACTTCTGCATCGATAGATGCAGGCTTCTCACCCAACATGCGGCTCATTATTTCAAGCGCTAAGGCTTCATCAAAGGTAATGGAAAATGAGCCTTTCGTTTGCGGGCCTGTCATGCCTAATAGGCCAGTAACGTCACCTTGAGCAAGTTCTGTAGTTTTCTTTTTCGGAGCCCCTGCCGCTAAATCTAGTTGTGCCATCGTCAGCAGCACATTTTTGAACGCACTAATAAAAGGATTGATAAATTCTACATTCATATTGGTTGAATATTCCGTAGCTAGTCAGTTTTTTGCTCGATTTTTAAGTATAGGCGATAGCATCGCGACTAAAGTGCTTAAAAGCAGATTGTGTGCCTAGGTGTCACTCGTTTGTTGCCTAATGCAGAATACAAGTTGTGACCTATTATCCTTATTAACACTGCTCCTAGTGAGACAAACTATTGGCACTTTGCACATTTGCCATGGGCTTCAATGGTTTGACGTGTAATCGTGAAGCCGACAGATTGTGCTTGTTTGTCTAGTTTTTCTTGAAGTCCGTCTGACTGAATTTCTTGTACAGTGCCACAATTATCACAAATAAGGAACTGTACCGGATGACTACATCCGAAATGATGGCAAACAATAAACTTATTGTCTGACTCAACTTTATGCACAAAACCCATGTCGAGTAGGAACTCTAATGCTCTGTACACCGTGGCTGGTTTTGCTGATTCTTCCGTTTTCTTTAATTCATCCAACAGATCATAAGCGCCAACAGCATGTTCATACTGTAGCAGAATTGAGTAAACCTTTTCACGTTGAACTGTGAACCGAACACCTTTTTGGTCACAATAATTTCGCGCTTTTTGGATTAATTCTTTTTGGTCCATACGATTATTCAGTCGTCGATATAAGCCGCAGTGTATCACAATTAAGGTGAGCTTTGTCTAATACAAACTGGCATTAAATTTATCGAATTATCAGGAAACTAAAATGAAAGTGGTGGCTTGGAAGCCTGAATTTTTGCCTATGAAATGGGGACGATGAAGATGCGGGGGAAAATGGAAAGAAGGCGCAGAGCTAAAATTAGTTACGCCTTTGAAGGGAACGAGTGCTAAATGTGCGCTTAGCTTGCTAAACGCGACCCATTAATAGAAGCCAGATACGTCGTCACGAACAGCGTTTAATGTCTTCCATGAATTCGACTGGCCGAATACACCACAAGGTTGACCATTACAGCCGTTAAAGCTTGGGTCAGAGAAGTAGTCTAGGCGCGAAGCTGAACCAAAGGCTTGAGGGTAAGCCATGATTGTTGAGAAGCTATTGTTGACTCCGTGACCAACACCATCCGTGTACACGCCACCCGTGCTGCCCTGGCGAACAGAGTGACCTAAGCCCATGTTATGACCAAGTTCGTGTACGAATGTTGTTGCTGCGCAGTCAACTGCGGTAATGCTGTACATCAAGTTACGGCTTTGGCTTGTCATGGTGCCATTGCTACCTTGACCAACCCAGCCCACACCACAAATGAAACCGTTAGAGAGCTGCTCTGATGTACCAAGTAACACCACCATATCCGCGCGATTACTTGCACGGAAATTTTGAATGCTCTCTGAGTTTGTTAGCGAGTTCAGTGTGCTTTCCGTTGGTGTTAAATCTGCGCTACCAACAGAACCTGTTGCTACGTTGCGTAATGTAATGTTCAGGCCATTGTTACGGTAGATGCGGTTTGAATGAGAAATGTATTGGTTGATCTTCGTGCTGATGTCGCCTGACGCATTGGCTGCAGGCGTTGTATATAGAACGGCAACGTCGATAGTTTCTGCTTGCGCCGCGCAGGTCATCGCAACGGCTGAAGCGCACAAGGCGGCTTTCATTTTATTTAACATAGTTCTTCTCCTGAATTGTTGTTTTAAGGTTGCGTGGCGACTTCAAGGCTGACATTTAAACCTTCACCTATTGTTGGGTTGTTATGTTTATCTGGGTGAATCGCGTCCACGTGGGTTTGGCTGTGTTTTGCGACTAAATCGGATTTGGAGGCAATCCAGGCGTACTGGCCGTTGCCTTCCATAATGTAGGTGTCTGCTTGGGTTCCTAATGTGCCGTATACGGCATTTTTTCCAATCGTGATAACGGCGCTAAATAGGTTTCCAGCACCTGGAATATGCGCCTCAACAGTGCGATCACCATTGGGATGTTCGGTAATGTAGTCAATTTCCCCTGTGTAGCTGCTTTCGATTTGCGGAATATAAAGGTCTAGATATTCACCTACCTCAACACTGCGAAGTTCATTAACATCAAGTTCAACATACACCTCGTTATTAACATCCCCTGGGATATGGCCTTCCTCTTTTAGTACTTGCTCACCTGCTGCAGAGCGTTGCCATACAATGGTGTCCTTTTGTGTGTTCCAATCAGACACCTCTTGCGTTGAAGGAGAG
>CAXRCC010000018.1:0-6310 GCA_964228975.1 Paraneptunicella sp. | reverse complement strand
CTTTCAGCAAGCATGTTTCAATCCACGCATCCACACGGGATGCGACTAGCAGGTTATCAGCTTGTGTTAATTGACACTCGTTTCAATCCACGCATCCACACGGGATGCGACAGCCCCTTTTGTAAGCCTTATCAGGCAAGGGGCGAATAGGCATTTTGCGCTAACCTCGTTAATTTTGCTTATTTTTGCTGTGTGAATTTTAAACGGTTGTGCTAAGTGTTTGTTATAGAATGAGATTTAGCTAGCGCTAGTCTCCCGGGGTTTTGATGATAACGAAGGGTTAGCGCGCGAAGGTGTGTCGAGAAGTGTAAACCATCCTACAGCCTTAAACGGCAAAGCGTGTCTTAAACAGGGAATTTGCGTGTCTCCTGAAAACAAAGCGCGTTATAGAAAAGCGCTTGTTTTCATATTCACTAGGAACCCTTATGGGTTCCCATCGAAATACTTTTTCAAATTCCCCCAACACTGCAAATAATCCTTCTGCCTTGCGGATGTTTCCAATGCAAACTTTGTGGGCGCAATCGGGTAGCAAGATTCAAACATAAAGGCGAGCGTGTTTTCATAGCGCTGTGGCTTAAGTTCAGCGTTGCTGGCTTTTTCGAACACGTCTGCTTCTGGGCCGTGTGGCGTCATGCAGTTGTGTAAGCTCATGCCGCCGGGGGTAAAGCCTTTTTCTTTGGCATCGTAAACACCTTCAATTAATCCCATGAATTCACTCATGATATTGCGGTGATACCAAGGTGGACGGAAAGTGTTTTCTGCCACCATCCAGCGCGGAGGGAAGATCACAAAGTCGCAGTTTGCCGTGCCCGGTGTGTTGGTTTGCGAAGTTAATACGGTGAAAATCGATGGGTCTGGGTGGTCAAAGCTAACCGTGTTCATAACATTAAAGCGCGATAAGTCATACTTGTACGGTGCGCTGTTGCCTGTCCATGCCACTACGTCTAGCGGGGAGTGATCCAGTTCTGCTTGGACTAGCTCGCCACTGAATTTTGTGATCAGTGAAAACGCGCCGTCTTCATCTTCAAACCAAGCTTGAGGGTATTGGAAGTCTCGGTCGTTAGCGTAACCATTCGCGCCAACAGGGCCGCGCTCGGGTAGGTGGAAGTCGCCGCCGTAGTTTTCGCAAATATAACCGCGAACCGGGCCGTTGGGCAGTTCAATTTTGAACTTGATTCCGCGAGGGATAACCATAATTTCGCCGGGCTTAACCTGTAAGCGACCTAGCTCTGTGTAAGCCAGAATTTCCCCTTCTTGAGGGACGAATAACATTTCCCCGTCGGCGTTGTTAAAGAAGCGGTTCCCCATACCCACGTTAGCGGTGTAAACGTGAATGCCAATGCCGGTTAACGTTTTGGCATCGCCGTTCGCGGCAACCGTGGTCAGCCCAGAAACGAAATCGGTTTTGTCTTCTGGCATCGGCAGGGCGTCCCAGCGCATCACGTTTGGCGGGCACACTGCTTCTGTGATGGGGCCGGTTCTTAGCAATCCTTTGTCCATTGGTACGTAATCGCCCATCGCAATAGAGGGACGAATGCGGTACATCCACGTTCGGCGATTGCTTTCACGCGGCGCAGTAAACGCCGTAGAGCTGAACTGTTCAGCGTAAAGCTTGTACGGGCACTGCTGTGGGCTAAATTGACCAATAGGTAATGCACCTGGAAGCGCTTCGGTTTCATGTTCGTTACCGAAGCCATTCATGTAGGTTAATTCCGTTTTCGTATTCATAGGGTTACCACTATTTTTGTTTCAATCTTTAATCGATTTTTCTGTGTAGGGTCAGAGCGTGTGTTCACGCTTTTATTTTATTCGTTGTCGCTTTGAGGCTCACTTTGCTCAGGCTCTAAATCGGCGGCAATGTCCAGCGCTTCGCGGATCACTTGCATGTCGCCAATATGGTTGCTGAGTAACAAAACCAAACGTGCGTTCACTCTTTCGCTGTCTCGCTGGCTTAAATCACGATGCACATCAGTCAGCGCGGCGTAAAAGTCATCAGGATTGGCAAAGTTGGGCTCTGTGTTTAACTGTTTTTCCATGATTTACTCCTGAATAAAATGGCCAAGGGCGCGTTGCTGAGCTTCTTTTACGGCTTGAATGCTGGGGGCTTTCCAGCGAGCGCATACGATTTGGTCTGGACGCACTAAATAGCCGTTACCGGGCTGTAAGTCATAGCGTGTACTGATTAACGTTTTCACGTCGTGTACTAGCTCAATATTGTTGCCCTCTGCCAGCGAAGCAAGTTCAGCGTTCGGTTTGGCTTGTGCCGATACCATGAGCACGCGAACCGTGGGGGCAACGTTGGCGACTTCTTGAATTAGGGTTTTTAATGCGTCTTGTGCCTGTGCATCAACATCGATATTGACCATCAAACTAAATTGGTTGCCAAGCTGGTTCATTAACCACGCGTCGTTGCCTTGCTTCAAGATGGGTGCGTCTTTACACACAAAACCCGGTGCAACGTCGGAGTCAAAGTGGTCGCCAGTTTCGGTATTCAAGCGCGAGAAGCGGTAATCGCAAGGTTTTGATAAACGACCACTGTTTACCAGCGGGCGCGCAAACGCGTGTTTCTTGGCAAGGCGCAGGGTTTCATCACGGAAAATATGGCTCATTTCGCTTTTAGGCGTGATGAAATCCGTAGAGCGGGTGGAGTTCATGAGGTTTTCTGCCGCACCGTGTTGACGCTCGTCGTTGTATGTCCATAGCAGCGGCGCGGGGGCGTGACCTTTCATGACATTGGCCATTTTCCACACCAAGTTTTCAACCGATTGCACACCGCCATTCGCACCACGGGCACCAAAGGGAGAAACCTGATGCGCTGCATCGCCAATAAAGTAAACGCGATTGTGAATGTAGTCGTCCATTTTACGGCACTGGAAGGTATAAACGCTGGCCCATTCCAGTTCGAATTCTACGTCTTTTCCTAGCATTTGTTCTAGGCGAGGGCGGATGTTCTCTTCTTTTTTCTCTTCTTCTGGATCGGCGTCCCAACCGAGCTGAAAATCGATGCGCCAAATGTCGTCCGGTTGGCGATGTAATAAAACGGATTGATTCTTGTGAAAAGGCGGATCGAACCAGAACCAACGTTGCTTCGGAAAGTGCGATTTCATGTGAACATCGGCGATCAAGAAGCGATCTTCAAACACTTGGCCTTTACTTTCTAAACCAAGCTGAGTCCGAATTTTGCTGTTTGCACCGTCTGCCACCAATAAATAGTCGCAGGTCATCTCGTAGGTGCCTTCTTCGTTTTCTACGGTAATGCGAGTGATGTCTTCTTGAGAATCCACGTGTGTGACTTTTTGCAGCCAACGTAAATCAATGCTTTTTTGTGCTTCAACGCGATCGACCAAATACTCTTCTAAATAATATTGCTGCAAGTTAATAAAAGCAGGGAGTTTGTGGTCTTCTTCGGGCAATAGGTTGAATTCGTACACGAGGTCGTCTTTAAAAAAGACTTTGCCAAGTTGCCACGTAATGCCTTTTTCGACCATGCGATCGGCGCAGCCGTAACGGTCGAAAATTTCAAGGGTACGTTTTGCAAAGCTAATGGCGCGCGAGCCAACGCTCACCGTGTTGTTGTCATCAAGTACAACCGTGGGAATGCCGTGTGTTGCAAAATCAAGTGCTGCAGCCAACCCGCAAGGTCCACCGCCCACAATAATAACGGGATGATGCACAGGTGTTGGACTATCTTGGTCTGGGCTATGACGGTAAGCATAAACAGGATTCACGTGAGGTGTGTGCATAGTGCGTAGACCTAATTTCGTAATGTTAAGGAGAATGTTGTTTAGTCTTAGCTGCGACTCGGGTTATAGAAATATCATCATATAGTTTCATTTGCAACTAAGTGGCCGTGATTTGTTACGCCATTTAGCGTTTATTTTGTACAAGAGTGGGGAGTTTATTCATCGATAACGTCTCAAGAACGATTGTTGCTTGCCTTTTAGCTGGTTTCTTGTGAGAGTATCGCCAGATAACTGGTTGAAAGTGAGATTATATCTAATGGCGAAAAAACCGTTTGCGTCCTCTGCGGATTTAACTGAAAAGAAAGAAACCTTCGAAATATTAGCTGAAGGTGTGTACGCCTTAACGGCAGAAGGCGACCCGAATATTGGGGCTATTGAAGCAGAAGAGTTTATTATTGCTTTTGAAGCCCGCGCCACGCCTAAAGCCGCAGAAGAATGGTTAGCCCAGCTGCGAGAACATACCAATAAGCCCATTAAATACTTGGTGTTATCTCATTATCATGCCGTGCGCGTGCTTGGCGCATCCGCGTTTCAGGCACAATCTATCATCACCCATGAAACCACGCGCTTTTTAATTAATGAGCGTGGCGAGCAAGATTGGGCCAGCGAATTTGGCCGTATGCCGCGCTTGTTCAAAGAGCCCGATGGCATTCCCGGATTAACCCATCCCGACATCACATTCACCGATAAACTGGTGATTCCCCTTGGCGGTGATCGCGGCGATTTAGTCTTAGAATACTGCGGGCGAGGGCACACCGCAGGCGACATTTGCGCCTGGTTACCCAAGCACAAAATTTTATTTGCAGGGGATTTGGTGGAATCCGCCGCCGCGCTGTATACGGGCGATGGTTTCCACTTCGATTGGGCAAGCGGTACGCTGGATAAAATAAAAGCCTACGAAGCCGAAGTGCTGGTGGGCGGGCGCGGTGAAGTGGCTCGTGGAAGAGACGCGGTAGATGCGGCCATTGAGCAAACGCGCGGCTTTTTAAACGGCATGATTGAAAAAGTCGGCGAAGTACACAAAAATGGCGGTACGCTAAAACAAGCCTTTGAAGCAACGCACGAACATTTAGCACCGCAATACGGTAAATGGCCCATCTTTGAACATTGTTTACCCTTCGATGTGCAGCGTTTATGGGACGAATTAGAAGGGGTTGATTGGCCTCGAATTTGGACCGCCGAGCGCGACCAAATGGTATGGGACCAATTACAAGATTAAGTGCGTTTGGCGTATTAAGTTTATATAAGTGTATTAAGCGTGTTTAGTGTAAAGAATAAGCGCAAAGCTCAGCATTTCGGCATTCACAATGCGCCATGCAGTCACAACAGGAGAATCAGGTGACGGACGACAGAAAACTCATTCTTAATGACTTTATTGCCTATCGCATGGCGAATTTTGCCAAACAGGTGAGCGATTCCTGTTCGCAAATTTATGAAGTTGAGTTTGGTTTGTCTGTACCTGAGTGGCGTATTTTGGCAAGGCTTGCAGAAAACCAAAAAGAAGGGATGAGTAAGGAAAATAGCGATAAAGCACTAAACGACAAAACACAACACGACAAAACACAAAACGATAAAGCGCAGAGCGACAGAGTTCATAGCAGCAAAATGACCGCCAAGGATTTAGGCGAAATCACCTTTATGGACAAATCCAAAGTGTCGCGCGCGGTAAAACTCATGGATGAAAAAGGGTACTTGGTTAAAGAAAAAGACCCAAACGACAACCGCGCCACCTACCTATCGCTTTCCCCTCAAGGGCAAGCACTGTACCAACAATTAGTCCCAAAAGCGCTGAATTGGGAAGATGAACTGATTGACTGCCTGTCGGCGTCGGAGTATCGCAATTTTGTGCAAGCATTGGAGAAGTTGGAGCAGCAAGCGCAGAAGATGTCTTAAGGGCTGCAAACGCTACTCAAAAACCTCATCGAGTTGATAAGTTTGCTTCTCGCTCGCTTGAAGCAAGCTCACCGAAACCATTTTCTTCGCCACTTCATTGCCGGATATTGGGCGATACTTTTTCAGTTGTGGCAGCGTGCAAATAACGGGCAGGAATAGGCTGGCTAGCGTTTCACCAATGCGCATTTCACTGCGCTCTCCAACGAGCAATGATGGCTGGATAATACTGATTTTAGGAAAGGGAAGGCGAGTAATGGCGTCTTCTAGCTCGCCTTTCATTTGAAAATAAGGCGTTTTGCTGTGTTTATTTGCGCCCGCCGACGAAACCAATATGTAATGCGCGACGCCGTTTTCTGCGGCTATTTTTGCTGCCTGGTATTGATAATCGAAATCCACTTTACGCTGATTTTGAAAGGAGCCAGCTTGCTTTATCGTTGTGCCTAAACAGGAAAAAAGCACGTTGCCATCAAACAGGTGAGGGTACTGGTCCATCTCGTCGAAATGGATAACCGCGTTCACCACTTTACCGGATGTGTACTCCACAGCGCGTCGAGTGATGGCGATAACTTTTTCAAAATGCGGATCTTCTGCCAATTGTTGCACAAGGTGCTTGCCCACTAACCCCGTTGCACCCAACACGATTGCCGTTTTCATATGCTCATTTCCAATGCTAA
>CAXRCC010000017.1:0-6729 GCA_964228975.1 Paraneptunicella sp. | reverse complement strand
GCCTTGTGGACGTAAACGAGACACTTCGCCAGCAGGGAAAACGATTAAGGCGGATCCTGATTTTAAGTGTGCTTGAATGCGATTGATGTCTTCGCGTCTTGAAGTGCCTGTCATCACGTTAACAGGCAGAAGCATATTTTCCAGTGGTTTAATGGCCATTAACATTTCATTGGCAACGGCTTTGGCATCGGGGCGGATTTCACTCACTAGCTTAATAAGCGCCAGCCCATCTAACGAGCCAATGGGGTGATTCGCAATAATCACTACCGGGCCTTCGGTAGGAATGTTTTCGCGTTCGTTGTCACGAGCCGTGTAGCTAACGTTAAAATACTCAAGCGCTTGCTCGACAAACTCTAAGCCTTGTAGGTGCGGATAGCGTTCACCAAATTCTTTGATTTCAGATTCGTGCAACAAGCGGCGTAATAAAAAGCTTAAACACTTAAAAAGCCAAGGACGCTCTGCGAGTTTTGGGTAGTGCTTATTAAGCACTTCATTGACTGTAAACATGCCAGATAAACCTAAATCTTATTTTCCGGCGCACTATAGCGCTCACGTATTACGGAAACATGCAATAAATGTGGCGATTCTATGACAGGTTTTTTATTTTACCAAAGTGCTTTTGTTAAAAATGAATAAAACCGTTAAAACTAAGCCGCTTCACGGCCTAGACGCTTTTTACGCTTAATGCTGTGCACGTTTGTGGACTCATTTGACGTGGAAATTTGCGTCCAAAACTGTAATTGAATGTTACCTTTGTGATCTTCTGTTAACGCGGAACAGTTTTCGATCCAATCGCCCGTGTTGTAATAGGTCATGCCTTCTGTGCGCACTAATTCTGGGTGATGAATATGACCACAAACTACGCCTTGAACCCCCATGTCTTTTGCGCGCTTAATACAAGCTTGCCGATAGCGTTCAATGGCTTTATTTGCGCCTTTTATCTTCCCTTTTATGTAGCCTGCCAAAGACCAATAAGGAAAACCCATGGCGTGACGCGCTTTGTTGTACCACCGGTTTAGAAACAACAGAAAGTCGTAGCCCTTGTCGCCAATCCAAGAATGGATGGGACCAAAACACACTTCTTGGTCACATTGATCGCCGTGAATTAACAGCAGCTTTTCTCCTGATACCGTGGTGTGTACGTATTGTCGGTGGATTTCAATGTCACTAAAAGCCATGCCATCGTACTTTTGAGCGGGCTCATCATGATTGCCGGGCAGGTATATTACACGGGTGCCTTGGCTCGGTAGCGTGAGTAAATAATGGAATAAGGCATTATGGCTTTTGGGCCATAAAAACTGTTTGCTCATGGCCCACATATCAACAATATCACCAACAAGGTATAAGGTTTCAATGTGAGTGTTTTGCAAAAAATCTAATAGATATTCTGCCTTGCAGTCTTTGTAACCTAAGTGAATGTCGGAGATCCAAACAGTGCGGTAGTGAGGTGTGTTCATTGTGTTGCATTCAAGCCGCATGAGATGTGAACTAGGCTAAAAAAGCAGCATGACAAGGTTGTGAATCTTGTATGAAGCTATGGTGACATTAGGGATTATGCAACGGGGGAGTTAAATAGAAAGCGTCAATCTTGAAAACTAAATTTGTGTATCGATCCAATGCCACAGCGCAGCAAACATGCCTTTATTTTCCACAACTTGGTAATCTTGGCAGTTGCTTTGTTCGCTTTTTCCGTAGCAAATATGCAAATGCTGTGTTTCGCGGTCGTACTTCACAAAATCGGCATTGGCATCAGAAAGCACACCCGATGAACCGAAGCTATCCCAATAAACGGCTTCGGAAACAATACTGGCACTTTCGTACTTTAATAGCTGGGGTTTGGGAAATATAACAAGGCCAATAATGACCCCAAGTGCAACCAAACCCAAGCTTATTAATCGATTCAACTCTTCTACCTTTTACTGTGCTGGCTCAAGCTCAGGCGCTGGGCGAGGGTCAACATCATTATTTGCCATCATATAAGCAAAAATAGCGTATACCGTTTGATTTTGGCGAATATCATCGACATCAATTTTATCGAGAGTGTCGTTGGGGGTGTGGTGATAATCGAAATAGTAGGTGCCATCTTGTCGAAGAGAAACCACAGGTACGCCTTTTGCGGGCAACATGAAGATATCCGGTCCGCCTGTAGCCGTGTTAGGGCCAATGCTAATACCGTGCGGCTTAAGCGCTTTTTCTAGCTTCTTCACAAAAGGAAGGGCTTGGGCGGCAAAGCGTGTATCGAGTTGGTAGATTTTACCTGCGCCAAAATCCGATTCCGCAGCAACAATAATTTTGTGCAGCTCGCTTTCATTATCTTTGGTGTATTGCCTTGCGCCGACCAAACCAAACTCTTCGTTGGCATAAAGCACAACGCGAATGCTTCGCTTCGGCTGGCCCAGTGTTTTTTTCACAAGCGCTGCTGCCGCCGTCACAATGCCAACACCTGCGCCGTCATCGAGTGCGCCTGTGCCTTCATCCCACGAATCAAGGTGTGCGGCAAGGTGAATGAATTCATTGGGCTTTTCTGAGCCTGTAATTTCACCAACCACGTTATACGAGGTTTGCCAACCGTGCTCTTTGGCTTGCATATCGACGTGTAAGGTCACTGCTTGGTTGTTTTGGAACATGGCTTCGAGCGTGTCGGCATCGGCATTTGACAGTGCGCCAGCGGGGATTTTTTTCACATCAGGGCTGTAACGCATCGCGCCTGTGTGCGCAAAGCGAGAGTTATCGGTGCCTACGGAGCGGATCAGTACGGCAAGTGCGTTAGCTCTGCCTGCTTCAATTGCACCGCGCGAGCGGCCTACAACAACGGGGCCGTAACCTTTACCAGCTTTGTCTCTTTTCATCTTTTTATTGATGAAAACAATTTTGCCAGCAACCTGCTCTGGTGGTGTTTGCTGCAAGGCTTCTAATGAATCCACCATTAAGACTTGAGCCGTTACGCCGCCTTCAGGGGTGGCCACAGAGCCACCTAATGCCGTAATCACTAGGTTATGTTGGTAGGGGGCGGTGATGGTGGCTTGTGCGACGCCGCGAGACCAGTTACGCACGCGCACAGGTTGTTTGTATATAGTGTCAAAGCCAAGCTCTGCCAGTTTCGCCTCAGCCCATGCCACGGCTTTTTTATCGCCTTCACTACCTGCAATACGGGGGCCGACTTCAATGGTAAGGGATTTGACAAGGTCGTAAGCTAAATCGCTGGACTGGGAAGCACGGGTTAATTTGTTGAGTTCAGCATCGTTTGCTTGTGCTGCGCTGAATGGGAAACTCGCGAGAGTGAGCGCGAAAAGTGCTGATTTTAGTGAGGCGAACTTCATTGCCATGACGGTACAAACTTCCTTAAAGACATGAAAAGTGGAAGGATTGTATAGAAAAAAGGAAGGAGGATGAAGAATAACCTGAATAACAGGCAATAAAAAAGCGCCTAAAGGCGCTTTTTAGAAACGGTCACGATTAACCTAAAGCTTTGATTTGAGAAACTAGACGGCTCTTTTGGCGTGCCGCTTTGTTTTTGTGGATCAAACCTTTGGTAGCCATACGGTCAAGAATTGGCGTTGCGTCAGCGTATGCTTTTTCAGCAGCTGCTTTATCACCAGCTTCGATAGCTGCACGAACTTTCTTAACGTAGGTACGCATCATTGAACGACGGCTAGCGTTATGCTGACGACGTTTTTCTGACTGAATCGCGCGTTTCTTAGCAGACTTAATGTTAGCCAAGATAGAACTCCCAAAACAATTCACTGTAATTTCAAGGGCACGAATTCTGCCTAGCTAGCGCACATTTGTCAATCGCTTTATTGCTTTTTCAGCCATCAATTACAAAATGGCGTCACTTTCGATTTAACAGCGTGGATTCCGCCGAGTTATCACATTTTCAGATCCTTTATTATAGTTATGTTTATTTGGCCGGATACACGCCATGATGATGACGCCAGAAATCCCGAGTAACGAGCTTGAAAGAGTGTGTGCATTGCAGGAATTGCAGATGTTGGATACGCCCCCAGAAACCCGTTTTGACGATATAACACAAGAGGCAATGTCTTATTTCCAAGTGCCTATTGCGTTGGTAAGTTTGGTCGATAGCACGCGCCAGTGGTTTAAATCGTGCCAAGGGCTTGGTGCATCGGAAACGGATCGCAATATTTCTTTTTGTGGTCATGCGATTAATCATGACGATATTTTGTATGTGCCCAACGCTTTAGAAGATCTGCGTTTTTCAACAAATCCGCTGGTGCTTGGCGAACCCTTTATACGATTTTACGCCGGTGCGCCGCTTATCATCCGTGCGAACGTACGTGTTGGCACCTTATGTATTATTGATAGTCAACCAAGGGAATTCACCGATGAAGAGTTAGCGGTGCTAAGGGAATTAGCGAATGTAGTGCAGTATGAACTTTGCACGTCGCCTGCTAATTCCGCTTAATCTATTAAGCCATTAAGCCATTAAGCCATTAAGCCATTAAGCCATTCAGCGTAAAAAGAGACGAGCAAGGGGCTAGCCTCTTTTTACGCGGTTAAATAAGGAAAGCCACGTTACGCGCGATCTTTGTATTTCAGTTCAGGTTTTCCAGAATGGCGTTTCACTGCAATCTTTTGGTTTTTCCCTAGCAACATGCGCCACTGCCAAAAACTTTCTCTTGCCAAAATATCACCGTCGTTTTTGTGCCATGCTTTGCGGAACACGCGTTTAATTTTGGCGACCGCATCGGGGGAGTTTTGGCTGATTTCTTCAATTAACGCTTTTGCGCGAGCAAGTGGGTCGTCACTCACTTCGGTGATTAATTGATACTCTAATGCAGTAGGCGCATCGATGACTTTTGCCGTCATTGCCATTTCCATGCCTTTATCTAGCGCCATGATCTCTCGCATACCAATGGTGCCGCCCATATCTGGAATCAGGCCCCATTTAGCTTCCATAACAGATAGCGTGGCATCGGGAGAGGTAATTCTAAAATCGCCGCCAAGGGCAATTTGAAGGCCGCCACCCCAACACCGACCGTGAATACACATCACAACAGGAACAGGTAAATGACGCCAATTGGTGCTAACGCGCTGTGCTAAGTTGCTGCTGCCAGGTAACCACTTCCATAGCAACCGTACGCCAGTGCTCGGCTTTTTTAAGATGGATTTCACATCAAGACCAGAGCAGAAATCGACGCCTTCTCCTTGGATAATTACGCCTCTGACCTTTTTATTTTTATGCAATTTTTTGGAAATATTATCCAGTTTTAAGAACATCTCCATGTTGAGGGCATTGTGTTTGTCTGGACGGTTCATGGTGACGAAGGCGATGTCATCTTCGATGGATAACTTGACGCATTCTTGTGCTTTTGCGTCCATTGCTTGCGTATTTTTATTTGATTGAGGGCACATAGATTGACTTCCAAAATAGAAATTTAAACAGTCATTTGAATTTTTATTCGACCATACATTGAACAAGGGCTAGAGGCAATTTTTCATTGAATGGGTAAGATTAATATTTCCCATTTTGAATATTTAATAACCATTTCAATGTTTAATAAAAATGTAAAAATCTTGTAAAAAATGAAAAATAATGTTTAATTAAAGTCCTACCAGATAAGACCTCGTACCACTTGTCTAGCGTTTAGGGAGTTTTTGGCAGTTTTGGGATCTTGTTAGTACAGGGTAAGAGAAGATTAGATGTGTAGTTCTTTTATTCAAAAATAAAAAATTAGAACCTTGTCGGCGTTGTGCTGGCAGGCGTTTTATTGCAACAAGATTGGAGTGAAAACGTGAAAATTTTCAAAGTACTAGCTTCGCTACTACTGATTGGCTTTTCTGCCACAAGTAGTGCAAACATGGGGGTCGCTTTCGTACATGGTACGGGCAACCAAACTGATGCTTACAACGACTACTGGACGGGTGATTTTGTTCGCTCTGTTATGTCGGGAAATGGCAGCCGCTATACCGTTATTAACTGTGAATTCGAAGAATACATGTGGACTAACGCAGCAGCAGGTTGTTTAGCAGGTCAATTAACATCTTTCATTAACGCACAAGGCATTACATCGCTAAACGTGATCACGCATTCTAACGGCGGTAACGTGATGCGTTGGATCATGTCTAACCCAACATGGGATTCGCGTTATCCGAACATCATCAACAAAACAAGACAAGTGATTGCGATTGCGCCTTCAAGTAAAGGTACGCCACTGGCTGATGCGGTAACAGCAGGTAATACGTTTGAGCGTATTCTTGGCTGGATCTTAGGTTATGCAAGCGATGCGGTAAGAATGCAACAAGTTGCGTGGATGGCGTCTTACAATGCTAACTGGTTATACGGTACGTCTGGTCGTCCAGCACTGCCTAAAACGTTCAAATCTGTTGTTGGTTCAGACGTTGAATCTTCTCCTTTTGATGGCGATAGCTACTGCGGTGGTTATCAGTTCCAAGTGGCTCTTGAGGTCACGCAAAACTGGCTTCATAGCTGTTCAGACGGTTTCCTTGAGTGTTCTTCTCAAGCCGGTGCGGGTAGCGTTTGGTTCTACGACACAGCGCGTACAAAAGGTCGCGAGCCTTTAAGTCACCACCAATCGCGTCGTGACTGTTTTAACCTAGACACGATTATCCGTAACGACATCTAAGCAGGAGCCAGAACATGAAAAAGCAATTATTGACGTTGGGCTTGTCTGTATTGTCGGCAGCGGCATCAGCGCAGGTACTTGAAACGAAAACAGCAAATGATTATTTGCACTTCAGCTTCCC
>CAXRCC010000016.1:0-13795 GCA_964228975.1 Paraneptunicella sp. | reverse complement strand
CAACAAATTGCTCAGCAATTAACCACGTCTATCCCCTGTGGATTATCGCGCGCGGTTGCTGCTGATATTGATGCGTGTGGGCAAGCATTAGGTGTCGCCGAGCGGTTTCGCATTCACACCTTCATCGCAACCTCAGATATCCACGTCAGTGCCAAGTTGCGCAAGTCTCAAGACGACATTGTGGATATGGCGGTAGCGGCAATCAAACACGCACGTCAATACACTGATGATGTTGAATTTTCATGCGAAGACGCCGGCCGCACACACATCGATTACTTGTGCAGAATGGTTGAATCAGCCATCAATGCCGGCGCCACTACCGTCAACATTCCAGACACCGTCGGATACACCATTCCCAGTGAATTTGGTGGCATTATTCAAACCTTATTCAATCGTGTTCCCAACATCGATAAGGCCACTATTTCCGTTCATTGCCACAACGACTTAGGCTTAGCCGTTGCCAACTCTTTAGCCGCTGTAGAGCAAGGCGCTAGGCAAGTTGAATGCACCATCAATGGAATTGGTGAAAGAGCGGGTAACTGCTCTTTAGAAGAAATAGCCATGATTTTGAAAACGCGTGAAAACAAATTAGGCTTTCAAACCAATGTAAACAGCACGGAGATTTCCCGCACATCAAAGTTAGTCAGCAACTTATGCAACATGCCTGTGCAATCCAATAAAGCCATTGTTGGCAGCAATGCATTTAGCCACTCCTCCGGAATCCATCAAGACGGCGTATTAAAAGCACAAAACACCTATGAAATTATGACGCCAGAAAGCGTTGGTATTAACAAAAATAGCTTGAACTTAACTTCTCGCTCTGGACGCCATGTGATCAAACATCGCATGCAAGAGTTAGGCTATAAGGAAAGCGACTTTGACTTAACCACGCTTTACGAATCTTTCTTAGATTTAGCCGACAAAAAAGGCCAAGTCTTCGATTACGATTTAGAAGCGTTAGTGTTTTTCGACCAAGCAAAACAAGAAGAAACACATTACGAATTGCAGTATTTGCAAGCTAGTGCGGGCCAAAGTGTGATCCCAAGTGCAACGGTTGCCATGAAGATTGGTGCAAAAGAAGTCACCGAAGTAGCAATAGGCAGCGGCCCGTTAGAAGCAGCTTACAACGCTATCTTAAAGGCAACAGGGTTAGAAGAATTTGAATTAGTCGACTTCAAATTAGATTCCAAAGGGGAAGGCGCTGATGCCCTTGCCCAAGTTAGCTTAATTGGTGAGTACAAAGGCCGTAAATTTAACGGCATTGGCCTTGCCACCGACATTGTAGAATCGGGTGTTAACGCACTGATTTACGTTTTAAACAATACTTACTTGGCCGACCAAATCGACCAACAGAAACAACAACATAGAATTGCAGGTATTTAAATGGCGACACATCACATTGCAGTATTAGCCGGAGATGGGATTGGACCGGAAGTTATGGCAGAAGCACAAAAAGTGTTGAGCGCCGTGAGTGACAAATTTTCGCTATCAATATCAACTCAACATTATGATGTTGGTGGATGCGCAATCGACAACCACGGACACGCGCTTCCTGCCGAAACATTAAAAGGATGCGAAAACGCCGATGCCATTTTATTTGGCTCCATTGGTGGCCCAAAGTGGGACAACCTCCCGCTTGAAGAACGTCCTGAGCGCGCAGCATTGTTAAAGCTTCGTAGCCACTTTGACCTGTTCGGTAACTTGCGCCCTGCCAAGATTTACCCAGGATTAGAGCACTTATCGCCATTAAGAGAAGATATTGCCAAACGCGGCTTTAACACCCTAGTCGTACGCGAGTTAACAAGTGGTATTTACTTCGGACAACCCAAAGGTATTGAAGGAGAAGGCGATGCGCAATTTGCTTACGACACCATGCGATACACCCGCCCTGAAATTACGCGTATTGCACACGTCGCTTTTCAAGCCGCGCAAAAACGCAACAAGAAAGTCACCTCGGTTGATAAAGCTAACGTGTTGCTTTGTAGCCGACTGTGGCGAGAAATCGCAGAAGAAGTTGCCAAAGATTACCCAGATGTTGAGCTAGAGCACATCTACATTGATAACGCGACCATGCAGCTTATTCGCGATCCGGGCCAATTCGATGTGATGCTTTGTTCGAATTTATTTGGTGACATTATTTCTGATGAGTGCGCCATGATCACAGGCTCCATGGGATTATTACCCTCAGCCAGTATCAATGGTTCCGGTTTTGGCATGTATGAGCCTGCTGGCGGCAGCGCACCCGATATTGCAGGAAAAGGCATAGCTAACCCCATTGCACAAATATTATCGCTATCCATGCTATTGCGTTACAGCCTAAACCTTAACGAGGCGGCAGATGCCATTGATAGCGCCGTTGCAAAAACGATGGAAGCACGCTGTTTAACGGGCGAGTTATTAAGCCCAGAAGAGCGTCATTTAGCGAAATCTACCAGTGAAGTCGGCGACTTTATTGTGCGTAGTCTTTGAGATAAGCGCTTTAGTTAGGGCGTTTAAGATAGGCAGCTTTAGATAAAATGTTCAAGAAAAAACGCCCCTAATGAACGCTGATGACAACAACACAAATCGCCTCCAACACAACCCGATATTTGAGGACATTAAACATGTCACGCACGTTATATGAAAAAATTTGGGATGCTCACATCGTCGACGAAGTGGGTAACGACACCTTAATCTACATCGATCGCCACTTGATCCATGAAGTTACCACGCCTCAGGCCTTTTCAGGATTAGCAGAAAAAGGCCGCAAGGTGCGTCGTCCCGACAAAACCTTTGCTACCATGGATCACAGCATATCAACCCGCTCTCTTGCCCTTGATGCCTGTGGAGACAACAACCAGCTCCAGCTACAAACACTGGCAGACAACTGCGCCAAACATAACATTGCGCTTTTCCCTGTTGGGCATAAAAAACAAGGCATCATCCATGTTATTGGCCCAGAACAAGGGCTTATTTTACCCGGCATGACAGTTGTTTGCGGCGATTCTCATACCGCAACGCACGGCGCATTTGGCGCATTAGCTTTTGGTATTGGAACCTCTCAGGTAGAACACGTTTTTGCCACACAAACCTTAAAGCAGTCGAAAGCCAAAACCATGAAAGTCGACGTTACCGGCACACTGCCCACTGGCATCACCGCAAAAGATATTATTTTGGCAATTATTGGAAAAATCGGTCACGCGGGTGCAACGGGTCATGTCATAGAATACGCGGGAAGTGCAATTGAAGCGCTTTCTATGGAAGAGCGAATGACCATTTGTAACATGAGCATTGAGGCTGGCGCGAAAGCAGGCTTAATTGCACCGGATGCAACAACCATCGCTTATTTAGAAAACCGTGAGCGCTGCCCCAAAGGTGACGACTGGCACGCGGCAGTGGCATACTGGAAAACACTGTATTCAGACGCCGATGCGCAATTCGACACCACTGTCACCTTAAAAGCAGAAGACATCGAACCGCAAGTCACTTGGGGAACCAATCCCGGCCAAGTAACGGGCGTAAATAGCGCAGTACCAGCACCAAATGATTTCTCCGATCCTGTTGAACAAGAATCCACGAAAAAAGCACTGAACTACATGAGTTTATCGTCGGGCCAGAAGCTTACCGACGTTGACATCAGCCACGTTTTTATCGGTTCATGCACCAACAGTCGCATTGAAGATTTACGCGCAGCAGCCCACATTGCCAAACAGGGCAAAGTGGCACAAAGTGTGACCGCAATCGTTGTTCCAGGCTCTGGCAGCGTTAAAGCGCAAGCCGAAGCAGAAGGACTAGACAAAACCTTTATTGATGCCGGGTTTGAGTGGCGCTTACCCGGTTGCTCCATGTGCTTGGGCATGAATGATGACATTTTAGGACCCGGCGATCGCTGTGCCTCCACCAGCAACCGAAACTTTGAAGGTCGTCAAGGTCGTGGCGCAAGAACACACCTTGTTAGCCCTGCGATGGCTGCGGCAGCCGCCATTAAAGGTCGCTTTGTTGATGTTCGAGAATTTAATTAAGGAGGCCATGTCATGAGCCAAAACAACACAGGAATTCAAACATTATCAGGAACGGCAGTGCCTTTAGATAGCGCCAATGTCGATACCGATCAAATCATTCCAAAGCAATTTTTAACCTCCGTGAGTAAGGCTGGCTTTGGCAAACACTTATTCCACGACTGGCGTTACTTAGATTTACATGAGAAAGAACCCAACCCAGAGTTTGTGCTAAACAAACCTGAACATGCCAATGCCTCTATTTTGCTAACACGAGAAAACTTTGGTTGCGGCTCCAGCCGTGAACATGCTCCTTGGGCACTCACCGACTACGGATTTAAAGTGGTTATCGCGACAAGCTACGCTGATATTTTCTATGGTAATTGCATGAACAACGAACTGCTGCCTATCGCGCTTAAACCTGAAGAAATCGACGCGTTATTTAATGCGGTTCAAAACACCCCTAACGCCACCATTGATATCGATTTACCAAACCAAACCGTAACGTGTCAGGCGCAAGAGTTCCGTTTTGATATCGAAGCGCATCACAAACACAATTTGATAAAAGGGCTGGATGCCATTGGGCAAACATTGGAGCTTGAAGACGCTATTGCGCGATTTGAACAAAATGCGCCCGCTTATTTACAATAAATAACTGACTTTGCGCAAAGGATGGTGCAAAGTAACTAATGATGAATTGCCAATCCATCAAGGATTGGCAATACTTACACTTCTATACGCGCGGCTTTCCAACAAAATCAATACGACGATATGACAGACTCTAACTTTCTTCAGGTAAAAATCGATGATTTAGCACCAGGTATGTTTGTGAATAACGTACTTGAGCAAGAAGGAAAACTCCGGATCAAAACCAAAGGGATTGTTAAAACGTGGGATATTGTCGAAAAGCTCAAGGGCAAAGGCATTTCATTATTGGAAGTGGACCCTTCCCGCAGTAACCCCAAAGCCATTAAAAAGCTACAAGAAGACGACACGCCGCCAGAAGAAGCTAAGCCCAGCAAAGCCGATGCGGTGATTAAAAAGCTCACGGAAGGCGAAGCATTAAATGAAGCGCAAAAGCTCTATGACCAAGCAAAGCTTGCGCATAAACGCTTTTTGAAAAAGGTGCGCGCGGGGGAAATTGGCAACCTCGATGCATTAAAAGAAAGCGGCAATGAGATCATCAGTTCACTATTCGCTAACCCCAATGCTCTTCAGTGCTTAACCCTCATCAAAGACGACCAAGAGTACCTGCTTCAACACTGCTTAAACACTGCCATTTTAATGGGTTTATTTGCTAAACACATGGGCTTTGATAAAGAACTTATTGAAGAGTTGTGCCTGGCGGGTTTGCTCATGGATACAGGCATGAGCACGGTGCCAAAAGAAATTTATGAAAAACCGAGAAAGCTAACAGATAACGAGTGGGATATTGTGCATTCTCACGTTGATCTCGGCTTAGAAATGATCCAGCAAATGGGGGATTTACCGGAAACGGTGAAAAGCGTCATTATCAACCACCACGAGCGCTTAGATGGCTCGGGTTATCCCGCACAAAAAGCTGGCGAAAATATCACAATATACAGCCGCATGGCCGCCATTGTTGATACCTATGACGCCCTCACCAGCGAGCGACCTTGGCGTAAAGCACACTCACCCACTGCCGCCTTGAAAAAACTCTTAGCGGACGATTCTGGCAAGTTAGATCAATCTCTTGTGCATCAGTTCATTAAATGTATTGGTGTTCACCCTGTAGGCTCGTTAGTGAAACTGAAAAGTGAGCGTTTGGGTATCATTGTTCAGGCAAATCCTGGCGATCCACTGAAGCCAGTTGTGATGACCTTTTACAGTGTTACCGCCGGGCATCACACCGAAATGAAACGCTTAGATTTATCAAAAATTGACGATGAAATTATTACTGGAGTTCGCCCAGAAGAATTTAAGATCAATCTGAACAAGTTCTTCAGAGAAGTGTTCTTAGCCAACTTGTTATAAATCGGATTATCAATCGAGCGGTGCCCGTCAGCTCACTAAACGAGTGACCTCTAAAAGGACGAGCATGGCATTAGCCAATGTTTTAGCTGTGAATTATAAGACTTCGGCTGACACATTGTAGCCAAGCAGCTTAACTGAGACGATTAAGGCCAAGTGGTTAAATGGCCACCAGCTGCTCATCCACCTCACAAAACGTTTCAAAACCAATCTGGCTTTTCTTCGCTTTTTGAATAGCATTTGCATAAAACGCTTGTTGCTTATCCGTCATAAAATCGGTTAACAACACGGTTTTGAACACCATAACCTTCTGCTCGGTTTCAATGGTCACCACAAATACCTTATCGGGAAATACCACATAAAGCGTTTGCCCTACGGTAAGATGTTGCTTGTTCTCCTGATTGTAAATAATCAGCAAAGCCAACGAGTGCGCCACAATATCAAGCGCCTGTTTCATGCCTGTTAAGTTGCCACGCTGAATCAAGCGAATGAAGAAGTGGGCGTGAAACATCACATCTGTGGCTAAATCCACTTTTAACAATTCTTCCAAATCGCTTTTAATCAGCTTTTTCGAATCCAACGTACTGCGCTGAACCATGATTAGCTTACCAATGCCTTCTTCGTCAAACGCCGTGGGTTCAAGATAAAAGAAAGTATGGTGATAATGCCATGCATGGCGCATGGGCTTTTTGTATTCAAACAGGGTAACGGCCTGATGAATCTCTCTGAAGGACTTCAAGAAATGCTGAACATGCTTTTTCGAATTAAACTCATGTGGCAGTTTATAAAACGCAGCAATTGCATCTCGAGACTTTCTTAAATCTCGCAGAAAATAGGCTTTAGCTTCACTTTCTTGCACTCGACCAGTTTCCTCAAAATTACCATTCAGACAAAGCACGCATACTAAATTCGTGCCCTTGGAAGTTTAGTATGACATGTTGTTGCTCAATTCGCTCCACACGTAATTGTCCGTCGATCCAGTCGCCCTCTCCTAACTCTTTCCCATTCACTTTAACCCAACGATCGGCAGGCTCTGTGGCATAAATATGGGTGTTAAACGACATTTTAGGCAGTGAAGAAAGTATCCAGCTTGGCATCTGCGACACGCTAGGAACATCCGGTGCGATAGTTTGCGCAATATCTTCAATTGCCGCATCACTCACATCCCCTTGGGCATCAACCTCTTCCATGGCTTTTTGTAACTTTGCCAATAAGGCTTGCGACGATGGGCTGTCATCGGCGGTCAGCGGTTCATTGGCATTTAACACTGTGCCACCCACTTCCTGTCCATTTTCGTCCAACAGTTTCACCGTGTCACCCGGCTGCATACCAAGCACCAATAACTCTTTTTCAGGCACTTCCTCTTCTGAAATAGCCGCTAACGTGTCGGCCGCTTTATTCAGCGTTTGTGCATCGCTTTTCGCTCCAAGAGCCGGTGTAGATGGCGCATTGGCATCGCCTGCAACGCTTTGTTCTAAGCCTTGTGCAAGTCCTGCATTTTGTCCTGTGTTGAGATCATTCGAAGCATTGAGTGTATCGCCTGAAGATTCAGATGACGTAGCGCCTACTTGTGCGCCATCACGATTCGAATTGCTGTTTGAATCACGAGTAGCGTTAGCCGCAGCAACATTTTCCGCATGAGTAAATAATGCATCGTTGTTAAATAAAGCGCCGCCAAATCCCAGCCCGAAGCCGACCACTACAATAGCAAGCGCCGCTGCCGCTTTTTTACTGTAAATTTGCCACGCATCCGGGATGTCTTGGGCGGTAGGCAAGAACAAGCTGCGATTAAATTGCTCTGCTAATTGCGAATCTTGCTGAGTTGCATTTGCTCCGCTTAATTGGCTGACATTGGATTGCAGCAAAAATTGGGTTTGAGAAGGATTTTGCGAAGTAGCTGAGGTGGCAACTTGCCCTAATTGCCCAGCATTTTCAACGAAGTTTGTATTGGCACTTGTTGAGGCAGCAGACGCATTATCATGTGCTATTTGTGAAGTTGAATGAGCCACCGAGGTGGGCGCATCAAGCTCTACGGTTTGGGTAGGGTCAATTTCAACTTCCAGCACGCCCATTTCACGTAAACCTGTCACCATGGCATCACTGGTGACCAAACCTGACTTGCGAATACGCACCGGGCCATTTTGCTCTACCACCCTTAAAATCACCATGCCAGGTTGTAATGCATTTATTGCGATAGTTTTAGACATACCAACTCCCACTCACATAACCAATCAGCACAGACACCACAAACAGTGCCGCAACGCCGAAAACCCAGCGCTTCGACTGTCGTTGTGCGACCACATCCTCACCTAAAATTTGATTCGCGGCTGCAACAAAAATATGCGGCTTAACCGCTAACATTTGTTTGCTCGCTGTCAGGGTTAAGGCTCTGTCGCATAAAAGATTAATCACACGGGGAATACCACCGGAAATTCGGTGGACCACTTGCAAAGAAGCGTTGGTGAAGATGTTTCTACTACCGTTAGCAACCTGTAAACGGTGCGCCACGTATTCTTTTACTTCTGGTGCCGTTAAGGGCAACAAGTGATATCGCGCGGTAATACGCTGGGCAAGTTGGCGTAGTTCATTGCGTTTCAATAACTGTTGTAATTCAGGCTGACCAATCAACACCACTTTTAGCAGTTTTTCGCGGTTGGTTTCTAAATTCGTGAGCAACCTCAGCTGCTCTAATACTTCAGGCATTAAATGCTGGGCTTCATCAATAATTAATACCGTATTGATACCCGATTGGTGATTTTGCGTAAGCTTGCTAAGAATTTTATCTGTGTAGTATTTTAAGCTGGATTCCTGCGGTGAATAGTCGATGCCTAACTCATCGCAAATTGTGGCTAACAACTCCATAGCAGATAAGGTGGGATTCAATATCATGGCGACTTGTGTCGATTCCGGTAGCTCTTGTAATAGCTTGCGCGATACCGTGGTTTTTCCTGTGCCCACTTCCCCCGTCAACATCACAAAACCGCCGCTTTCTTTCAAACCAAACGTTAAATGCGCCAGTGCCTCACGATGTCGAGGACTCATATATAAGTAGTCGGGGTTTGGCGCAATCGAAAACGGATTGTCCTTTAAACCAAAATAATTGAGATACATAACCTATTCTTGCCTTTAGGGTTTTGCTATCCAGCGTCTCATACCGATGCGCAATTATATCCAGATTGAGGCATAATACACGCAGTGATTCGCAATAATGGCAGAAGGAATCTGAATTCATAATGACAATGCAAACTTTTCTTGTTGGTGGTGCGGTAAGAGATCTGCTTTTATCCCGCCCGGTATACGATAAAGACTGGGTAGTCGTCGGCGCGACACCAGAAGATATGCTCAATTCAGGCTATCAACAAGTGGGTAAAGACTTCCCGGTATTTCTCCATCCCGAGACAAAAGAAGAATACGCTTTAGCGCGAACAGAGCGTAAATCAGGAAAGGGCTATACCGGATTTGTTTGCGACTTTTCCAGCGAGATTACGCTTGAACAAGATCTCTTGCGACGCGACCTGACCATCAACGCCATGGCGCAAGATGACAAAGGCAATTTGATCGATCCGTACCACGGAAAACGCGACCTTGAAAACCGTATATTGCGCCATGTTTCTCCTGCATTTGTTGAAGATCCTCTGCGCGTTTTACGAGTCGCTCGATTCGCTGCACGGTATCATGAATACGGATTTACCGTCGCTCCTGAAACCCTGTCACTCATGCAAGATATCGCTCGCTCAGGCGAGCTGGAAACACTAGCCGCTGAGCGGGTTTGGAAAGAAACCGAGCGCAGCTTATTAGGCCAAAATCCACAGCAATATTTTGCAGTGCTTAAGGAAGCCAACGCCCTAACCTACTGGTTTAAAGAACTCGATTGTTTGTGGGGCGTCCCAAATCCTGCACAGCATCACCCCGAAATCGATACGGGCATTCACACGCTCATGGTACTAGAACAAGCAGCAGCGCTTTCTGACGAACTGGAAGTTCGCTACGCGGCCCTGACGCATGATTTAGGCAAAGGCACAACGGACCCGACCCTTTGGCCCAGTCATATTGCTCACGATGTGCGCGGTGTACCTTTGGTAGAGGCCATGAGCACGCGCCTAAAGTGTCCAACCAAACCTACGCAGCTGGCAAAGCTAGTGGCAGAGCTTCACATTAAGGTACACACCGCTTGCAGTTTAAAACCCAAAACCATCATCAAGCTTTTTGACAAAATGGACGCATGGCGTAAACCTGAGCGCGTAGAGCAAGTCATTCTTGCCTGCGAAGCCGATGCAAAAGGCAGAACGGGGTTCGAAAACCGAGACTACCCACAGGCCGATTACCTGCGTCGATGCTTAGCGGCAGCGCAGCAGGTGGACATCAAAAGCATCGTCGCTTCCGGCGTAAAAGGCCCGCAAATTAAAGACGCGATTCAGCGTGAACGGCAACAAAAAGTATCCGCTGTGGTCAAGCCAGAATAAATCCATCAGTACAAGGGGTTTTCCTATCCCTTGTACTACAATTCTTTTATAATCCCGCCCTTCCTCCGTAGACCTCGACGAGAATCCAGTAGTGGCAAGTTTGTTTGAACAATTTTTATTAGATGAGAATATCTGTCAGGCGTTGGCAGAAATGGGCTTTTCTGAACCAACCAGTATCCAAAAAGCCGCCATTCCTGTGGCCCTAGAAGGCAAAGACTTACTAGCAAGTGCGCCAACAGGAACAGGAAAAACAGCAGCTTACTTGCTTCCTATTTGCCAAATGCTATTGGATTTTCCTCGTAAAGAGCCAGGCTCTGCGCGCGTGTTAATTTTAACGCCGACCCGTGAGCTTGCCGTACAAGTTGCACAGCAGTGCAAACAAATTTGCCAGTATACCCACCTAACCTGTGGCGTTATCACTGGCGGCATCAACTACGGCACAGACAACAGTCTGCTTGAGCAAAACCTCGATATTTTGGTTGCCACGCCGGGCCGTTTATTCGAGCACATTAACAGTGAGCGTTTCGACTGTCGTGAAATTGAAAGCCTAATATTGGACGAAGCGGATCGCATGTTAGACATGGGATTCGGCGGTATCGTAAACCAAATCAGTGGCGAGGCGCGCTGGCGCAGACAAAGCATGCTTTTCTCAGCAACACTCGAAGGCAATGGTGTTAAGCGTTTTGCAGAGGATATTCTGAACGAACCCGAATTGGTTAGCGCCGAGCCGTCTCGTAAAGAAAGACCGAAAATTTTACAGTGGATCCACTACGCGGATACTTATGAGCACAAAACCAAGTTGTTAGCTCATATTTTGGAAAACGACATCACCTCCGCCATTGTGTTCGTTAAAACACGCGAACGAGTGCAACGACTGCAAAGCGAGCTGCAAAGCAAGGGGATTCACGCGTTATATCTACAAGGTGAAATGGCACAAGACAAACGCCTCTCTACACTGGAAAAGTTTAAAGCAGGTCAGTGCACTATTTTATTAGCCACCGATGTTGCCGCACGAGGCATTGATATTCCAAACGTCAGTCACGTTATCAACTTCGATATGCCGCGAAAGGCGGATGTATACGTTCACCGTATTGGTCGTACGGGTCGCTCAGGCCAAAAAGGCATTGCCATTTCTCTCATCGAAGCGCACGACATGGCCGCATTAGGAAAGGCTGAACGTTATACAGAACAAAAACTCAAGCCTAAAATTATTGATGGATTAAGGCCGCAACACAAAGTTGCAGCCATTCCTCAAAAGAAACCAAAAAAGAAAACAGGTAAGAAAAAGTCTGCTGCGAAAAAGCAGGCGAAAGGACGTAAGTAAGCATGTTGAAAAAAGTTGTTTTAGCCACTGGCAATCAAGGCAAAGTCAGCGAGCTACAATCGATGCTAGCGCCTTTGCACATTGAGGTCGTGCCGCAATCTGACTTCGACGTTCCCGAAGCAGAAGAAACGGGTTCAACTTTTGTTGAAAATGCCATTATCAAGGCAAGAAACGCCGCAAAGCACACAGGGTTGCCCGCCATTGCCGATGATTCCGGGCTTGCTGTGGATGCCTTGCAAGGCGAGCCGGGTGTGTATTCCGCACGCTACGCCGGCCTAGCTGCAACAGATGCCGATAATATCACCCACTTACTCAATAACCTCGCGGACAAACCCGGTCATCACAGCGCACGCTTCCATTGTGTTTTGGTGTTAATGCTACACGAAAATGATCCCACGCCGCTTATCAGCCACGGGAAATGGGAAGGTCAGATTTTGTCAGCGCCTCAAGGCGAAGGTGGCTTTGGTTATGATCCTGTATTTTGGGTAGAAGCAAACCAATGCACTGCCGCAGAAATGTCAAAAGCCGACAAAAATGCCATTAGCCATCGCGGTGTTGCACTGACACAACTAATGTCACAACTTTCAGCCATACTTCAGTCGCAGTAACTCATTTTCATTAGGTAAACCATATGTACACACCGCCGCTTTCTTTATATATCCATATTCCGTGGTGTGTTCAAAAATGTCCGTACTGTGACTTCAATTCTCACGGCGTTAAGCAGCCCATTCCTGAAGCACAATATATCGACCACCTGATGCGTGATTTAGCCATAGAAGCCGAGCGTGTTGGTGACCGAGAAGTAGAAACGATTTTCTTTGGTGGCGGCACGCCCAGTTTGTTTTCAACCGAGGGGATTGCACGCATTCTTGAGGGGGTAAAAAAACGCGTTAACCTGAGCAAAAATGCTGAAATCACTTTAGAAGCCAATCCAGGTACTGTAGAGGCAGGCCGCTTTGCAGGCTTTAAACAAGCTGGTATTAATCGAATTTCAGTTGGTGTACAAAGCTTTCACACTGATCACCTTACCATTTTGGGCCGAATTCACGATAACCAACAGGCAATCAGCGCCATTGAGCAAGCTGGGCGGGTTGGGTTAAACAGCTTCAACATCGATTTGATGCATGGCCTTCCAAAACAAAACACGCACCTAGCAGTGGATGACTTAAAGCAAGCTATTGCGCTAAATGCCCCACACATCAGCTGGTATCAGTTAACGATAGAGCCTAACACCCTTTTCCACTCTCAGCCTCCAGTGTTGCCAAAAGATGAAATGTTGTGGGAAATTCAAGAAGTCGGCCAAGCTATTTTGGAGCGTGCGGGATATCATCAATACGAAGTATCTGGTTACAGTAAGCCCGGTCATCAGTGCCGTCACAACTTAAATTACTGGCGTTTTGGGGATTACATTGGTATTGGCTGCGGTGCTCACGGCAAGATAAGCCACCCTGAAAACAACCGCATCGAGCGCCGAGTAAAGATCAAACATCCCAAAGGCTACATGAACGATGATGGGGTTTATCTTCATCAGCAGTGGAACATTGAACAAGAAGACTTACCCTTTGAGTTCTTTATGAATCACTTCCGGTTATTTGAGCCCTGCCCCAAAAGCCGCTTAACGGCATTCACAGGGTTATCGGCGTCCACGCCTGTTATCCATGAAGGATTATCGAAAGCGTTAGATAACGGCTGGCTTGTTGAAACGCCTTCGGAGTGGATAACAACAGAGTTAGGTAAGCGCTTTTTAAATGAGTTACTAACACTCTTTTTAGACTAGTGCTCCGCCATGCAGTTGGCATCTCCCGCCATCTTTAACTCACACTTCCGCCATGGCTTTCGTTATTTCTCGATTCGTTATTTCTCGATTCGTCACTTCTAATCACGTTATTGCTACTTGCGTGACTTCTCGTTTCGTTATTTTTTGAGCAATTGCGTTTAGTTATCGAAGCTTGCTTTACGCATTAATGCTGCCTGTCAGAACTATAGTTTTAACGGCATAGCGCCTTAAAACCTAAGCGAGACAATATGTTACGAGAAGA
>CAXRCC010000015.1:0-8705 GCA_964228975.1 Paraneptunicella sp. | reverse complement strand
CTTTGGTCTAGCCACCAAAATACAGGAGTTTGCTTTACCTGAAGAAGGACTAATTCAAAACATGCTTGCCTTTAATCTTGGCGTTGAACTGGGGCAATGCTTTGCGCTGATGTTCATTTTGCTTGGCATTAATTTATGGCGTAGGCACACCAGCTTCATGGCCTTTTCAACGTTCACCAATACCGCCTTAATGAGCGCAGGAATGATGCTGGTTGGCATGCAACTCACTGGCTACTTTACTGCCGTTTAATCCGAATTTAGAAAGAGAATAAATATGGAATCGAATCATCCATCGTCCCCTTTGGGTAAGCCGCTTGCAGGTGCGTTTATCGTTGCTGTTATGGCGTTAATTTTTGTTATTTTGCCCGCGGAATACAACATCGACCCCTCCGGTGTGGGGAAGTCGCTGGGGTTAACTACCTTAAGTGGCCCCTCAAGTAACACTGCACCTTCAACAAGCTCAGAAGCGGTGCAAAATAGCGATGCATCGGAAGAGGCATCAAGTCACACCATTGAAATTACGATTCCACCCGGGCGCGGTGTCGAGTACAAACTGCATATGGAGCGGTTTCAAAAAGTCACTTACGAATGGGAAAGTGACAGCGCCGATGTTTACGTTGATCTTCATGGTGAGCCACAAGGGGACACAACGGGTTACTTTGAGTCATATAGCATTGCCACCACATCGGAAATGAAAGGCAGTTTTACCGCGCCTTTTGCTGGATCTCACGGGTGGTATTGGAAGAATACTGAAAAGTATGAAGTGGAGATCTCACTCACTTTTCACGGGCGTTATCAAATCGAGGGATTAAAACAGTAACCTTGATGAAGCTTACAACATCCCTTCTAAACGTGCTGCATATTGCGATGAAGCATTCTCTATGACGGGCTCACCGTGACCGGGCAATAAATGGCTAAAAGGCGTGCGCGTGAAGGCCAGCAGCTCATTTAAATCGGGTTTGGCGTAGCTGCGCCAACCCGGACCAATATTCGTAGGCTTAATAAAGCCTGCCACCCCCATAGCAAACCTCGCACTCAAATTAAAATATTCATCTGCCGTTGCCCAGTTTTGAAAGCTATCACCCGATATCACAATGTCGTTATCGCGATGCAGCGTAAGTAGACCTTCATTGGGGGTTGCTGAGCTGATTTCTGAATAAGACGCGTTTTGTATGGGAAGCGATGAGCCAGGTTTTAAAATCACATCGGGTTCAAAATAGATCTCATCGGGGCGCGGTGTTGGGGATAATCCTTTAGTGTAGGGCGCATCCACAGAGTAAATGGTTGCTGCATGGCGCGCTTTGTAGAAGGGGTCGTCCATGCCGTGAAAGGCGGCTAATCGAATAACGTTTTTCACTTCGCCTAAGGCCGATAAACAGGCCGCTCCTGCTTCATTCAGGCGAATAGAGTTAATTAAAGTGAGCGCGTTGCCTTCTTTGTAAATGTACATATTGCGGCTAAATGCCAAAGTGAGGGGGCCGTACTTAATGTGCGGCGCTTTGATTGCCACAGAGCCTTTCACCATATAAAGATTAGGAAACAATTCGGTTAGGTTGCCGTGAGACTGTGCGCTGGGGTAACTGCTTTGAAAACTCATAGGTATACTTAAGGCGTTGGTTTGGGTACTAAAGGCTTAATCGCCCGATAAGGTAACTTTTATTTTCGTTATTGTGCCTTACTGCTAGCTAATGTCCATACTTTCCCTGCAATAACTGGGCAATATATCTGCCCGTTCACTTGATTGTCTGATCTACGTCAATTCAGTCTTTCTCTTCCTTGCGTGAGTATAAAAATACCACCAATAAAAATTGAAAATAAATGTTTATTTTGGGTTTGTAAATTGACCTCTATTAATTTGTGGTTATAAGTTTGCTCTTGTAAAAACACTAAAGTAGCCTAAAGTTGATTGAGACGGATTTGTGATAATATGAGCAAAAAAAGTACACTCATCTTTTGACTATTTTATCCATAAGACGATAAGGCTATAACATATAAGTTACCTTTCAGGGCATTTTAATGCTCTTATAAGAAAATGTTTAAACGGGTAGCTGTTACACCCTTTGAGTGTTCTGTAATTGAAAAATATCAATAAAATTAGTGCTTTGATCTTACATTGTAATCATGTATAAAGGGCACTGTATAGGAATAGCCTAGGTTTTCTAGGAACTGGTCATAGGGAAAGTATTTAACTGACCAAAACGCGTGCAACGTATCGTTAAAACTCTGTGATTTTTGGTGGAGTTTAATTCCCATAGCTGGTATCCTCGCAAAACCAAGGGTTATAAATTTACCTAGGTAAAATGCTGATTTCAAAGTTGCTAGAACCTTTCAGAGGTTTTGGCTATAACTTATATGTACCGTTACTAATTGGGGGTAGTTACACATGCCAATCATGAAGAAACTTGCACTCGTGGGGGCAACGTTAGTCCTTGCTAGCTGTGGAAGTGATAATAATAATCTGCCGGTTGATCCTCCGGCGCCACCACCGCCACCTCCCGCACCTACTGCTGCGGAAATCTTAACTGAAACGTTAGAAGCAGCCGGCGGTTTTGCTGCTTTCACACTTCCTGCAAGTGATGATTTCGATAATATTCCACAAGATCCAAGCAACCCTATTACCGCTGAAAAAGTGGCATTAGGTCAGTTGTTATTCCATGAAACTGCACTTGCAACAGAAGGCGTTAATGCTGGCACAGAAGGCACATGGTCATGTGCAAGCTGTCACCACGCTCAAGCTGGCTTTAAATCAGGTGTGGTTCAGGGCATCGGTGAAGGTGGTTCTGGCTTTGGTCAAAAAGGTGAAGGTCGTGTACTGGTTGATGGTTTCGACAAGAGCTCTTCTGATCCAACGCTTGTTCCAGACGTTCAGCCGTTAACTTCTCCTACGATTCTTAACACGGCTTACCAAGAAGTTATGTTGTGGAATGGTCAATTTGGTAACGCTGTTAACGGTATCGTTAACGTGGGTTTAGCTGATGACGTATTGGCAACACCGGGTACGCCAAAAGCACAAAACGTGCGTGAACTTGCTGGTATCGAAACCCAAGCGGTTGCAGGTACAGGCGTTCACCGTTTAAGAACGTTCGAAGGTTCAGTGCTTCAAACAAACGATGAGTACATCGCTTTGTTCGATGCGGCTTTCCCTAACAGTGATGGCGATGAGCTAGAAGACGCAAGTAAAGCAATGGCGGCTTACGAGCGTACCGTACTTGCAAACGAAGCACCGTTCCAGAAGTGGTTAGCGGGTGATGCAGATGCGATGACTGAAGCGCAAATGCAAGGTGCAACCTTGTTCTTCGGTAAAGCAGGCTGTGTAGATTGTCACAATGGTCCGGGCTTAAGCTCTGCGGCGGGTGCAACGGAAGACGAAATGTTCTTCGCGATTGGTTTTGAAGACTTCGACGTAAATAACCCAGCAGTAACGGGTGGCGTAGGTCTTGCTGACTCTCGTGGTCGTGGTGGCTTCACACGTGAAGAAGAAGACTTCTTCAAGTTCAAAGTGCCACAACTTTATAACCTAACCGATACGAATGTATTTGGTCACGGTGGTTCATTCAACAGCGTTCGCGATGTTGTCGCTTATAAGAACACTGCTGTAGCACAAAAAGTCCTTCCTGAAGGCACGCTTGATTCACGTTTCGTTCCTCTTGGTCTAACAGACGAAGAAATCGACTTGATCACCGTGTTCCTAGAAGAAGCGCTATACGATCCTGACCTAATGCGTTATGTGCCAGATGCCATTCCTTCTGGTCAATGCTTCCCTAACAACGATGAGCAAACAAGAGCTGATCTAGGTTGTTAATTTCTTAAAATCCTGCCCTTCGGGGCGGGATTTTCTCTCCTCTTCCGCTTTCTTTTTTCTGACTTCTGACTTCTGACTTCTGACTTCTGACTTCTGACTTCTGACTTCTGACTTCTGACTTCTGACTTCTCGCTTCCGACTTCACATTGTTGATTTTAAGCCGTTTTATTTCACGTTGTGTCACTCGCCTTGTTTATTCTAAGAGCCCGTTTGTTGCGCGTTAAAGCCGCACAAATGCGAACAAAATCGCACACATACGCAAAAATAACGTTAACGACGAGCAGGCAATAAAAAAGGGCCACTATAGCAATAGCGGCCCTTTTACTTACATCGATTGAGCAATCAATTAGTGTATCAAGATACGTGCGTTACCGAGGCTTTCGCATGTCAGTGACGCTGGTATGTGCTGATAACGCCTTAATTGAATTTTGCTTTAATAATCTCGGCGATGGTCATTGCCCCTGGGTTTTCCACCATAGAAATATGGTTTCCTTCCACTTCAATCACTTCTAAATTGCCTTCCAAAACACTTTCCCACGCAGTGAACATGTCTTTAGGTAACAGCGGCATAGATTGTGTCGGCGTAAAGTAAATACCGTTACACGCCAGTGGCGGGAAGGTATAACTTTGCAGCATATCTAACTGTTTCTTAAAGGTGGTTACGAACGCAGGCGTAATAATGCTGAAGTGCTTCTTCCACAACGTTTCGCCAGAAAGCTGATGGAAGTAACTGATTTGCTCTTCGAGCGGCAATCCCAGCATATATTGCTTATCTAACTTCACGATATCGTCGTTAAGGTGCAACAAAATATCAGTGTAGTTTTCCGGGTGTTTTGGCATTTTGCCAGGGCCAGGAGGATCGATAAGGATCATCGATTCCACCGTTTTACCAAACTCAATCAGTTTACGGCTGATTTCCAGTGCAACCACTGGCCCGAAGGAGTGTCCACCAATGATGAACGACTCTTTGAATGGGAATTTTTGAAGCAGGGCGTTCAAGTAAGTGTCGGCCAATTCTTCAATGGAGTTCTGCGGTAAATCCGGCGGCGATTCAAAGCCATATACGGTGTATTCTTTACCAAGGGCAGCCACTAATCTTGAGAACAAGATCAAACCGCCTCCGGCAGCGTGAACTAAGAAAATCGGCGGTAGATTTTCATTCGTCCCTTGCTGTAGCTGAACCAGTGGAGTGAACTTCACAGGCTTACTTTGCGCTTTACTCGGCTTGGCTGCAACTGGTTTGCTGGTTTCTTGCTGTTGTCTGCTCATTACCAGCTCGGTGAGTTTGCCCAAGGTCGGGTTGTCGTACAAAATATTGGCAGAAATGTCCGTCGAGAACATATTGTTGATGTCTTCAATCATACCTAGTGCAATAAGCGAGTCGCCGCCTAAATCGAAGAAGTCATCATCTGGATTGAGCTCTTGTAAATTCAAGTGCTCTAGCCATAAATCGTTAACCATGTCTTGCGTGGATTTGGGCTTATCTGGCACCGAGGTTTCCGGCAACTGACTGGCAACAAATTCCGACAATGCCGCAAGGGTTGGTACTTCATACAGCGTATTGACCGCTACCGATAAATCGAAGGCTTGGTTGATATCATCGACCAATCCTAGTGCCATTAACGATTCGCCCCCTAAGTCGAAGAAGTTATCTTCAGGGTTAACTTCATCGATGCTGAAGTGTTCGCACCACAAGTTAGCAATGACTTCTGCCACGCTAGGTTGGTTAGATTGCAGTTCTTCTTCTGGCAACGTTTTGGTGTCGATGTGATTAATTTCACAACCAACAAAATTGGTTTGTAAGCGGTAATCCTTGTTCTTCGCGTAAGAGAAGGCGCGTTTCACCTGCGGTTCGCCAGCTTTGGCGATTAACACGCTGTGGGCAGAATGCTCGGCAGGGGTGAGCGGCTCAACTTGTTCAAAGCCTGTGGCATAAAGCTTTTCTTGCAGCGTATCGACGCTAACGAAGGGGTTGGCTTGTGTGCGAGTGCCATCGTGGATGGGGTCCATCATTAAACTTTCGGTAATGGCAAATTCAAGTTGTGGTGATGTGATTTCCCACAAAATCAGCATGCCGCCCGGCGCTAACAGAGAATGCACGTGAGCGAGCGCTTCATCGATATTGCGCACGTTGTACAAGGAGTTACCTACCACAACCACGTCGTAGTTGTTATCTGGGTAGCCTTGCGCTTGTGGTGAAAATTCAATATCAAGCGGTGAGCACGTCAAATAATCGTATTCTATGTAACGCTCTCGCGCACGTTCAAGCAGGTACTCGTTGGTATCGGTAAAGCTGTATTGGCATTCTGTATTGGCGAGCTTGGGTAAAATTTCGCGTGTGGCGTAACCTGAACCGCCGCCAATTTCTAACACTTTTAATGAAACGTCTTTGGGCAGCTGGCGCAGTAGGTTGTCCAGCATGGATGAAACCGCCAAATTACAGTAGTGAATTTGTGGGCTGTTTTTCACCAGTTCTTCGTTACCAAAAGCATTGAAGTACTCGCCGTTCACCGACAACGTATTCACAATTTCGGCCTTACCTTGCAAGGTATCGATAAGCATGTGACCGCAATCAATCATACGCGAGATATAAGCGCTTTCGTCGTCCCATACTTGACGAAGTTGTTTAATAAAGCTGTCTAATCCATCGTCGGTTTGAATGGCTTTTTGTAGCTCAGCACTGTGTACACGGTCGATGTAGTGGTTGATCTCTTCCACCCAATCGGCTACCAAACTTTGGTATTTTTCTACCACTCGACCCATATCCAGCTGCTCAATGGTATATGGCTGACCAAATTCCACAGGTGTAGTGGCAATGGCATTAATAGCCCGCGCCATGAACACTAAAGCGGCATCGTGTTTGGTGGCTTGTTTTTGGATGAAAGCCATGTTGTTAACTAGGCCTTCGTTTTCAACCAGTGTGGTAAAGGTGCGGTTAACCAGCGCCGACCACAGTTGGCGATCTGGCCCAGTGAGTTTCGGGTCGGCAACCCAGTATTGCTTTTTGTCGAACACATAAAGCGGCGCTGCAACGCGTTGAGGATGATGCTCGCCGTAAAGCACCTGCCAATTCACCTCGCTGCCTCTGTTCCAAATGTCGGCGATTAAGTGGTAAAGGTGTGCGCTTGGCGCGTCGGCATTCACTTGCATTGCCAGTATTTTGCTTGCTTGCGCTGAATCGTCGGCTTGATTGAGGAGCGAGTCGGTCACGTCAACGTGGCTTTCAAAATCTAGTGTTGTCAGTTCAAACTCTACCGGACCCGATTGCCACTCATTTAAGCTGCTCAGATAAATGGCACCGCGCAGATGGGCTTTCGCGCCGTCTGTGTCTTCTGTGCTGCCTGTGCTAAGCAGTTCAAATGCGGTATCGGTTTTCATTAATCCCGCCAATACGCTCGCAGCAGCTTGCCCTATGCCAGAACCCACAATATGTGTAACTTCTAAGCCAAGGTCTTGGGCAAGGTTGGCATAAGCAAGGGTATAGAGCATCGATAAACAGGCGCGCTCTGCGTTGTCGTCTGTAATGTCGGATTCGAGAATGTGCGCAGCTTTGGTTTGCCACTTCAATTTCAACGATTTTTTCAGCTTGTCCACGTAAGTGGCATAAAGCGGCGCATCTTCTGCTAATGCGCGGAAGCTCTGTAGTACTTCTGGCGAGGTGTTGCCATCGAATACAACGTGAATCACGTCTTCACTATTGAACTGGCTGTCACCTTCTTCACGCAGAATGAGGTGATTGGCATCGGCTACAAATGTGCCGTCTTCGCTGCGAGGCAGTAAGGCCATTTTACGATGACGATGGGCGTGTCTGCCCAATTGTAAAGTGTACGCTAAGCCTTCAACCGATTCGCAGCGCTCGCTGTTCAAGTAGGTTTTTACTTGATTAAAGTTACTGCTAAGCGAGCAGGTTGAAGCGGCTGAAACCGGTAAGCAAAGGAAGGGGGCCACGCGCTTGGCAACGGCTTTCTCTTTTTCTTTTTTCTCTGGCGCTTGCTCTAACACAACGTGTGCATTGGTGCCGCCAATACCAAATGCACTGACGCCAGCGCGGCGCGGTGTATTCGGCTTAGTCGTCCACTCTCTGGCTTCGGTGTTAACTTGGAAAGGACCAAAATCGATATTCGGATTAGGCTGCTTGTAGTGCAGGCTGGGCACTAAAGTGCCGTGCTCTAAACACAGGACAGTTTTGATCAATCCCGCCACGCCTGCTGCCGTATCGCTGTGACCAATGTTCGATTTGACCGAGCCAATTGCACAGCTTCCGCGTTCGATTTTCTCTTTACTTTCGTGGAAAGCCATGGATAGCGCAGAGATCTCAATCGGGTCGCCCATCGGCGTTGCTGTGCCGTGCGCTTCAATATAACTGATGCTGGCAGGATCAACGCCAGCGCGAATTTGCGCGGTACGAATAACGTCTTTTTGACCGTCGATGCCCGGGGCGGTGTAACCTACTTTGGCATTGGCGTCGTTATTAATGGCTGCGCCTTTAATCACGGCGCGAATGTTGTCACCGTCTTTAATTGCCTGCTTAAGCGGCTTTAACAGAACCAAACCAACACCTTGGCTTGGCACGGTGCCTTTGGCTTGAGAATCGAAAGTACGGCAACGGCCGTCTGGCGATAAAATCATGCCTTCACGGTACATATAACCGGAAATTTCCACACCACTGATTAACGATACACCGCCCGCAAGCGCCATATCACAGCGTCCTTCGCGTAAGTCAGCACAAGCGCGCTCCATGGCCACAAGCGAGGTTGAACACGCCGTTTGCATGGTAATGGCAGGACCGGATAAATTGAGCTTGTAGGCAACTCGCGTACACAAGAAGTCGTTAGCGTTGCCAACCATCACTTGATAGGGGGTTACGCTCTTATTGTGGCGCATGTAATCGTTTAGGTTGTCG
>CAXRCC010000014.1:0-3342 GCA_964228975.1 Paraneptunicella sp. | reverse complement strand
TGGTAGGTTAAGCCAAACTCAGGTGAAAGGTGCATGCCTGTTGCCACAATTTGTAGCGTAAAGGCATCGTCTTGCTCCAATGCTTTCAACAACCAATAAAAAAGGCCATATTCAGCACGCGTACCGGTAACGACACACACTTTCATTACAAAGCCCCTTGGGTAAAGTGACGCGGTAAAACCGGATTACACATTGTAAATATCGGCTTTATATTTGCTTAAGTTTTGCGGCTGAGTAAACCAGTTGATGGTCTGCTTCAACCCTTCTTCTATGCTGAATTGAGGTTTAAATCCCGTTAATTTAGCGATTTTTTGGTTATCACACCACAAACGGAACACCTCGGAATTCGCTGGGCGAATGCGCGCTTCATCCGTGACAAATTTCACATCACTTTGCATTAATTCTTTGATGAGCGTGAGCGTGTCTGCCACTGAAATTTCATAATTTGACCCAATGTTAACCACTTCACCCACCGCCTCTTCTGCCTGCATTAAGTGCAAAAAGCCCAAGCAGGTATCTTTTACAAAGTTGAAATCACGAGTGGGAGAGGTATCACCGAGTTGAATTTCTTTTTTGCCGCTGGCAATTTGCGTGATAATGGTTGGGATGATGGCGCGCGCAGATTGACGTGGTCCATAAGTATTAAATGGACGGGCAATAACCGCAGGAAAATCAAACGAATTGATGTAGCTCGTCACCAAGGCATCTGCCGATATTTTCGAGGCGCTGTAAGGGGATTGCGCCTGAATGGGATGCTCCTCGTTAATGGGCACATATTGCGCTGTGCCATACACTTCGCTGGTGGAGGTATGAATAAAGCGCTTAACCCCGTGTTCCATGGCTGCTTGGCACATATTCAGCGTGCCATTCACATTGGTATCAAAATAGCTGCCCGGTGCATCGTAACTAAATGGAATGGCAATAAGCGCGGCAAGATGGAAAACCACGTCCCTATCTTGAGTGATTTTCTTACAAAAGAAAGGATCCCGTACATCGCCACACACCACTTCTAGCGCTTCGTGTTTGGGCACATCTTCAAGCCAGCCCCAATAATTGAAAGAGTTATATTGAGACAAAGCCCGCACCTGATGTCCTTCATCGAGTAACATTTCAACAAGGTGAGAGCCGATAAAGCCATCGGCACCTGTAACCAAAACTTTCATTTAAAACCTTATTCTAATTAGCGTTTTCTTCTCGCATCGCACTGCCAATTGTAACCTGTTTTGCCATATAAACAGGCTCAATTTGTTCAAGAGCCAATGCAATTTTAATGTTTTCCATCAAAGAATCGGCATCTAACGCCCCCATCAAGTGTGGCGTTGTGCGAATTAATGCCATATTACCCTTGATGCCAACCTCATGAAAAAACACGGTCGGCACACCAAAATACTCACACTCGAAGGCAACGGTGGAGTATGGCGTTAAATTCACATCAATGGGAAACTGCACTAACAACTCGTACACACTGTAGTCGCGCATTAACACAACTTTCCCAGCATCGAGCAATTCACCAAACTCATCGCTTAGTTGGGTTTGGGTTAAATGATAGCGTGGATGCTCTTTGATGATGAACACCCAATCGTCCGGCGAGTCATGAATCACTTGTGTTACAAAACTGGGATAGTCTTGCGGGAACGTTTGTAGCGATAACAAAATAACCTTCTTACTTTTTAATGACAGTTGTAATGACTGTTTTAATGACAGCTCGGATGACAAATCAGAGGAAGGTTCTGAAGTCGACTTAAATGAAGGTGATGCCGAATCTGACAAATGAGAGCCAGACGTTTGAGAGCCTTCTATTTGTTCCGTTTTTAGTTGAGAGTCCTTTATTTGAGAATCCTTTATTTGAGACCCCTCTATTTGAGAGCCTTCTATTTGAGAGCTCGCTTTTGACGTATTTGAAAAGTACGATAACCACGCGTTACCCACCACCTTTACTTGATGAAACGATTGTTTGGCAATCCATTCATTGACAATGTCATACCCTACATCTCCCCACACCCAAAACGTTTTAGGCAATAAGGCATAGCCGGAATCGGGAACATGGGACCAATGTGTATAAAACGGGTCGACGCGAGTTAAAATACCATGCTGATAATCAACGGATTTAATACCTGCACGATAGCATGCTAAGTTCGCCGCAATGGCTAAATAACCGTAGTAACAGATGTTGATGACGTTCTTTACCTGGTGTCGTTCGAAAAATGGCTGAAGCAGGCGAGACATGAAATCGATGCGTTTAATTTCATGGCGTAACTTGTAAGATTCAAGCTGAACAGGAATGCCTTTATGTGTCAAAAACCGATTAAACGCCTCTACATAATCGGTTTCTTTTTGAGGAAATAACGAAGAAAGCGCGATACGACACTTACACCACTCATTCACCGTTGCACTTAAGTAAGTCATATTCACACCAGCAAACGTGGCTTTGTCATCGACGGCATCTAAACTATTATATTCCCAAATTTCGTAATCAGAATGCCCAAGACGCTCGTAATCCTCTACCACACCCACTAAATAACGGTTAATACGACGAGGTCCTACATCCAACGACTTGGTGTTATAAGCAAACATCACTGTATTCACTGCATGACGAGAGAAATAGTGTTTAAAGGGAAAGGTTGAGAGCGTTTTCGCCGTTAGCTTCAGCGCATTGAGTAAGGTTTTACCAAGGTTTATCAGCTTTTCTTTA
Organism: Paraneptunicella sp.; assembly: GCA_964228975.1. Lineage (GTDB taxonomy): Bacteria > Pseudomonadota > Gammaproteobacteria > Enterobacterales > Alteromonadaceae > Paraneptunicella. The sequence goes on along the minus strand of CAXRCC010000014.1, from coordinate 650 downwards.
ACGGGCTTTTGTTGATGAGAAGCACGTATTTTGCCTTTATTGACGTAGAAATGTGACTGCAATTTATGCAGCATCGACACCTTCATGTAGGGCCAAATTTTAATGTCATTTATGACAATATCTGCAACAGGATAATCCCGTTCAAACTCAAGCAAACACTTATTTAGGTAATCATGATCGTAGCCCGTTATCATAGGCGCATCTTCAGTTTTAACTTCAGCCTTTTGAGTGCTTTGAGTGATATTATTCGCGAGCACGCTTGCTACTTTCTCTTTTAATTTACAACTAGTTATTGATATCGGCAGTCAAGCCAACTTCCGTACTTATTGGTGTGAATTGTACAACAATTGTTCTGATACAGAAGTCAAAGAATACTCTGATATAAAAGTCATCGAGTGCACTGATGTAAAAACAGTAGAGTGACCTTGTTTAGTGGCTTGCTTAGTGGCTTGTTTAACTGCTTGGGTGCTACATTCTTCTGTATAGCGTTGACCGCTCATCGTTTTACCTCTTAGCCTTAAGGATTATAAAGCTAAGAGGTGTTTAGGGAACGGGGGAATTGCTTTGCCGGACATTTATCCTATTCAAACTGAGCTTAAAATCCACTCGCAAGGTGTTATATATCATCTAATGGGTACTTATCGAGACTG
>CAXRCC010000013.1:0-6318 GCA_964228975.1 Paraneptunicella sp. | reverse complement strand
TGTAGCGTCATAATGGGTCTTCTTTGTCACAGTTTTGAAAGGCATTTTCACAGCCTAAAATAGTGACATATTATACCGATTAGGTCAGCTTTTTTATCCACTCTTGCACAAATGCAGTGCCTTGTTCAAACTCCATGTCATCTACCATCGCCGCCACTTCTTCCACTTTGCTCTGTGTTTCAGGTGCCAGTTGCATGTTTTGAAGTGCTAAAATCAGCTTCTCTGCATCAAAATCGGACGACTGCAATAACGGTAATAAGCGCTCTAAAATAGATAACAACACATGATTACTGATCTGCATTGTTGGCTTATCGGCTTTCACTTCTATGAACACATTGGATAACGCGCTCGTCAGCCCCGTCACCTGAACGCAAAACTCCTTAACGCTCTCTGCATAATCATTTTCAGACTTCATTTCTGCTTCTAGCTGACCCGCCAGATCGCTGAGCCCTAATGCTCCGATATACGCTAAGTTCGACTTCAAAGAATGCACTATTCGGAATAATTCCGTCGCATCTGCTTTTTCTAACAATGCCGACATAACATCCGCGGCATCGTGGTTTGTGCGATAAAAATCCTCTACCAAATCCATATACAAAGACTTACGCCCTTGGAATCGAGATACCGCGCTGTGAACATCCAATACATTTAAATCGACCAAATGCTCAAACCGGTCTTTAAAGTCCATATTTGTCTCGCTTGTTGAGTGAGTTTCTGCACCGACAGTATTTTGCTCAATCACCACAGGCGCCAAACTTCCTTCCGGGCACCACTTCTTCAGCACACCAAACAGCTCATCGAGTACAATGGGTTTTGTAATATGATCATTCATCCCTGCTTCAAGGCTCTTATCCCTATCCCCTTCCATGGCGTGCGCTGTCATTGCAATAATGGGGGTATCTTCATTAAAGCGACGAATATTTTTCGTTGCTGTTAACCCGTCCATCACAGGCATTTGAATATCCATTAATACAACATCAAAATCTTTGTTGCGCACCATTTCAATGGCTTCTTGTCCATTTTGCGCAATATCAATATTCACCCCCGTATCCATTAAAAACTCAACTGCAACTTGGCGGTTGATTGCATTGTCTTCAACCAGTAGCAAGGAAACATGGGATAAATTCGGCGCTTGAAGCTCTGAGTCGAAACGGTTTTCTGGTAACAGCTGATTCCCCATAACCGTGTACAAGGAATCCATTAATGTAGAGCGGCTGACGGGTTTTTCGAGAAAATCGCTGATGGTAATCGTTCGCGCTGCATCAATGGCATCTTCTCTGTCATAGGCTGACACCATCAGAATATGCGGCTGCTTTCCACGCGTATCAGACATAATCTGGTTGGCGGCTTGAATACCGTCCATTCCCGGCATCTTCCAATCCATCAAAATCACATCGTAAGGGTCATCTTTGGCGTCTGCCAGCATGGCTTTTTCAATGGCTTCATTACCACTTGAAGCCGTGCTTGCAGTCACACCAAGCCCAAGTAAGCAGTCACACATCACACGGCGAGAAATGGCAATATCATCCACCACCAGCACTTTTAAGTTTGAAATAACTTGCTTCTGTTCTTGTTTAACTTCGGTTGGCTTTTCTTCAGTAACGCCAAGCTGCACAGTGAAGGTAAATTTCGAGCCAGAACCCAACTGACTGGTTACAGAAATATGTCCGCCCATCAGTTCACACAGCTGTTTACTGATTGCCAAACCAAGCCCTGTGCCCCCATATTTACGGGTAACGGACTCATCTGCTTGGCTAAACGAACTGAAGAGCTTGTCGACTTGCTCCGGCGTCATGCCAATCCCGCTGTCTTCAACGGAGAATTCGAGAATAACCTTATCTTCGTAACGCCCCACCAAACTTGAACTGAGCTGAATCACGCCATCGTCGGTAAATTTAACCGCATTGCTAACAAGATTCGTGATGATTTGCTCAATACGAAGCGGATCGCCGATGTAAAAATGCGGCAGTTTAGGGTCGATAGATAAAACAAACTCCAACCCTTTTTCGTGAATACGCAGCGCACATAAGTTGGTAACACGACGAATCGAGGCTTCCAAATCAAATCGCGTTTCTTCCAAAACCAATTTATTGGCTTCAATTTTGGAGAAGTCGAGAATATCGTTAATCAGCGCCAACAAGGACTCAGATGAATTCAGGATTTTATTAAGATAATCGCGTTGTTTACGATCTTCGGTTTTGCGAAGTGCAAGCTGCGACAAACCAATGACCGCATTCATTGGGGTACGGATTTCGTGGCTCATATTGGCTAGGAAATTGGATTTTGCCGTGGTGGCTTCTTCCGCTTTTATCTTAGCTTGCGCAAGCTCTTTTGTTCGCTCAGCCACTTTGCGCTCTAGGTCTCGGCTGTAGTCTAAGCTTTCTTGGTATAGGTTGGCGTTTTCAAACAAGATAGCCGTTTGATTACCTAGCATCTGCAATACATCAACGCTTTCTGGCTTAAACAAATGCGTAAGTTGAAGGTGCTCCAAATACAACATACCACGAAGGCTTCCCCCTATAAGAATGGGAATCGTCATGATCGATTTAGGCGCAAACTTCTTAAAACAGGGTTCATCGCTGGTGAGGTTATGCTCAAGCACCTCATCAATAATCAACTTGTCTTTGATTCGGCTAACATAGTTAATCACCGAGGAAGGCAGCATATCTTCCGTAAACGTATTCGGATAACTGGCACGAAGCACCATGGGTTCTTGCTTATTCGAAAGCAAAATACAGCCTCGTTGTGCTCCGGCATTTTCCACAATAATTGCCATCATGCGCTTTAAGTAAGCGTCGAGATCAATCGCACCACTTAGCATTTCCGAGGCTTTTAGCACCGATGATAGATCCAGCAAGTTACCCAAATCTTGATTGTTGCTTTGTCCTCGGCTCTCCTCTTCATAAGAGCGAATCAGCTCTGGCGAGCGTGCCAGCAATTGTTCTGCTTTGTTGTGAGCCCGCCATTGGTGGTAAAACTGGTTTGCTTGCTTTAACGACACCAACGCAAACTCTTTCTTACCTTGCTCTACCCAATAGTCGTGAGTGCGCTCACAAATCAAGGCGGCATGATGGGTAAAGCCCGTTTCTTGCGCCTGCTTCAAGGCAATGTCGTATAACTCCCACGCCTGAGGGTTACGCTCTAAAAAGGCAATTTCGGCCTGCAAGAATTGCAATTTATGAAGGTGATTTTCCGACGCCGTTTTACACCAAGTGGCGAACATAGTTTCGATTTCTGTCACTTTGCTAACGTGCGCTTTTTCATCCTCAATGGTGAGTGCTGAGTGCGCAAGTCGAACGTGAATCAGGGCGGAAAAGAAATAGAATTCAGTGACGTGATATAAGCCAGGCGCAACGGCTAGTAGTTTCTCCGCTTCGTCCATGTGCTCTTTGGCAAGGCTGTAATCATTGAAAATATAAGCCAGCTCCATTTTGGCAATGTGAAAGCAAAACAGAACCGTAATATCCCCTTTTTCCTGTAATTCCGTTAAGTGCGTTGATTCATCGAACCATTCACCTTGCAGTACTAACGGATCGCGTACGGGTGAATGCAAATTCAACAGCATTTCATACCAAACACCGCAATAAACTTCATGGTAGTGCTGGTTTTTGCCATTAAAAATCGACAAGGAGAAGTCAAATTTGCTCTTAACCTCTTCTAACGGCTGTCCAACAAACATGCGGTAAAAACACTGGAACAACAAAGAGTGAAAGGCGTATTCCACATTGCCCTTTTCTAGGCCCTGATAGTAGTTGTTTTCCAGCGATTCTAACGAATCTTTGATGTGCCCTGTCCAGTGCGCCACTGTCGAGTGCTTTGAAAACTGGATTTCAGTGTCGAAGTTCTTCACGCCCTTATAAACACTGTTGAGCTTCTCTGCCACCTTCACGAATTCCATGGCTTCTTCGTACTTGCCATAGGCACCACAAATCAGCAAAGCATGACTCACGAAAATCTTACTTGAAAACGCCGAGTTACCGCTTTTTAAACACCACTCCATCGTGGCGTAAGTCAGGGCCATAAAATATTGTGGCCCCATTAAATAACACGGCGTTTGCATCACGTTGGCAATTTCCAGCGCCAATAGCGAAGTCTGGTTTTCCAGCACAGGCAGCTTGGTAAGCGCCGCAATATTATCGGGCTGATAAAAAGACTCTAAATTGAGGTAAGTTTCACCGATGGTATCTAGCGCAGGTAGCTCTACCCCGACTTCCTTCATCGCTTTCATACCCAGTTCAATAGCCGCCTGGGTTTCGTTGCGAGCAATCAGCACTAACAAGTGCAAACGCTGAACCAGCTTCAAATCACGTTGCGACTCAGCGTGCTTTGTCACTAAATGCAAACAGTGATCAATATCGGAAAATTGCTGAGTTAAATACATGCACTGCGCTAACCCAAAGTAGCAGTCAAACAACAAGGTGTAATGCCGTTGCCAGTTTCGTTCACCTAAAAGTTCAAGCGCAAGGTGATAATGGTTCATCGCCTGCTCATACACTTTTGATTGCAGTGCTCTTTGGGCAGCCCATAAGTTGAATTCAGAGAGTTCTTCGCTTCTACCTTGGTCAACAAAAAAGGTTCGGCTGGCATTCAAATGCTCAATAAATTCCAGAATGTGTTCGCGCTGCTGATCTTGCGTGTATCGACCAAGGAAACGCTGGGCAATATTGTAGTGAATCGAAACCGTGCTGATGTTCCCCGACATCTCATAAGCCGCTTGGCGGATTCTATCGTGAGAGAAAACCAGCTTATTCACACCACTTGCACCTAGGTGCGCCGACATGAGCCCGTCATCTACCCAAACCGCAATTAACTGCTCTAAACGCTCAGCTTCCCCACTAATCAGGCTTGATAACAACTCCACAGGAACTTCATCACCGATACACGCTGCCGTTTTAAGCGCATGCTGATTTTCAGGGCTGAAACGCTTAATGCGCTGAGACACCAACGAAACAACGTTATCGGTAATTTGTTGCTGTTTGATCTCTTCAATAGACCAATACCAAGGCTCATCTTGCTTTTTGGTTAACAGTCGTTGGTCGACGAGTGTTTTAATAAATTCTTTTAAGAAGAAGGGATTACCATCGGTTTTTTGAACCAGCAAATCCGCCAAAATACGGCTAGGTTGCTTCTCCGTTTTCAGCAAATCCATCAACATAGACACCACAGCGGGTTGGTCTAGCGGTTGCAACGGCATGAAATCTACATTGATATCTTGTTCTTGGAGTGATGACAGTGTTGCCGTTAACGGATGATGCTCCGTTACTTCGTTATCTCTGTAGGACAAAATAAACATCAGATTGCTGATTTGCGGGTCGACGATGATGTCTTCCAGCAACTTGATGGTGGCAATATCTGCCCACTGCAAATCATCAAGTAACATAACAATAGTGCGCTCAACACTGCAAAGAGCCTGCATTAATCGCAGAAGTAAACTATTAAACTGTTCACCGTATTCAGGGTCGTTATTCGGCACATCAGAGTGTTGCCCCAATATCAAACCCAGCTTTGGCAAAAGCTTGGTCATTAACTCCGCATCCAGGCCTAAGGCTTCACGAATTTTACCTTCTAGTTGCCATAATTGCGCTTCATCTAGCGCCAACATTTGGTCAATCAATGCATTAATCGCATCTAATAAACCTGAATACGCTTGGTCAATTTTAAACTGATCAAACTTGCCTGAAGTGAAAATGGCTTTGTGCTGTGAAACCGTTGGGATCAACTCCCGAATCACACTGGATTTACCCACACCGGAGGCACCGAGTACCACTTGCACTTGCTTGCGCCCATCCATCACTCTAAAGAAGGTGGTTTGCAGCTTGTCAATCTCTTCGCTTCGACCATACAAACGGTGGCTGAAAACTAACTGATCGGTTTGATCCATTTCACCTAAATCAAAGGCTTCAATATGCTGCTTTTCATCCCACTGCTTTTGGCAGGTTTGTAAGTCTGCGATCAGCCCTGAAATTGTGCGATAGCGCGCTTCGGGGCTTTTTTGCAACAACAGCTGAACAATGTTAAATAATTGCTCGGGCACATCCTGCAATTCTGGAACAGGCGGCTCACTGGCAATATGCGCATAGATCAGCTCCATCGGGTCGTCGGACTCAAAAGGATAACAACCGAAAAAGAGGCGATACAGAATAACGCCCAATGAATAAAGGTCTGCTCTTGGCTCACTCACTCGGTTAACGCGCCCCGTAGCCTCCGGCGCAATCGTTTTTAGACTGAGTAGATTGACTTCATTTTGCGAGATCGGCGAACTGACACTGTTTGTGCGCTTTAAGTAGGATAAATCCACCAAGAATGGACTTGCTTCTG
>CAXRCC010000012.1:0-20549 GCA_964228975.1 Paraneptunicella sp. | reverse complement strand
CTGTCGCTTTTACAAAGCTGCTCAAAGCGCTGTTGTTCGTCTGCTGAAAGGTTGCCCTCTAACCAACGCGCAAAAAGTTGGCTTTTATCTTGCGCTTGCATGGCTATCCTCCAAAATGATCTTCAATTTTTCTAAAGCGGTGTATAAGCGAGACTTCACCGTATTGGCAGAAATATCTAATTGCTGTGCAATCTCTTCGAAGGTGAAATGACCAAAAAACTTAAGCTCAACCACTGACTTCTGATTAATCGGTAACAGTTGCATTGCATTCACAAGCGCTCTGTTTTGCTGCTGACTCATCAAAAAGTGTTCTGGTAGGGCTGCGTCACACACAATCTCGTCGGTGCTATCTAAATCCTGCATAGGACGCTTTTTGCGATAAAACTCAACACAGCGATAACTCGCAATCTTGAACAACCACCCTTTGAAACGCCCTTCTCCTTTGTACGTCGCCAAGTTTTTATGAACAGAAATGAAAACTTCTTGCATCAAATCCATCGCATCCTCGGTATTACTCGTCATTCTTAAGCCGTAATTAAACACGGCTTTTTCATAACGTTTCACCAACTTTAGCCACGCGCTTTTATTGCCTTTTACTGCTTTTTTTATGAGTTGTTCGTCGCTTTGCTCAAACACTGCGTGTCCACCACGTTGTCGATAATTGGGATCGATTATTTAATCTTGTTGTATAGGTCGAGATGAAGAAAAAGAAAGTTTGAAAAATGACGAAAAAAATAAATTTTTTCTTTTGAGGGGGAAAACTCCTCTTCTACTTACCTGCGTAGAAGAGGAAAACAATATTACGGTCACAAAGCAATAGCGTATGTAAGAGCACTACTTAATCAAGTACGAAACCATCCTTTACTAAACCATCGAGAACGAAACCGTCTAATACAAAACAGCCTAGTACAACATAATTCAGTAAACGCTGTCCTGTGCCAATTAGTCCAGTACCGGCACTGGCATAAGTGGGCTGATGATTTCAGCAAGTTGCCTAAACAAACGCATGCGTGTTGTGCCATTGCGCCATACTAATCCAATCTCACGATAGGCATTCTCTTCTGCCGGCAAGGCGACTAAATCAGAATCCTGCAAAATGTTGTCGTTCAACGCAAGCTCGGGCAAGAAGGTTAACCCCATTTTACTCGCCGCCAGTTTCACTAAGGTGTGTAAGCTGCTTGCTGCCAATGAACTCACTTGCTCTTGATGACGCAATCCACACGCACTCACCGCGTGGTCGGTCATACAGTGTTCTGACTGCAACAAAAATACACTTCCCTGAGGCAAGGTAGAAATATCGGGAATGCCTTTTTCAAACCCCGAACTCATCACGCTATCTAATACGCGTTGATTCGCAACAAGATGGAAAGGATCGTGCCCTACAACAAGCTGCTTACAACCCGGTGTTGCCATCGGTAATGCCAGCAACAATAAATCTAACGTACCTGCATTGAGCTGTTTTAACAGGTTATCTGTGGTGTCTTCCTGCAATTGTAAATTTAATCGTGGAAGCTGTTCCGCTACTTCATGAATCAGGGGTTCAAACAAAAAGGGAGCGATGGTTGGGATCACGCCCACTTTTACGGAGCCTGCCTGCCAATCCCCAGCATTTTGGGCGAAATCCATCAACTCATTGGTTTGCGCTAAAAGCTGTTTGCTACGCTCTACCACTTCTAAACCAAACGCGGTAAAGATAAATGTTTTGTGATCACGCTCTAACAGTTGTCCATTTAACTGCTCTTCAAGATTTTGAATAGCCGTACTAAGCGTGGATTGACTCACATGGCAATGCTGCGCTGCACGATTAAAATGCTGCTCTCTGTGCAATGTAACAAGGTAATGCAAATGCTTTAAATTTGGCCATTTCATAGATGAATCCTAAAATCGACTGAACTTGAATTTTTAATTCCTCTTTATTAATCGGTCAAGGAAGTAAAAGCGATTCAATTGATTAAATTTTTTGATGTAGAAGAGATTCGTTATAAGCGGTAAATATACTTGCCCCAATAACTAATATAGTGTCATTTTGAGTGATAAAAAACTCACCCATAGAAAATAACTATGTTACTAGTATTAAAAGCTTTTTCTTTCGATAGGTGAAAAAACAAGCAGAAAGAAATAACTCAAGATGGAAGAAAAAACGGCTTCAAGAAAGAAGCCGTTATGAAATGATTAAATGCACTTAGGCAGAGTATGCTGCGTTTATCAACGTAAAGAAAAGATAAGACAACACCGCGCCTGCTGGCAAGGTAATCACCCAAGACATAATAATCTTTTTGATCGTGGCCATATTCAAGGCTGCAATCCCTTTTGCTAGGCCGACTCCCATTACTGCACCAACGAGCGTTTGCGTAGTGGAAATCGGTAAGCCTGTGCCAGAGGCCAGTACAACTGTGCTTGCTGCGGCTAATTCAGCAGCAAAACCACGGCTAGGTGTTAAGTGCGTGATGCCTTTACCAATCGTACCGATAACACGCTGACCAAATAATGCTAAACCTGCCACAATACCAACAGCACCTAGCGGTAAAATCCACCACTCTAGCTCAGCTGATTGGTTGATTTGGCCACCACTGTTCACAATGCTCACAACCGCAGCCAAAGGCCCAATCGCGTTTGCGACATCGTTTGAACCGTGCGCAAAAGCCATACAACATGCCGTCACCACCATCAACACCGCGAAGATCTTCTCAACGTTGTTAAAGTGCATTTTCTTGTCATCAGATTCGTTGAATTTAATGCGAGAAATAGCAAATTTACCGATGAAGAAAACCACAACAGCAACGGCAAAACTAATGGCAATGCCCGTGCCAGTATCCAATCCTAAACCAACGTGTTTGAGGCCTTTTTTAATGGTTACTAACGCTAGAATAAGGCCAGCCATCGCCATATAAAATGGCACATAACGCTTGGCACTTTCTAATGGATTTTCTTTATCGAAGATAAGTTTTTGCGCACTCATAAAGATGAAGTATGCAATTAGTCCGGCAATGGCAGGGGTAATCACCCAAGAGGCAAAAATACCACCAACTTTTCCCCAAGAAACGGAGTCTGCGCCAGCTGTCGTTAACGCGAAACCTAAGATGCCGCCGATAATAGAATGCGTTGTCGATACAGGCCAACCGCGATAAGACGCGAGTGCAAGCCACAAGCCCGCCGCCAACAAAGAAGAGATCATCCCAAAGACTAAGAGATGCGGCTCATTTGTAAAATAGTTTCCGTCGATTATACCCTTACGGATAGTCGCCGTGACTTCGCCACCGGCAAGATACGCACCGGCAAATTCAAAAACCATCGCGATAAGAACAGCTTGCTTAATGGTGAGCGCTTTAGAGCCAACCGATGTTCCCATTGCATTGGCCACATCGTTTGCACCTACACCCCAAGCCATTAAAAAGCCAACGATGGCAGCGAAGAGAATCAGCGTTGCCCCGTAAGTTGAAATAATATCCATGCTGCTCCCTTACTATTCCGACAACATCACTTCGATTTTCGCTCCGCATTGCTCGGCTAATTCGGCCGTTTTGCTTAAGCGACTAATCACGTCATATAGGAAGACAACACTAACGGGTGACAACTGGTCTTCGATTTGGCGAAGTTGAGTCATAAGCTCAATACGCTTTGACTCCGCGAGTTCTAGCGACACATCAAGATCACGAATCATCTTTTCGACAAGTTGCGCTTCACGGCCCTTAAAGCCCGTTTCAAGTAACTCATCTAACTCATTCACAACGGTGTGAGCACGCTCCGTAATGGTGACGCATTCCTGCACGAATCCTTGAAAATCACTCGCAATTTCTTTGGGGATTTCCATTTCACGGAATGTAACCGCAGTCGCCACTTCTTTTACGCTGCGAATGCTTTGACCTTGTTTACTCAATAGCTCGATAAAGTGGGTTTTGTTCACTGGCAACAGTACGTTTTGTGCCAACGTACAGCGCACATCACGCTTCACATTATCTGCCGTCTTTTTTAAGGCTGAAATTTCATTGTATTTGTCTTTTGCCGTTTCCCAGTCCGAGGCAAGTGCCGCATCAAACAGAGGAATGAGCAATTTACAACCTTGTGCCACCGCAGCCATATGCTCTTTTATGGGGTTGATCGGTGATTTGGCGAACATCGCCAAAATCGGGTTTTTAATCATTGTTACTTTCTCAAAACTTTTGACGTTTTTACTTCTTACGTTTTTATTATGGATTACTGCTTTTGCCGCCAACCGTTACGATAATTCGCCGAACGGGTTTTCTAAGTGGCGCACATTAATTCCTTCAACAGAATAAATCAGATACTCACATATGTTTTTACATCTATCTCCTATCCGTTCCATTGCTCTTAGCGCCCAAAGCACATCCAACCAACCAGGCAAAATTTCCGCTTCTTGCTGCATATCACTCAGCACTTGAATCAATAACTTTTTGTATTCCTGATCAATTTTTGCGTCATCTTGGTGAATTGCTTTCGCCGCTTCAACGTCCATTCGAGCAAAGGCATCCAAAGTCGCGCGGATCATATCTAAAATTAGGTGTCCTGTGTTAAACATTCCCGCTTTTATTATTTCTGATGAGGGTAGACTCTTCACTAAAACCATGTTAGCGATTCGCTCTACTTCATCGCCAATGCGCTCCACATCGGTGTTAATTTTGACAATGGTCAGTACTAAACGTAAATCCCCTGCAATAGGATTTCGTCTGGCAATAATACGCATACACTCTTGGTCGATATGCACTTCCATATCGTTCACTCGCGCATCGGTTATCACCACTTGCTCGGCTAATCGCTTATCACTGTCTCGCAACGCTTTTAAAGTATTGGCAAGTTGTTCTTCAACAATGCCGCCCATCGAAAGCACTGCGTTTTTAAGGCTTTCTAGCTCTTGGTTAAAACGCCCTGAAATGTGCGGGCTTTGACTCAATTCTTGCATCGCTTTTATTCCTAACCGTAGCGCCCAGTGATATACGCTTCGGTTTGCTGTTGCTCAGGCATAGTAAAAATCGTGTCAGTGTCTGAATATTCAATCAGCTCACCTTGATACAGAAAAGCCGTGTAATCCGACACCCTTGCTGCCTGCTGCAAGTTATGCGTCACAATCACTACGGTAAACTGGCTTCTTAAGTCGTTAATCAGCTCTTCAATTAATAAAGTAGAGATGGGATCGAGCGCCGATGTAGGCTCATCCAACAACAAAATTTCCGGTTCAAGCGCAAGCGATCGTGCAATCACTAAGCGTTGTTGTTGACCACTGGATAATAACAATGCCGAGTCAAACAACTTGTCTTTCACCTCATCCCAAAGCGCAGCCTTATGCAAGGCACTTTCTACGGCGTTATCAAGTAAGCGCCTATCGGAAATACCTTTAATGCGTAATCCGTACACGACATTTTCGTATATAGAAATAGGAAACGGATTCGGACGTTGGAACACCATGCCCACTTTGGCTCTTAACTCAGGCACATTTTGCTTATGATGAAAAATGTCCTTACCACCAATGCTGACACGACCTTTGATATGGCAATCTTGATTTAAGTCATTTAACCGATTAAAACAGCCAATTAATGTGGATTTGCCACAACCACTCGGTCCAATTATGGCGGTGACTTTATTTTGAGGAATTCTCATGCTGATTTGGTGCAGCACTTTACGCTCACCAAAATACAGATCCAAGTCGCGCACATCGATAGCGATATCTGATTGCGCAAGATTGTCGAGTTTGGGTACCGTAAACAACGGCGAATCAAGCGTATCCATAAAACTCACTACCCATTAAACATTTGATATTGATGGCGCAAACGGTTGCGAATACGCACTGCAATCGTATTTAGCACTAGCACCACAATTAACAGCAACATACACGCGGCAAACATTAAGCCTGCTTCGCTACCGCCATATTGACTATGGAACGCGCCATCATAAATCAGTACACCAAGGTGCATAAATTGCCTTTCTAAATGAATGTAAGGAAACTCTCCATCCACAGGTAATAACAGAGCGAACTTAACCGCTCCTAGCATTAATAACGGCGCGACTTCGCCTGCCCCGCGCGCAATAGCCAAGATCACGCCAGTCATGATACCGGGCGTAGCCATGGGCAACACGGTTAAACGAATCGTTTCAAACTTGGTTGCACCTAGCGCATAACTGCCCTGTCGCAAAGACACCGGCACCCTACGTAACCCTTCTTCCGTGGCCACAATCACCACAGGTAAGGTTAATAACGCCATGGTTAACGACGCCCACAACAAGCCCGGTGCCCCGAAAATAGCCACATCAGATTTTTCGGGGAACAGTAAGCTATCGAGCTGCCCGCCAACGGTATAAACAAAAAAGCCCAAACCAAATACACCATAGACAATAGACGGCACCCCCGCTAGGTTGCTCACAGCAATACGAATAATCGACACCACCGAGTTATTCGGCGCGTATTCTGCCAAATAAATTGCCGCTAACACCCCTAAAGGCGTCACCATCACCGTCATCAGCATAACCATTAATACTGTGCCAAATAACGCTGGGAAAACCCCGCCAGCGGTAATGGCTTGCTTGGGTGAATCGCTAACAAACAGCCAAATTTGGCTGAAGAAATACTGTAACTTCTCTACGGTGTTCACCACATTGGGATACTGGATATATTGGGTATCAGAAAACGGAACGATAAGTTCTCTGCCATCTGCCAGATTGACCGTAATCTGATATTGCGCAAGAGACTGCTGCAACTCGGATAGTTGGCGTTCCCACACATGATAATTTTCCAACGCTTTAACATAGGCAGGAGCTGATACCGATACCCCCTGAATACGCATTTCTGCGAGGGCTTCGTGAAGCGGCGAAAGCTGGTTCGTTTGCAGCTCATATAACGCCTGTCGCAGTTCATCAACGGCCGTTTGCACCTCATCATAAGCAGCTGCATCAAGCGTTTCGGCGCCCGTTTGAATATGACGAGGAATCGCTAACAGGAAAGAGCCATCCGACATGCCGATTTTTGCCAAACTGGGTGGCTTATCCATATACGTGATTTGCGCTTTTTCTACCACCGTTGGCTTACCGCTGTTTGCGCCTAAATACGTACTTTCTTGAATCCAAACTCGCTTCACTTTGTCACTGGCAACATCACGCTGCTGCATCATGACAAACTGCATTCGCCCAACATGAATCCCTAAGTCCTCAACATAAGGCTCTCTTGTAAAATGATTCAGCGGTGTTTGATGGGTTTCGTTGATAGAAACAAAATAGGCAGGTTGAACCCAAAAATGGGCTAAGCCTCGCGTGACAATTAAAGCCACAATGGCAAATAAAGAAATGATAACCAGACACACTAACGTCCCCGTTAGCACCATGGCAAAGTGTTCTTTTTCCTGATCTGCCCAAAAAGCTTTAGTCATGACGGTACTTCTTCTTCAAACGTAAGCGTAACAGTTCAGCAATGGTGTTAATGCCCATTGTAAAGACTAACAGTAACAAGGCAGTGAAGAACAACACTTGATATTGCACGCCTCCCACTTCTGACTCAGGCAGCTCTATTGCAAGGTTTGCCGTTAGTGAGCGCATACCAGCCATTAAATCCCATTCCGCGATAGGCGTATTACCTGTCACCATCAACAGAATCATGGTTTCACCCAGCGCACGAGAAAACCCAAGCATTAGCGCCGACAAAATACCGGGATACGCAACTTTTAGCACCACATTTAACAAGGTTTGCAAACGCGTTGCTCCAAGAGCGTATGAGGCTTTTTTCAATGTACCAGGCACTTCAAAAATTGCATCTTCCGCCAAACTATAAATGCTCGGGGCAATGGCAATCCCTAGCGCAATCGCAACCACCACGGTGTTTTTACTGTGGGTGTCTTGCTCTTCTTTGAAAAACAACGCGGGGACATCAAACTGGATAAGCAGGTGCATCATCAAAGGAATGACTTCACTCAGCACATAAGCGAAAGCCAACAAATAGACGAAACAAAAACGAAGGTTGATTGGCAATGTACGCCCTGTGACGCTTTTTACACCACGATGCAACAGCACCACCAGCACACAAAACAGCGGCAAGAGTAAGAAAAAGCCAAGCACACCCGCTAAATTCGCCTCCCCCAAGGGCAACAGCCAAATCGCGGCAATAAAGCCAATCACAACCGAAGGAATCGCTTCTAACATCTCAATCGCTGGCTTTAACCACTTTCTCGCTCGCGAAGGCGCAAAATAAGCCGTGTACACCGCTGCACCTAACCCCAGTGGTAAGGCTACACAAATTGCCAACAGCGCCGCTTTGACGCTGCCAATAATCAAAGGAATCACACTGTATTTTGTTTGGTAGTTATCCGCGCCAGCTGAACTTTGCCACACATACTCTGGCGCGTTATAGCCTTCGTACCACAACTTAGCAAACAGATTCGACAGGGTAATACTGGCTTTGGCTCGCTGCACTTCAAACAAGCGAAGCGCACCAGTATCTACAATTCCTAAGTATTTTCCGTGCCAATAAAACGTTGATTGAACATCGTTAAGTAACAAATGACTCCATGATTGCTCATTCACAATTTCCCCTGTAGTGAAATTAAGCATCATGAGTTTGCTGTCTGTGCCCACAATAGCAAGGTGCATTACCGGCAAAAACTGTATTTGCTTTATCGTTTCTTTGCCTTGCAACGTAAAAGCGCGTTGATAATCAACGTTCCCACCAAGGTTAGTGAATACCCACTTCTCTAAAGCGCCTTTTTCAAACTGTATAAAAAAGCCTTTTCCTGAAGGAAGCAACTGAAAGAAGGTAATGTTTTGTTCAAACGCTTTTTGCCAAATAACCTCATTACGCCAATTAACCTGTTTCACATTATTTTGGCTTTGTAGCATTCGCTGCGGCGCATCCGGCAATGTGGTTAACTGCGTAACATTTGAATAAAAATGATGGACAGGCTCGCGCTGATTTTCAGGATCTAACCAGTACGCTTGCTTCGATGCCCCATCGGAAAATACCACGCTCCACTTGGCTTCTTGCATACGCATTTCAAACTGTGTGGTTTGCGTTAAATACAAATTCGGTAAGCGTTCGCTAAATATTTGATTGGACTGAACACCGTTCTCTAAAAAGGTCAGCTCTTTCACGCGAAGAATGTGATGCTCATCGAGAGAGGAAATAAAATAATACCCCTTATCTTCAAATACGGATAATCGCGTTGAACAAGGGAAAGGCATACGGTGCAAGGAAGCAAGGCTTGGCGTATGCAGCGCCTGCTGATAGAAGCCTAAACTGCAATCATTATGACGCGCAATAAACAAGTTTTCTTGCTGGATTTGCGTGGAATAAAGCAGTTCGCCGTTAATGGCTAATGGGTGCTTGTCGGTTTCCAGCAGTTCTGGGCTTCGCACCATTGGCAGGACAACGGAGATAAGATGCCAAAGCAACACCAACAGCGCCGCCAACACCAGCCAACCACCGAAGTGAATTAACCAAGAGGCGTTTCTGTCACGCTTTAATCTGCGCTGCATCTGTTTGTTTAGAGCGTGTTGTTGCAAGCTGACACTCGATGCGCCTGTTAACCGGGCGCACATTTTACTTTTGTCTGTTTTCAAATTACCAGAAAAAATAAAACTTTTATTATAATTAACGTAGATTTATCTTTGTTCTCATTGATCCTCACTGTATATATAAATCACCGACAACACCTCGAGGAGTAACAGACACATATGAAACCTTTCATTATTACCCTGATAGGCAAAGACAAACCCGGCTTACTGGGCTCCCTTGCCGACATCATTTATCAATACCAAGGCAATTGGCAAAGCAGTAATTTTGCATTGATGGCAGGACGCTTTGCAGGCTTTGCGGAAGTCGAAATTCCAGAAGAAAGTGTTGCCGCCGTAGAAAAAGCATTAAAAGCACGCTCAGACATTCAAGTTACCCTAAGCTCGGGAGATGTTGAGCCTGCCCCTCCAATGCAAAAAGCCATCGTGAATATTGTTGGCAACGACAAAACCGGCATCGTGAACGAGATCACAGCGGTATTAAATCAGCACAAAGTGAATATCATTCGTTTTGAGTCACACTGCGAAAGTGCGCCAAGCTCCGGTAACCCACTGTTTCGCGCAGCGGCGCATTGTTGTGTTACCCATACCGACTCGCTCGACGGCTTGGTTGATGCCCTTGAAGATGTTGCAAACGATTTAATGATTGATGTGGAGTTTGAAGACCGTTAAATCGGTCCTGCTCCGGTGTCATCTTACTGTCAAAAGAATTTCATATTCTCGCGGCGCGATTTAATTCAGGTTGTTATAAAAATCAATGCAAGACATTCAGCTTTACTACCCTAAAGAACTCAGTTGGCTTTCTTTTAATGAACGCGTGCTGCAAGAAGCGGCGGATAAACAAAATCCGATTGTTGAGCGTATGCGCTTCCTCGGTATTTACTCAAACAACATGGACGAGTTTTACCGTGTACGTGTTGCTGAGGTGCGCCGCCAAATCACCATTCATCTAAACAACGAAGATGAAGCCAGAGCAGATGAAACCAAACAACTGCTCAATAAAATCCAATCGCGCGTGATTACCATGACGCAGGACTTTGATCGCATTTATAACGAAGTGGTTAAGCGCCTGTCTTATTACAATATTTGGCTAATTGCTGCTGATGACGTCAACGCGTTTCAAAAGCATTGGCTGAATAACTATTTTAAAAATAAGGTGCTACGCCACATTGCGCCTATTCTCATTGATAAAAAGACCGATCTTGTTAAGCGTTTACAAGATTCAAAAACGTACCTTATCGTTGCCATTCAACGTGAAGGCAAATCCAGCAAATATGCGGTAGTGGAAGTCCCAACAAGCAGCGTCCCGCGCTTTACGCTCATCCCGCCAGAAAAGAGCCGTAAACGTAAACACATTATTCTGCTTGATGACATCATCAAACTAAACTTGGAACGGATTTTCCGCGGCTTTGTGCCCTTTGATAGCTTAACCTGTTACTCATTCAAAATGACACGAGACGCAGAGTATGAAATCAACGATGAATTGGATGAAAGTTATTTAGAGCAGATGTCTGAAGGCATGAAGCAGCGCTTAATTGCCGAACCTGTGCGCTTTACCTACGACTCGCACATGCCAGACGAAATGATCAATTTCTTGCGTAAAAAGCTCAATATCTCTTCATTAGATAGCTTGATAGCAGGCGGTCCTCATCGTAATTTCCGCGACTTTATTGGCTTTCCGAATGTCGGTCGAGACTATTTGGAAAACCCACCGCTTCCCGCTATTCACACGCAAGAGTTTTCTCATTACGACACCGTCTTTCAAGCCATTTCGGAAAAAGATCGTTTGTTGTACTACCCGTACCACCGCTTCTTGCATTTAACGGAATTTGTACGCCAAGCAGCCATCGATCCGAGTGTGCGTCATATTCGGATGAACCTCTACAGGCTCGCCAGCAAATCACGCATCATTAACTCGTTGATTGACGCTGTGGAAAACGGTAAGAAGGTGACCGTTGTGATGGAGCTAAAAGCCCGCTTCGACGAAGAAGCCAACATCGAGTGGTCTAAGATCATGCGAGAAGCTGGCATTAAAGTGCTGTTAGGCATTCCTTCGCTTAAAATTCACTCGAAGCTGTGTATTGTCACGCGCGAAGAAAAAAGCCAGCTCGTGCATTATGCCCACATTGGCACAGGCAACTTCAATGAGAAAACCGCGAAAATCTACACCGACTTTAGCTTATTCACGCGCAATCAAGAGATATCTCAAGAAGCGGTCAGCGTATTCGACCTGATTCAATACCCCTACAAAAGCTTCAAGTTTAAGCATTTACAAGTGTCACCACTGAATGCCCGAACCAAAATACAAAGCTTGATCCGCCAAGAAATTCAACACGTGAATGAAGGCAAAAAAGGCCGAATTTACCTAAAAGTGAACAACCTAGTCGATAAAGAGCTCATTGATGATTTATATAAAGCCAGCCAGGCGGGTGTTAAAATCAAAGCAATTATTCGCGGCATGTGCAGCTTAATTCCGGGCATTAAAGGGGTGAGCGACAACATATCAATCATCAGTATTGTCGATCGCTTCTTAGAGCACCCACGCGTAGCCGTGTTCGATAATGGCGGAGAGCCGAAGGTTTTCATTTCATCGGCGGACTGGATGACGCGTAATATGGATAACCGTATTGAAGTAGGCTGTCCGATTTACGATGAAGATTTAAAGCAGCGCATCATCGATATTTTCGACATTCAATTCAGAGATACCACGAAAGCGCGCATCATCGATAAAGAACAGTCGAACAAACGTGTGCCACGCGGTAATAGAAAGAAGTTGCGTTCGCAAATTGAAATCTATAATTACCTCACTGAGCTAGAAGATGAGGCGGATACCTCGGATGACGAATTGCATGATGAACAAAATGCGCTATAGTGCGCGACATGTAAGATGATCCCTCGGATGTATGACTGAATTCGAAAATGCGCTTGAAAGCGTTCCGACTCGCGAAGTCACCAAAGTGGCAGCGCTCGATATTGGCTCCAATAGCTTCCACCTTGTCGTCGCCCGCATTGTTGCGGGCTCTGTTCAAATACTTCACCGTGTTAAACAAAAAGTACGCTTGGCGGATGGGCTAAACGAACATAACGACCTTAGCCAAGAAGCCATTGAAAGAGGCCTAGCTGCGCTGCAAAGCTGTAAAGAAAGCATGCAAGGCTTTGAGCCTGACAGCGTACGCATTGTTGCCACGCACACGCTGCGTTTAGCGCGCAATGCCCACGTGTTTATTAACGCTGCCAAAAAAGTATTGCCGTATCCCGTTGAGGTGATCTCGGGGGTTGAAGAGGCACGGCTGATTTATCAAGGCGTGGCGCACAATACAGTGTCAGAGGGCAAACGCCTTGTGATTGATATTGGCGGCGGCTCCACAGAGTTTGTGATTGGTGAGCACTTCGAGCCACGATTAATGCACAGTGTGCAAATGGGATGTGTGAATTACACCAACCAATTCTTTGCTGATGGAGAGCTCAGCCCGCGCCACTTTTCAAAAGCGATTACCGCTGCACAACAAGAAATCGAACTACTCTCGGACAGGTTACACGCGCTCGGCTGGAAACACAGCTTAGGTAGCTCTGGCACCATTCGCACCATTGCCGCACTGCAACGTGAAATATTCGGCACCCATGACGAAGAGCGAGCCGGCCCAATTACCTTAAAAGGCTTGGAAGCACTGATAAAGCGTTGCTGTGAATTCAAAAAAGTGAAGAAACTTAAGTTCGAACAGCTAAGCGAAGACAGAAAACCTGTATTAGTAGCAGGGCTTGCTATTTTAACGGCGATTTTCAAAAGCCTAAAACTCAAAAGCTTGGATTACTCCTCTGCGGCGCTGCGCGAAGGCGTGCTCTATGAAATGGAAGAAAGGTTGCAACATCACGATATTCGTCAGCGCACGGCAAAAAGCATCGCAACGCGCTACGATGTGGATACCGAGCAAGCGATTAGAGTGTTGAATACCACAAAATACCTGTATCACAAATGCAAGAAAAAATGGGATATTCATAACGCAGAACTGAAAAGCATTTTGGGATGGGCGGCATTGCTGCATGAAGTGGGGTTGCAAATTAACTCGCGAGGTGTACAAAAACACTCTGCCTATATTCTCAGAAATGCGGACTTGCCGGGCTTTAACCAAGAACAACAAGCTTTACTCGCGACACTTGTGGCGTGTCATCGTAAAAAAATCCGAGTTGAAGACATCCCGCAACTTCAGCAATTCAGTAAATCCGAAACCTACAAACTCATTGCATTATTACGCATTGGTGTGCTGCTGAACTTGCACCGTCAAAATGGGCTTATCCCCGAATTTGAATGCCATATCACCGACAAACAGCTGGTTTTAAGCTTCCCTGAGGCATGGTTGGCCGATGCTGACCTGTTAGTCGCCAACTTAGAAACAGAAGCGCAACGTTTAAAAGCGGTGGGGATTACTCTCTCTTTAGCTTAAGCTGATTGTCCTCTCGTTAGCTTAAGCCGATTGCCCTCTCTTTAGCTTAAGCTGATTGTCCTCTCATTAGCTTAAGCCGATTGCCCACACCTTTCTTATTTATCCCTTTTTTATCTTTTTTTAGATAGCGCACATTTGTGGTTTACACACCACGATGTGCTGCTATTCCTAATATTGACTTAATATTTTAATAAAGCGCTTTCATTTATGTCGCGTAAAAGCGCCTTTATTTCACTTATCGGCTCCTCAATCTATTAAATTATTTACCATTTTTTCACGTGTTTAGAATCTGCACTATTCACCCCATAATTGCACAAATATAATACGGTTAATTGTGTAACCTAAAAATGCCACGAGGGATAAGTTTTCTATATAATCGCACAAACATAGATTACTTATCCTAATATCTAGGATTTTACCCCACCCTTGCAACTGAAACGTTTTAAATCAAGAACCCTGTTGAATCAGATTATTTTTTTTACCAATACAATAAAAAATCGTTGTTTTTTGCCACCGTTAAATCTATAAAGATTGTCTGTTCATGACTACGATTGAACAGACACCAAGGAATTCACAAAAAATGCCGAGAATTTTCTTAGGCGGACACAACTTAAGTGGCCAACAAGAGCATTCAAAAAACGGCAAAAAATATGCAATGAAAACCATTGGGGACACACAATGAAAATGCAATTATCAAGATTGTCGAAAGGCATTCGCTTAGTCACGGCTGCCTCTTTGACTGCCTCTATGACAATGGCTCTCCCTGTGCTAGCCCAGGAGCCCAACGCAGAAGATAATTCTGTAGAAAAGATCGCGGTCGTTGGTACACGTTCTGCACCTCGCTCAATCGGTGATTCACCTGTTCCAGTTGATATCATCTCTGAAGAAGAGTTCCGCAGCCAAGGCTCAACTGACATGGTTTCCATGATGCAGTCTGCCGTACCTTCATTTAACGTAAACGACCAGCCCATCAACGACGCATCAACGCTTGTTCGCCCTGCTAACCTTCGCGGTATGGCATCGGACCACACGTTGGTACTCGTTAACGGTAAACGTCGCCACCGTTCAGCGGTTATCACCTTCTTAGGAGGTGGCTTGTCTGATGGTGCTCAGGGTCCTGACATTTCTACCATTCCTTCAATCGCTATGAAGCAGGTTGAAGTATTGCGTGACGGCGCTGCCGCTCAGTACGGCTCAGACGCTATCGCGGGTGTAATTAACTTTGTATTAAAAGACGATTCTGAAGGCGGTTCTTTTGAAGCGCGCTATGGCTCTCACTATGAAGGTGACGGCGATACGCAGCAATATTCAGGTAACATCGGCCTACCTTTCACGAATAATGGCTTTGCTAACTTCAGCTTCGAATACCGTGAAGCAGACGACACCGTTCGTTCTGTACAGCGTGACGATGCAGCGGCATTGATTGAAGGCGGCAACCAATTCGTTGAAGATCCTGCGCAAATCTGGGGTAGCCCAAAAGTTGATGACGACATTAAGTTTTTTGCCAACATCGGCTTAGAGCTTAGCAACAGCTCAGAAGCGTACCTATTTGGTAACTACGCATCTCGTGACGTAGACGGTGGATTCTACTACCGTAACCCGCACACTCGTGGCGGCGTTTACGACGGTGGTTTCTTATCTGAAGATACTAACGGCGACGGCGTTATCAGCGAAGGTGAAGGTTCTGCCACACTGCTTGTTGGTGATTTAGATGGCGTCGGTGTAGGGGTTGAATGTCCTACCGTACGTATTACCGACAACAACGTACTTGATGACGCTGATTACGGTTTGATCGCTGATGGCTCAACGGCTGTTGGTCAAAACTGTTTCGCTTTCAACGAATTATTCCCAGGCGGTTTCACACCTCGCTTCGGTGGTACTGTTGAAGATATGTCATTGGTATTTGGTACACGTGGTGAGCTAGATAACGAAGTATCTTACGACATCAGCTTCTCATTCGGTGAGAACGAAGTTGAGTTCGCTATCCGCAACACAGTAAACCCTTCTTTAGGTCCTGCAACGCCAACGGAATTCAGCCCGGGTCGTTACACTCAGGAAGAGAAAAGCTTTAACTTAGATCTTTCTAAACCTTTTGATGTGGGTCTTGCAGAGCCTCTATTCTTAGCGGGTGGTTTTGAATACCGTCACGAATCTTATGAATCTGTAGCGGGTGATGCGCGCTCTTATGAAGTAGGTCCTTTAGCTTCTCAAGGCTTTGGTATCGGCTCTAATGGTTTCCCAGGTTTAAGCGCTCGTTTCCAAGGCGACAACTCTCGTCGTAGTTACGCGTTCTACTTAGACTCAGAAATCTACATTGCTGAAAACTTCATGTTAGGTGCAGCAGTGCGTTTCGAAGACTTCTCAGACTTCGGTAACACAACCAAAGGTAAGCTATCCGCTCACTGGCAGTTGAATGATACCTACGCACTTCGTGGTGCTTACTCAACGGGCTTTAAAGCACCCACTATTGGTCAAAGTAACGTTCGTAACGTAACTACAGCATTTAGCCCAACAGGCCTTGTAGACCGTGCAACATTGCCACCGACAGATCCTATCGCGATCCAAAAAGGAGCAACGCCGCTTGAGCCAGAAGAATCAACCAACTGGAGCTTTGGTGTTGTTGCTGAGTTCGATAATGGTTTATTCATCACAGTGGATTACTTCAATATCGAACTAGAAGACCGTATCAGTACGACTTCGGGTATTCGTTTAACAGAAGAAGATATCGCGACCTTGCTTGCTAATGGCGTATCAGACGCATCAAGCTTCAGCGAAGTCAGCTTCTTCACAAACGACTTCACAACAACAACAGAAGGTGTAGATGTTGTTGCTAACTACAACATGCCTATGTTTGGCGGTGACACGCGTTTCTCGCTTGCTTACAACTGGACAAACACTGAAGTTGACGAAGTGAAAACATTCGAAGTTAACGGCGAACAAGTGTCTAACATCTCTGATGAGCGTGTTCGCATGTTGGAAGACAACCTACCGCCCGTGCGTTATAGCTTAACAGCGAACCACACAAACGGTGACTGGCGCTTCCTTACTCGCGTTAACTACTTCGGTAGTATCTTCGAAGATCACTTAGATTCAGGTCTACCTATCGACAAGGTGGGTTCAGAATTTACCGTTGATTTAGAACTGGGTTATACCGTTAATGAAAATCTGACTTTCGTTCTAGGCGCGAAAAACGCGTTTGACGAAGAGCCAGACCGCAACACACTGTATGACACAGAAGTAGCTGGTTCTTTGTACCCGACAACTGCACCGATCGGGATCAATGGCGGCTTCTATTATGTTAGAGGTATTTACCAATTCTAGCCTAAAGACTAATTGAAAAGGGACGAAAGTCCCTTTTTTTTACCCCTTAAAACAATATATTATTTATTGATACAGTTTTCTTCTATACCTGCCCTATATCCATTTATTTTACCTATTGTGTAATTAGCTTCTCTGTGATTAAACTAGAGATCCGCAACCTCAATAAATATGTTATGGCTAAAAAATCAGAACTAGTGGATGTGTTTCTGAATTACCGTACCCAGTTACGCAGGGCGGTAAGCGGTATTGTTAAAAGTGACGATATTGATGACATCGTGCAGGAAACTTTCATCAAAAGTTACGAAGCAGACTTGAAACAGGAAATTAAATTCGAGCGTACCTACATGTTAAGGACAGCACGCAACCTTGCCTTAAATCATGTATCGAAGGCCTGCGAAAGAAGCAATGTGTCTATGGAAGACTGCAGTGAATATGAACCTCATTTAATGGGTACAAAATTAGAAACCCTCTTCGAAAGTAAAGAAAGATTCTTCCATTTTTGTCGTGCAACCGACATGCTCTCCAACGAAGTAAAACGCGTCTTCATCCTGAAAAAAGTTTACGGGATGAGCCAAAAAGAAATCGCTGCCCACCTAGATATTAGTGAAAGCATGGTTGAAAAACATGTCGCAAAAGGGCTACAAAAATGCTCAAATATCCTAGAACGACTTAACTTGCTTTCAGCAAAAAGTCAGAAGGCCTCTAAGAAATCGAAGTTAGCAGAGGTGACCCCCATACCAACCCAATGATCTAAATTACTATGAGCAACGAGTCAGAATTAACAAACAAAGAGGAAATTCTGGAGTTAGCAAGTTTATGGATAAGCCGACTGGATAGAGGATTAAACCAGCAAGAAGAAATTGAATTGAATCAATGGTTAGATGCATCTGAACATCATGCTAAGGAGTTTATGCATTTAGCGGCGCTGTGGGATAATCTCAGTTCATTAAGCCGCTTTCGTTAGCCTCTTTACGAGGCATAAAAAAACCGCAATTAAGCGGTTTTTTATTGAATCTATTTTATATCGCTTAAGCGATAGCCTTTTAAGATGATAGCTCTGCTTCTAAGCGTGCTTGGCTTTGCTGCTCACCCGTTACGAAGCGTTTCCATTGCTGTGCCATTTTCTTGCTCGACTTATGCTTCTCAGCTTCAGCCAAAGCATTCAGTGCAGCATTAAATTCCTTCTTATTGTAGAGCGCCATACCAATCACCAAGTGCGAAACACCGGGGTTTCTAAGGCCGCCCTTCTCCAATGCGATTTCTGCACTGGAAATGGCTTTATCCCACTGCTCATCGTTAAGGAAAATTTGGCTTAGTTGTGCGTCTAACTCGCCATCAGCAGAAAGCGCGGCTGCACTTGCCATCACTGGCACGGCTTTTTCATTTTCCTTTGCCGCTGCCCAGCACTGAGACAAAAAGCGCATGTTACGAAGGTTCTTGTCTAGCTTGCCGCTATCAATCGCTTCAACCATCAAACGTGCGGCTTTGTACGGCACTTGATGGTAGTAATAAAGCTGCGCCAAGTTAAACATGTCCGAGCCTTTTTCGATAAAGCCTTGCTGATACGCAGACTCCATCACCGCGAGCTGTTTCTTCTCTTCGCCAATTTCACCATACATCCCGCCCAACTGGATCCAGTATTTTGGCTGATTGTAATGACGCACCAGCTTAACCAAGATTTCCGTTACTTTCTTCGGCTGCTTCAACTCGTAGTAAACCGCACGCTGAAGAATGTACCAGTTTTCTTCAGCCACACCCTTTTCAGGATCGGCTTCCACTAACTCAACGGCTTTATTGATATGACCAATTGCACTTTTGTAGTCTTTTTGCTGATAACGCGCTTGAGCTTTTAACAGGTAATTCTTAGGAGGAATTTCACCTGTGTTCAACGACTCCCAACGCTCAAGATACTCAATACTCTTGTCGTAGTTACCGCGCATTAAATTTAGCTGAGATAAACTGAATAACGTGCTTTGCTCAAATGACTCAGGAATAGGCTGTTGTTCAACCACTAAGCTGAATGACTCAATCGCTTTATCGTAGTCTTCAGCGTTGTAGTAAATAAAACCATAGAAGTTATACATCATGGCTTTTTCATAGCTATTCATTGACGCACTTTTGGCATTCACCTTATCCAGTACGCCAATCGCACCGTCAACATCCCCTTCGTCACCTAACTTCTGCGCACGCGCTAATTGCTCATACACGCGTGCTCGAAGTGCAGGAGTACGGCGGGTTTTGCGCTTTTTCGCTTCTGATTCTTCTTGTGCGTAGGCATGACCTGTGTCGGCAATAGGCACAATTGATGGTGTTACGCTTAACGCAAACACGGCGGCAACGACAGAAAGCTTCGGCAATAATTGCTTCATATTTTTGCTCCTACCCATCAATTTCAAAAGTAATACGGTTTTGAACGCCAGACACTTCTGCTGGTTCACCGTTCACAACACGCGGCTTGTATTTAAACTTCAATGCAGCGTCCATCGCAGCGCGCTCAAAGATACCTTCCGGGTTGGATTCAACCACAAGCGGATCCCTAACAGAGCCTTGCTTGGTGACCGTAAATTCAACAATCACGTAACCTTCAATACCACGTTGTAACGCACGGCGAGGATACACAGGCGCAACTTTCACGATAGGCAAATATTCACCATCACCAGACTCAAGGGCTAAACCACCGTCTAACGATACATCAGCACCCACGTCCGCCGAGAAGTCAACAGCGTTACCATCTGAATTAGGCGTGGCTGAATCAAGCTGAGGTTGATTCATTTGTGGTGGCGGCTCTTTCGGTGGAGGCGGCTTACGCGGTTTGCGTTCTTTCTTCTGAACCGCTTCTTCCTTCTTCACACGAACAAAGTCCAGTACGCTGCCTCTCGGAGGATCGGTTAGCGCACTGTCACCACTTTTGATCAACGACTGCATTACATAGAAGAGAGCTAGGGTGATCCCTAAACTTAACACTAACGCAATCAATATACGGACCATAATTACTGCTCTGCTGCTGCGATTGAAACATCGTAGGCACCGGCTGCACGAGACGCATCCATTACCTTAATGAGGGTATTAACATCCGCTTTCTTATCCGCTTGGATAACCACCGAACCTTGGGGGTTTTCCGCTTTTAAGCGCTCAATGTTGGCTTGAACCGCACGCTGATCAATCTTGCGTTTGTTGATCCAGATTTCACCTTTATCCGAAATCGCAACCAAAATCGTTGCTCTTGGCTTGGAAACCGCAGTAGAAGCTTCTGGACGGTTAACATCAATACCTGCTTCTTTA
>CAXRCC010000011.1:0-5801 GCA_964228975.1 Paraneptunicella sp. | reverse complement strand
ACTACCCTGACGATGTGCCATAATAGCCGCACTGTTGGCGACTTGATTTTGCATTTCATCGGCGCTGTAGCCAGCAAGTAGCGGGCTATTGCTGTAACTGCCTACTGTGATGAAAGGCTCTGAGGGTTTACGCATAACAAGGTTGCTGGTTTTAAACATGGCAATTTTGTCTTGCGTAAAGCCGAACATAAGCGGATGAGTTAAATCAACTTCTGCCAAATAGGCCGCACCGGCAATACGTTTTTTAGCACTCAACGCTTCTCTATCTTCGTACTTCAGTGTGCTGGTATCAAACGCTTTATCAATATCGTCGCCGTCCATAAAGCCAGTGCTTAACCAGTCATTTTTCGCTAGCCATTTATTGCCCGAACCTTGGCCAATCAATACGCCGCCTTCTTTAAGCCACGAGCCCAATTTCTTAACGGCTTTTGCATCCACTTTGGCATAGTTACCGGATACCGCAATAATGTGCGTATAGTCATCAAGGTTGATGCTGCCTAGGTTGTCCCATTCAACAATACTCGGTGCTAAACCGATTTGCTGATCTAAGAAATGCCACACCTCCCCCACTTCATATTGTGAGATACCTTTACCACCAATGATCATCACTTTTGGCGGAATCACTGGCCACACTCTGCGACTTCCCAAGTCCGGCCCCTGCGTTGTCAGCCCTGACGAAATCGACCAAACGCGAATATTATGCTGATCGGCTAACGCTTGTAGCGTTTGTACATGCGCTTCGGGTTGCTTGTCACTCTTCGAAATCACCACTGCGCCCGGAAGGAAAGTTGCCTCACCAATGCTAGTTGTTGCATTAAAACTGCTTCCCGAGATACGCGCTTTGAGTTTTTTATCTAATAAAGCCTGCAATAGGGTAGGCGCATTGGAATCCTGCCAAGAAAACGCATAAGCAACCGCACCCGCATCAAGCTTGTTTTTAACTCGGCTTGATTGGATAGGCGCAGTTTTCGCATATGATACTTTCTTACGCCAACGGCTGCGCTCTACCGGGCGGTATTCAATATTGTAGGCAAGCGCAATATTCCAATTCGATACGTCGTAAAACGTATTGTCGTTAAAGCGTTTTCTATTGGAAAAAAGCGACTTAATCAGTCGATATTGAATCTGATCTAACGGCACAAAATAAGCGTCTTCAGCACTAAAATTGATGTTATCTATTTCAACCGCTTTATTGATTCGGTAGTAAGTGATTTGGTGCGCGTCTAGCTTCGCAAGTAGGTTAAACAAACGTGCTTTATCATGCTTTTCACTGATCAGGTAACCCGCTACATCGTCAGCTTTTGCCAACGACTCCGTTTCCTTTTTGAAAACACGTTGCATTTCTAAGAGTTGCTCACGCAAAGCCACTGCGCCTCTCAACGTAGATAGCGACATCAAAAATTGGTTTTCAATCGTTCTTGGGAACGTCAAAAGGCCGTTAATCGTTTCCTGCTGATGGCCTCGACTACTCGCCTGCTCAAATAAAATGCCAATACTGCCGTGCGCATCGGGGTAGCTCGAACCTTTACCGTAATAAAAGTCGTCAAACGCTTCTTCTGAGAAATAACTACGATTAACTTTGTCGAAATCATGTGCGAAAAACTTAGCAAACTCTCCCGTTAAACGCACGTTATCAACTGGCGTCCAAGGGTTCGTTCTTGATGGCACACCTGGCTGGAAAAAGTAAGTTGAGTGACTGCCCATTTCATGAAAATCGGTAAGAACATGTGGACGCCAACGATGGTACTGCTCAATACGTGCCTGCGATTCAGGGTGAGTAAGTAATAACCAATCACGGTTCAAGTCAAACCAATAATGATTAGTTCTGCCGTTTGGCCAACCTTCAACATGCTCACGATGTTGTGGATCTGAAGAGATATTTTTGCCGCGATGCGAATTCACCCATTGCGCAAATCGTGCTAACCCATCTGGGTTTAATACGGGGTCAAGAATGATGACGGTATTTTTAAGTAGCTGATCGATTTTTTCGCCTTCGGCAGCCGCTAAATAATACGCCAAAAGTAACGAGGAATTGGCACCTGAAGGTTCATTGCCATGCACGCTAAACCCCATATTAACAACAACGGGATCGCTTTCATTTACCTTATCGCTAGGCTCATGCCAGTTTTTCATGTGCCTAACGCGAATGCTTTCAAGCTTTGCTAAGTTAGCTGGATCCGACACAAAAATTTGCAGTAACGGGCGATTTTCATGAGTGCGGCCAATTTCTTTTAACTGCATTCTTGGCGACTGCTCAGCCACATGACGCATATATTGCACCAACTGATCATGACGAACATGCCACTCGCCAACGGGTGCACCAATCACATCGTTTGGCAATGTAATTTGGGGGTTATAAGTCACATCCTTGGGGAGATAATCCGTATCCTCAATAGCCACTACATGAGAAGAGAAGTGCAGCAGTATTAAGGAGCACAACAGTAGCTTTGTTCGTTTTAGCCAGTTCATTTATTTTGCCCGTATCCTCATTTGTGGGAGATTATGACGCACATATCTTAATATTTTGCTCTTTTTTTATAAAAAGATGCAAAAGAGTTTCTTAACTTGAGTGTTTCGCTCAAGTATTTTTTGCTATCATCTCGCCCATCTTTTCACGTGAGGCAATATTATGATCTCTATTTCGGATGCTGCTCAAGCACATTTCAGGAAACTGCTGGAAAACCAAGTTGAAAACACAAATATTCGTGTATTTGTTGTTAACCCTGGTACACCAAGTGCGGAGTGTGGTGTTTCGTATTGCCCCCCAGAAGCGGTTGAAACGTCAGATATTACCCTGCCGTTTAGTGGGTTTGATGCCGTTGTCGATACCGAAAGCGCGCCTTTTCTTGATGATGCAGAAATCGATTTCGTGACCGACCAAATGGGTTCACAGCTAACGCTTAAAGCACCGAACGCCAAAGTACGTCAAGTCGATGCAGACGCGCCATTATACGATCGCGTGCAATACGCCATTCAATCTGAAGTCAATCCGCAACTTGCCAGCCACGGCGGTCACATTAATCTCATCGAATTGACGGATGACGGTGTGGCGGTCATTCAATTCGGCGGCGGCTGTAATGGTTGCTCGATGGTTGATGTCACATTAAAAGATGGCATTGAAGGGCAATTATTAAAACAGTTCGAAGGCGAACTGACAGGTGTGAAAGACATTACTGAGCACCAAGCTGGCGAGCATTCTTACTACTAATCAGCCAAATTATTGCAGTTAGTACTGACTTAAAGCATAAACTTTGTTTGACAGGTTTATGCTTTTTTAATGTAGCGCTTTTACGCATTGAGTGAACGATGAAAGAGATTTTAGAAAAGGTCGCTCAAGACCCTCAAGCCAGCTGGCAACGCTTTAAAATAGCCGTTGTGCTTTTTATTATTGCAGTAGGTTTAATTATTTTAGGCGCAGAAACCTACCACCTTCTACAAGTTCCCGGGTTACTTATTTTAGGCGCAGCTTTATTTTTTGCAGCTTGGGGTTACTTTGGTATTTTAGGTCACCGCCTATTAGAGATGCAGGCTTCTTGGGAAAAAAAGCAAAAGAAGCACCGCAACAAGCCCTAATCTAATCGCTTATTCTCCGTTTCCGTTTTTCGCTTTTTCGCTTTTTCGCTTCGCAAATTGAGCCTGATAAGTCGTTATAGCTCATATCGAACGGATGCGAAGCTAATGTTGAATTGCCGCCAACTCATGGGTTTCGTGTAACAACCGAATCAAGCTTTGCGTTTTTTGCTGCTTATCTTCTGCATTGGATTGATACAACGCCTTCTCCAGCGTCATTGCTGCTTGGCTCAACGCTTCAAACCCGAAAGTGCCCGCCGCGCCCGTTATCGCATGTGCCAATTCCACTAACTCGACCCACTTTTCATCTTCCAAGCACGTTTTAATTCGCTCAGCCTGGGCAGGCAAAGACGCAATAAAGGCAGATGCTAACTTAGCCGTTTCCGCGCTAATCTCTTGAACAAGCTCTTCTTTATCCACTAAGCGAGTGGGAGCATGCTTAGTAATAGACTGAATAAAACCCTGCCTTGAAAACGGCTTGCTAATGTAATCCGTAAATCCTGCATCTCGATATTCTGCTTTTTGATGCGTCATAGCGTTGGCGGTTAGCGCAATAATCGGTAACGTCACGTTTTTACTTCGTAATGCTTTTGTCGCTTCCGCGCCAGTTAACAAGGGCATCTGAATATCCGTCACAATTAAATCGTATTCAGATTTTACGCCTTCTTCCAAAAGCGCTTGTCCGTCATTCACACAAAATACTTCCATGCCTGCCATCTCTAGCAACATGACCACCAACTGTTGAATTTCAGGCTGATCCTCTGCCACCAGCACTTTTCCGGAGAGAGTGGGCCAAGCTTGATGACTACGTCCTTTGCACAAGTAATGCCGCCACGACTCTTCGTCCGTGATCCAGCGATTGCCCTGCCCCGTTTGTAAATGCGCCGTTGCAGTAAAGCAAGTTCCCTTGCCCAGTTCGGATTCCACACTGATTTTGCCACCCAAATTTTGGATTAAATGCTGGGAAATGTTTAGCCCTAAACCACTGCCTCCAAATCGGCGCGTGGTCGACATTTCAGCCTGTGTAAACGCATTGAAAATACTTTCCTGCTGCGAATCGTCTATTCCAATTCCGGTATCCACCACGTTAAATTCAAGTTGCTTCGTATTGCACGACACTTCCAATGTAACTGAACCTTTCATGGTAAATTTAACGGCATTATTCAGTAGATTAAGCAACACTTGCTGCAAACGGGTTGGATCGGTAATGATTTGTGTTGGCAGCGGATAATGCAAAACGAGATGACAATCTAGACCCTTTATTTTTGCGCGCTGATCGATTATCTCGTAAATATCCATCAACCATTTTGGCAAACACACATCGAGCATTTCTATCTTGAGCTGATTTGCTTCGATTTTCGACATGTCCAAAATATCATTAATCAGTTCCAATAGGTGCTCGCTATTTGTGCAGATGGAAGTCATGGCCTTACCGGCATCATTCATCGGAATATCACCGGATTGCAAAGCTTCCGCGTAACCAATGATGGAGGTTAAAGGAGTGCGCATTTCATGGCTCATGGTTGCCAAAAAACGGCTTTTTGCTTCATCCGCCTTTTGCAACCGCTGAGACAACTCCTTCAACACTGCATTTTGCTGCACCAGTTTTAAATGGGTTTCGACTCTTGCTTTCACAATGGCAGGATTAAAGGGCTTTCGGATGTAATCCAGCGCTCCCATTAGCAGCCCTTTTTTCTCGTGATCCGAATCACGAAGGCCAGTAATAAACATAACGGGAACATCTTCCAGCCCCTCTATGCGTTTTAATGCTTGAAGGGTTTCAAAGCCATCCATTTCTGGCATTACGACATCCAATAACACCAAGTCGGGTTTCAACTTTGTCGCTTTATCTATACCTTGAGGACCGTTTTTGGCGAGAATGATCTCTCCATGCTCATGGAGAAGATCGCGTAAAACATGAAGGTTGGGTTTCTGATCATCAACAATCAGAATCCGCGCTTTGGCGCACTCCAATTGCTGCATTACACCTTTCCTATTTTAGTTGGAAAGCTCCTTCCAGAGCACCTTGTTGCGCCCTGCGCTTTTTGCCTCATATAACATTGTGTCCGCACAATTCAGTACCTCGTCCTTTTTACACTGGGTAGTTGGCTTACACGTAATACCGCCTGAACTTATCGTGACCACTTGATAAGGTTTAGACTCAGGATGAGGAATTTTCAAGGACTCAACTTCAATTCTGCATTGCTCTCATAACGCATTGGCTGCCACAC
>CAXRCC010000010.1:0-5223 GCA_964228975.1 Paraneptunicella sp. | reverse complement strand
CTGAAAATATTCACGCCATAGAAGCTCGAAAAAAATCCAATACGTTGAATCATTTTTTCCCCAGTAAGCTTCGTGCGACTGTAAGCCGCGTATCACTTGCCGAGGAGAAATCCCGCCTACAGCAAGCCAAGGTGAAAGCTTACTGGAGCTTGACCAGCCATCTAAGGCATTGCGTGTTGCTTTATAAGTTTGTGGGGCAATGGAATCAAAATATTCTTCCAAGTGCGTTAACCCAGAAATGCAGCCACCTTTAAAGCCATATTGATTGATGTCTTTTTGCTCTAGGGTGAGCGGTAAATCAAACCGTTGACACAAATGCTCGAACCAATTTTCTTGCTGATTCACCAAAGGCGCGGCACCGCTTCTAGGAGCTGTGGAAGGAGGTGAAATGAGGATTTCATTTTTCTCGATGACTCGTCGAAACTGAGAAAAGCCTGGCGGCAGTTGCGCAATCTCGAAGGGCAAATCGCTCGCTTTAAACAAAGTATGGTTTGAAAACTCATATAGGTAGGCACTAGGCAAGGACGAAAAGCGTTTAAACTGCTTCGCTTCATTCCAGCCCGCTTGCATACTGTGGTAAATCCGACGAATGTCATAATTGGCGTGCAAAGAGGTCATTAACGATTCGGGACGGGCAATAATCACGTGAAGGTGTTGCCCCATCTTTTTTAATTCGTCATCAAGCTCTTGCAACGATTGAAGCAAGAACAACAGGCGCGCCTTCCCCATTTGCGACTGATGATATCGCTTTGGCGTAAGTACCTCTGGACTCAAACAATAAACACACATTAGCGCCGATTCCGACGCCATCGCTTGAGCAAATCCCTTGTTATCTTCCACTCTTAAATCGTGAGTGAACCAATACACCGCATGGGACATGCAACCCCCTTCATGACTGAACAATGCAGGTTATACGAGATTGTGTGGGGTTTAGATGATAACAATCAGCTCACGACGCACTTTCTTTACTGTCTTTGAGGGGATGGTCCTGTATCAGCTGTGCCACCAGCTCATTAACCGCTGAGTTGCTAATCTTCCTTTCCGGAGTGATCAAATAAAACGACTGAAAGACATTCTCTATTTTTCCAATCATTTTCACCTGATAATTGTGCTCTACTTCATCTTTCACCATCAGTGGCGCCGGGAACAAACCAAAGCCGTTTTTGCCAAAGGCTTTCATCAGGGCGCTATCATCAACGTGACCAGCAATATTCACTTGTAGTTGGTTGTCGGTAAGCCAATATTCAATGGCGCGATTCATTGGGCTGTCTTTCCCAGGTAACAGCAGTTTTTTCTCGGTAACACATTGTGGAAACGGGGAATCAAATTGGTTAACCCAATCCTTAGGTGCAAAAAAGCCGATCTCACTTTTATCGATTTCATGGCAATACACTTTCAGTTGATATTGGGTGTCGATAGGAATATCGGCCAAAATCATATCCAATTTATGCACGGCTAATTGCGACAATAATTCTTGTTGACTGCCATCGATACAAGTGAGATTGACGTTGAATTTAGAATGGAGAACAGGCAATAGCCACTTCGATACAAGCGACTTAGGCAATGCATCTGAAATGCCCACTTTAATGTTTTGTGCGTATTCACTTTGGTCGCCTGTTGTGGTTTCTAGCCACTCTTCAGCTAAACTGAATATATCGTCGGCGTATCGTTTGGTAATTTTTCCAAAATCGGTCAGGACCAATTGTCGGCCCTGACGTTTGAAGAGCTTTTTACCCAAGCGGTCTTCAAGGCTGCTGATTTGAGCGCTGACGGTTTGCGGGGTTAAGTAAAGAGACTTGGATGCTTTGGCAATGCTTCCCTCTCTACTCACCATCCAGAAATAGTAAAAGTGATTATAATTAATGTTGGTTATCATTCGTTATTCTCGAATATTAAGCCAGAAAAAAACAGATTTATCCTGTGTGGGTACATTAGTAGATTACACAAAGATTATCTAGATCCTTTTACCAGCGCTTTACGAGGTAATTTCTTAAGTCGATGAACTCATTACAGCATTTTTTTAAGCTAGAAGCCGCCAGTGGTATTTTGTTAATGGGCGCAACAGTCATCGCACTGTTAGTCGCAAATAGTCCGTTATCTGATTACTACAACATGCTCGTGTCTGTTAAAGCGGGTATGCACATTGGTAACTTTGTCATCGATAAACCTATCCTACTTTGGATAAACGATGGTCTGATGGCTGTGTTCTTTTTCTTAGTTGGTCTAGAACTGAAACGCGAGATGATGGAAGGACAATTGTCTCAACCTCGCAATGTCGTGTTGCCTATGATAGGCGCCATCGGTGGCATGGCAGTCCCTGCCATGATCTACACCTTCTTTAATTACGATGAACCAAGCACTCGTGCAGGTTGGGCTATTCCAGCAGCAACAGACATTGCTTTTGCGCTGGGTATTCTCGCCTTGTTGGGCCGCTCGGTGCCGTCTTCCGTTAAACTCTTTTTAGTGACCCTCGCGATCATTGATGATATCGGGGCGATTCTGATCATAGCACTGTTTTACACCCACAATATCGCGATGATACCCCTTGCCATCGCTGCGGTGTGTTTACTGGCGCTCACTATTCTAAACAAACGACGTATTATGGATGTACCCGCTTATATGCTGATAGGCGTCGTATTGTGGACCGCATTGCTAAAATCCGGTGTGCATGCCACGTTAGCTGGCGTTTTACTGGCGTTTTTCATTCCAATGCGCTCTCGCGAAAAGATTAAATCTTACTCACCAGTAAAGTACTTAGAGCACAGCTTACACCCCTCTGTGGCCTTTGTGATTCTTCCAATCTTTGCCTTCGCAAACGCAGGTATCGATTTGCGCAGTATCAGTGTTGAGTCTTTAACCCATCCTGTTACGTTAGGCATTGCCCTTGGGCTGTTTGTGGGTAAACAAGTTGGTATTTTTGGTTTATGCGCACTAAGCATCAAACTCGGTTTGGCTAAGTTGCCACAACGTATGACCTTCTTACAGCTTTATGGCGTATCTATTCTTTGTGGTGTTGGCTTTACCATGAGTTTATTTATTGGCTCACTCGCTTTTGATGAAACCCAAAACACCTTAATTGACGAGCGTCTCGGTATCTTAATGGCCTCTATTCTTTCTGCATTGGTTGGCTATGTGGTATTGAAATTCTCACTGAATACGAAAGATTCAGAAAATGAATCGGATGAAGAAGCAGTTTCCCAACCTTAACTACAATCCCCATCAGTAGTTTTGTGGCCGTCTTTTGACGGCCTTTTTTCTTTTAGGCAGGGTAAAAAGCGGGCACAGTAATTCGATGTTGCTTATCGACGATGCCATCTTGAATAACCGTGATCACCTCTTCGCTGAGACTAATACAGTCAGGACTAAACGCCTTAGGCCATTCTGCATCAGTGTGTTTACTGCACTGCTGCGCCATATGCAAAAACAACCGATTAGCCTTTTCAGACAGGGAATCAGCAAGCAACGCTTTCATTAACTCCACATCCAGTGTTTGTATTTGCTTCATTAATGTTAACGCAGCAGCAAAACGGGTTTCGTCGGTCACTTGCTCTAGGTGCTCCAATAACGCCAGTTCAGGGCAACTTGCCTTTAAGCTCATCCCCTCAACATTAACGCTTGAAATGAACGCATCTGGCACTTTTTTAAATATTCTGCTTACCTTATTAACGAGCGAAACATTTTG
This sequence comes from Paraneptunicella sp., assembly GCA_964228975.1. Lineage (GTDB taxonomy): Bacteria > Pseudomonadota > Gammaproteobacteria > Enterobacterales > Alteromonadaceae > Paraneptunicella. The sequence goes on along the minus strand of CAXRCC010000010.1, from coordinate 1,541 downwards.
CTCGTGGGCCCATTTAGGCAACTTCTCAAACTGGTTGGAAACCAACTGAACTTTCTCGGCTTCTTCCACTTTCTCTTTAATAACGCGATGTACTTTTAAGCTGGTCATTCCGGACAGTCGCACAGGAATGGCTTGTTGATTTTGAATTGCATTAATAATACTTGGCCATCGGATTTTGCCAGGCCGTTTGGCATACAAACTAATCGATAATCGATGCAAGTGCCCTTCCGCGATTAGCGTTTGAATGCGTTCATGAGAAATCCCATTCGCCAATACATACGCACTAACTAAAACACCGTGTTGATCAAATTGCGTATTAAGCCATTCAAGATCATTTACCATGTCACTACCTTTTGAAAAATTAAATTACTTCAAAAGATAATATTGAGGATTCAAGATCCATCTTCAAGCAAAATTTTTACCAGTAAAGAGAGTGTAAAATAGGAAGGCTTTAGCCTCGGGGATTTGTGTTTTTAAACTGCCTAAAAGTACAGGCTACTGACCTAGAATAAGGCGCATAATTAGCGCGTCTTCACTGCCATTTTCAGCAGGATAGTAATCCTTTCTGCGTTCAATTTCTTCAAACCCCATTTGTTGATACAGTGCAATCGCTGCGTGATTAGACACCCGCACTTCTAACCAAGCTTCCTCGGCTTGCAATTTATTGCTTTCTCGGAGGAAGTGCTTAAGCAGTGCTTTGCCTAACCCTTTGCCTCGATGCTCTGGCGCGATGCCAATGTCCATTAAAGTGATTTCAACAGAGACGTGGAGCCCGACGTAATAACCAACCACTTTACCTTGATAAATAACTTGGTAACTGAAATACGGCGGCGTTAAACAATCGTAAAACTGGCCTCGACTCCATGGAAACGCGTGACACACTTCTTGCAACTTAAACGCGTCGTCGTAACGCTCTTGAGTGACAACTTCATATGTAAGCGATTCAAGCATCTTTTGTGCTCGAAGTGTCTTTATACAGGTGGTGTACCTTTTCCCAGAGTTGCTTTTTCACTTGTTCTTGAGAAAGCGATTGAGTGACGACAAATTCGTTCTCACACAAAGACTCGGTTTCACTCACGAGCATTAAAATGGCTGAGCTGGGATCATCGGCAGATTCGTTGCTTTTTAACGTAAGTACGCTTTCATCTTCTAAATTAAGCGCCGTTAATAGATCTTTCAGCCACCATGAAGGCACACTATCGAAAAGGCTTTCGGATGCAAATACAAGTTTGTTGGCAACATTCACAGAAGTAAGCACAGGAGTCGCTTCTTGGGCTTCTTGGGCTTCTTGGGCTTGAATTGAATCAGAGAGGAGAGAGGACTCTTGGAGCTGCCACGAGGAAATGCCTAACTCAGAAAGTATCGCTTTTTGATAATAACTTTGACTAGACATTTACTCACCCACTTCAACATTATCTGTGAGAGTGGCAGGGGCGGAGGGACTCGAACCACCAACCATCGGTTGTGGAGACCGCTGTGCTCGCCATTGGACCTACGCCCCTAGAGTTGGTTCGCTTATCTGCGCCAAGCAGCGGCAGTCT
>CAXRCC010000009.1:0-3694 GCA_964228975.1 Paraneptunicella sp. | reverse complement strand
GGCGTCTTTATTCATAAGCGAATGGCGTATCAATACAATGTGTGGAGAAATTAAAAAGCACGCTTTTGGGTTTTCTTTAAAGGGGGCAAGAGCTTTTCAGGGTGTAACCGGCTTACATGCGTTAGCCAAGCTTCACTAACTGACCTTTGACTAAGCTCAATGCCCCTTCCATTTCTGCTTTGGCATTACCTTTAGCGCTAAAGTTAATCGCCGCTGTAATTGCCACGTTGGTTTTAGCATCAAGGTTCACCGCTTGTTTTGCACTGATGCTGGTGTTTTGCAGTGAATCGATAGCAAACTTCGCCTGAGTGCTGAATTTGATGTCTTTTTGCGCGCTCACGGTTATCCCTTTTTGCCCGCTCACACTGATGTCTTTCTCGGCAGTCACCTTAATGCCTTCGTCCGCTTTCAATTCAAATTGCTTGCAATGGATGGCAATTTTTTCCTTTTCCATTTTGATATTGCTGGGCCCGTCTTTTACGTCTAGCTCTATGCTGTCGGGCTTTTGGGTGATCACACTTTTATTGCTGTCATCTTCCGTTGTTAACGTAATGGCATCTTTGTTTAGGCGAATATGGCGCTTAACACTGCCTTTGTCTTTCACCTCAATAAAAATGCCATTATCAGGCAATTTATCCAGCTCAATGGTACACACCAAATTGCTCATAAGGGCTCACCAAAGCGCTCGCGCGCATAGTCGCTCTCCCCTTCTTCAAAACGCTCCCCGGAACGAAAACAAAAATGCACCGGATAACCTTTAGCATGTTCTGGCATTAATCCTTGAGCGTGTTCTGAGATTGAGCCTTGAGCGTGTTCTGAGGTTGAGCCTCGAACGTATTCTTGAGTTTGCCCAAGAGCGAGGTCGTGAATTAAGCCTTCAACATAGAAATCGCAAAAGGTGGCGTGTTCGTCGATTTTAATCGAGGTCACCTGCATTCGTGGCTCAAACTCGGTAAGCACTTGTATCATTTGCGCTTCTAACCCTTGTTGATAAGGCTCGCAATCCAATTGGCCTTCGTTTTTTGCCACGCCATAACGCTGCACAAACGAGCCAAAACCTTCGGTGGTATTCAGAATGTGCTGCATGTGCTGTGTGATTTGTTCCACGAGAGTAGCGTCCTTGCTCGGGTTTCCTAAGGAGAACTTATGCATTAATCTCATTGTGACTGGTCTCAACAACAATAAAGAACTGGCTGCTTCTCAGCGCGTTTTGGCCATAAAAACCAATGTTTTTATCTTGCTTCACTTGAAGCCACTGTTCGCCCTGAATATCGATTTCGTAATACACCGCTGGCATGCATGGGTTAAGCGCCTGTTCTAGCCTGAGAATACGACTGCTGTCGACTTGCCTAAAACGCAGCCCCGGTATGTTATGCAAGGTCAGCATGGGCACTTGGGCGCGGCTTGTGGCTTTTTGCGGCGGCACAAAGTTATCCAATAATTGCTGATCTTCATTCCATACTGCCAAGTAGTAATTGGCCTGATTTAGCAGCGGAATATCCGCACTGTAAATGCCGTCTTTTTCCGTGAGCTTTTTGATTTGATAATCAAACGATTTGCGATAAATAACCCGCTTAATGGCTTCTAATAACGGATAAAACGTGTTGCCTAAATCTTCGTGCCGATAAACAAACTGCTGCCAACGGCTACGGCGAAACGCACTGCTCACTGAGTTACGAAGATAACCTGCACCATAAGCCTGATTTTGCCTGTGCGCTTCTTCTGTTACTGGTGCTTGGGAATGCTCAGTATTTTCATCTATCTCATCTAAACGCAATCGCTGGCAATGCCGGTATAGCTCAACTTGGCTGTATAAGGACTTCACCCGAGCAAACACATCGTAGGGGTGCGTGCTGATATCCGCTTCAATATCGTGCCATGCTTCAATGTGTTGAATCGCTTCATACAGTTGGCTTAATAACGCAAATTTTTGACTGTTGATAGTGGGCATGGTTTCGATGTGACCAGGCATAATGCTGGCTTCTAACTCTTGCGCAAAAGCATCGAAATACAATTTAAATTTGGCTAAATACGGCTCAAAAGCGGGTGTGCGATTGGCATGAATCGTCGGCGGAATATACTGTTCGTATACGGCCCAATTGTGCTGTCTGTCTAACACGTATTCGGCCAACTTAACTTGCGCTACTAAGCGCATAGACGGCGTTAAATTCGGCGTGTCTTTTCCCGATACTTGGGGATAATTAAACAACTCTAAATAATAGCATCGACGCGATACTTCAACGCTTTGCGATTCCACCTGCAATGATTCATTCAGCGCTAAATAGCCGTCTTGTTCTTCGTTAGATTGGTAAATGTTCAAACGAATGTCGGCGCGGTTTTTGTCTTTGGGTAATTTGACTAATCCCTCTGCAAAAAGCCACTTAGCGTTGCCCCCGAGCTGAATCAGTTCCCCACTTTTTAATACATAACTAAGCACTCGAACCCGTAAGCCACTCTCCATGACATCAGATTCATCAAAACTCAGTTGTAACAGCCCAAAATAGGGTTTTCCCAATCCATCAACACGTAATTTAGTGTTGGTGAGTAATGCCAACTCCTGAGCTTCTAAATGCGCTGGCTGTAGTATCTGCCCCTTACGCCATTGCACTGGAGCCAGTTGGTTAGACATGTTCATTTATCCCCCGAAAAGCGCAGGCACGATGCCACTTGTGCCTGCTAAAAAGCCGGTTATTTTCCGACTGTTACGCCCCATTTTTTGGTGATTTTTGCACCTTGGTCAAAGGCCAAGTTCACCTTTTGCTCTTTTTCTTCTGGCATGATGGCAATGTAAAAGTCGTAGTTTTTCGGTGAAGCGATATCGTTTGCAGGCACTAAGTTCACCCCTAACTCCAAATCTTCGCCGGATTTCGCCACCAACCCTTCCAAGCTAGCGTCACAATCAAAACACTTGTAAAACTTCTTTGCTTTGGGGTCATAGTCGTAAACCACGAACTTGAACTTCACCTTGGTATCGCTCAATGTGGTGTGCTGCAAGGTTGCTGCTTTGGTCTTATTACTGGTAGAGATGCGACCTGAAATATAAATGGGATCGGCATGACCCCCTTCCCAATGAATATTGGAAATCACGGCAACGACTTTCTCTTTCGTTTCCGGGTCGCCACCAATTTTGGTCGGATCCGATACCGCCATATCAACATCGAACTTTCCATTAGCCGAGACCTCAAGTTCCGTTAAATGGCCAATGAAACACTGCGCATCTTTATGAAAGTTAAACCCTTGTTCGACGCTACAAGGCAAGCTGGTTGAAGCCATTTTTATCTCCTTCTAAATTATTTTTTACCTAAACGGGTTTCCAGCCTTAACTCGGCATCTAAACCTTCGAATTGCAAATGCGGTAACACACTGATTTTGCAGTCGTACCAGCCAACAACAGACTCGCGCTCAGCGGTTTCTACCGATACGGCTTTAAACGGATAACGTCGCAGGGTTGAATCATCCGGGTTAACCACGGTCGTAACGTAATCGTTAAGCCACGTCGAAATCACCTTGTTGATATAGGCAGCGTCCGCAGAGCCACCGATGTTGTCGCGCATGATGCATTTCACATAGTGCGCAATTTTGGTGATAGATAAGGTGTACGATAAATTGGTGACGAGCTGAGAGTTTTTAGAGTCGTTGCTATCTTTAAATGTCTTGCTCTTTTTCATGGATTGACTGCTGAAGAAGCACGCAC
>CAXRCC010000008.1:0-4167 GCA_964228975.1 Paraneptunicella sp. | reverse complement strand
ACACTGAGATGGTGTCGACACTTAAGAAAGTTGCAAACGAAGTAGGGCGGCCAAGTGCAATTCTTCTCATTAGTGCGCATTGGGACACGACAGTGCCTCGCATAACAGCATCTGCTTTACCTGAGTTGATCTACGATTATTCGGGTTTTCCAAAGGAGGCGTATGATATTGAGTATCGGTGCCCAGGTGAGCCGACACTTGCCGCTGCAATCAAAGATGCGCTGCTAAAAGCGGGCATAAACGCTGAGCTGGATACAAAACGCGGTCTCGATCACGGTGCGTTTGTCCCATTGAAAATTATGTATCCAGAGGCGAATATTCCTTGTGTGCAGTTGTCTTTGAAGAAAGGCTTAGATGCGGATTTTCACGTGCAAATCGGAAAGGTACTTTCAACACTGGATTACGACAACTTGTTTATCATAGGTTCGGGCATGTCGTTTCACAATATGTCTGCGTTCTTTATCCCTAAGCAAGATGAAAAGGCGGCAATCGCCAATGCTAAAAATTGGGAGTTTGAGCGCTGGTTGGTTTCTACAATTACAGATGCATCACTCGATGAATCACAGCGAAGACAGCAGCTGGTGGATTGGGAAACTGCCCCCAGTGCACGCTTTTGTCATCCTCGCTCAGAACATTTAATACCCTTGCATGTTTGCTATGGTGTGACTGAAAGAAGCAGTAATGAATACTATCCAGTCCAAATAATGGGTAAACAAACCTCTATGTTTTATTGGCGGATATAATTTACTAAAGACACAAAAAAGCCCGGCGCAGAACCGGGCTATTATCTTCAAATGAACTTTGAATTACTTAATAGCACGACCATCTAAAATCGCTTCAATCTCGTCCATCACAGCATCCATTCTGTCGATAACCGCGTTATAAGGCGCTTCGCTAGACATATCTAAGCCAGCGTCTTTCAATATTTCTACTGGGTAGTCGTTACCGCCAGCTTTCAAGAAATCAAGGTAGGTTTTAACTTCTTTCTCGCCACCGGCCTTCATTTGATCTACGAAGTACGCCGCTCCTGCGATGGATGTAGCATACTGGTATACATAGAAGTTGTAGTAGAAATGAGGAATGTAAGCCCACTCGATCATTTCGCGTTCGGTGATCTTCATCACTCCTTCGTCGTGACCGTGATAGCGTTTTAAGATTTCGCCGTAAATTTCAGTCATGCGAGCACCGGTTAAGGCTTGGCCTTTTTCAACCTCTTCATGAATGGCCAATTCAAATTCGGAGAACATGACCTGGCGGAAAAAAGTACCGCGCATTTGTTCAAGTGCGTAACCTAGGTAAAACAACCTTTCGTCCTTGTTTTTTGCCTGTTCTAGCATGTGTTCCTGCAATAAAATCTCTTTGGCAATTGCCGCAATTTCCGTAGTGAAAATCGAGAAGTTGGACAGTTCATAAGGCTGATTTTCATTGGTCAATACTTTGTGCATGGCGTGCCCCCATTCGTGGGCGTAGGTTGATGCACTGTTGTAGTCGTCTTGGTGGTTCAACAAAATGAGTGGGTGAACATCATAAGCACTGCCCGACATATAGGCGCCAGAGCGTTTACCCGGTTGCGGATAAACGTGCATCCAGCGGTCAGTAGAGGCTTTAGCGAACTTTTCAGCAAACTCAGGACCCAAAATTTGAATCGACGCTAACATGTCATCACGTGTTTTTTCGATTGGGAAGGTCAAATCGGTTTGCACTAAGTCGGGATAGATATCGTGATAACCAATATCTTCAATGCCCAACATACGCTCACGTAATTTGAAGTAACGATGTAGTACTCCAATACGGTCATTAGTGACTTTAACCAAGGTACGGTAAACGTCTTGCGGGATGTTATCGCCTGATAAGAAGTACTCTAATGTGTTTTCGTATTTACGCGCTTTGGCCATAGCAACATTGGCCTGTACTTCACCGTTTAAGGTTACGCCAAAGGTACTTTCAAAATCCTTATAGCGACCCCAGAATGCGTCAAATACTGCTACGCGGTCTTCGCGATTTGCCGCGGCTCTATGTAGTGAGTATCCGGCATTAGTTAAGTGCGCTTCGGTGCCGTCACTCAAGGTGATTTTAGGCCATTCGATTTCGGCATTGGCTAACATGTCGCGCGCGCCTTGAGAGGAACCAAGTGCAGTGCCCATTAACGAAAGTACTTTTTCGGTTTCAGGTGACAATACGTGTTCGCCTTGTCGAATGGTATCGCGTAAATATAGGGCGTGTTTTTCCAAGCCCGCATCGCCTTTGATTAGTTCTTCAACTCGCTCGGCTCCTAGTCCTACGATTTCTGGTGCCACGTAGCTCTGCGAAGCACTTGCGGCTTGAAACAACGCCTGCATACGGCCAACCATTGCTTGACCATTGGCATCGCCAAGATTGGTATTGCGCGTGTTTGAAGCATAGGTCCACGCACGCAATAAATCTTTCGAGAACGCAGACTGTGCCTCAAGCGCTTTGAGTAGCGTTTTGGAGTCTGTGCCTAATTTACCTTGATACTTTTTAAGTCCGTCTATCTCACCGCGCAGACGTTCAATTTCCGCCTCCCACGCATCTTGTGATGGGTAAAAGTCAGTCAGATCCCAAATATACTGTTCGTCTACGGTGGCCGCCTTGTCTTGTGCGTGGGCTGTTGACGCTACGGCTGTTAAGCCAAGAGCAGTTGCGCATAGCAAGCCAAGCGCTTGGCGCTTGAAAATTCGTTTAATCATGTTGTCCCCGGTTGTTGCTGAATAGACTCAGCTTTGTATTACGTGCCCGGCAAATTATGCGAGGCGCGCATGATAATTAAGCATTCCAAACGAACATCGAAAGCCAATCGCAGGCACACAAGTTCACAGACTAGTTGGAATGTTTGAGCGAATCGGAGGTATCGCAATGTTCGAAAAACCATCGATTCACGAGTGCGTGAAATACTAATAGAGAAAATTGACGTGATTCAATGACCATCGTGTAGGAAAACGTAACAAGGTTTTTCATATTGTTATAATGTAGCGTTTTTAACTAGGTTAGGTGTTATGTTGAGTATCTCAAAGTTACCATTGAGATAGAAAAACGGAGAGGGCAAAACATTGGCAGATAAAAGCACATCCAAAGGCACTTTGCATTTTCTGATTGGCAAGATGGGCGCGGGTAAATCTACGTATTCTAAAAAGTTGGCTGTCGATACCGGTTACATTTTAATTTCTGAAGATAAATGGCTGGCTCAACTGTTCCCTGATGAGATTAATAATTTTGATGATTACATCAACAGGCATCGCCGTTTGTTGTCGCTTCTAGAAGACCATATCAAACAAATTTTGAAGGCGGGTAGCTCCGTCATTCTGGACTTTCCAGGCAACACGGTCGAGACCCGAACCTGGTTTAAAGCAGTTGCACAATCTGCTAACGCACCACTGTTGGCTCACTACATAAAAGCATCTGATGAAAAGTGTTTGGCACAAATAAAAATAAGGCGAGTAGAGCAACCGATACGCGCTAAATTCGATACGCCCGAGGTATTTCAGCAAGTGAATAGGTTTTTTGAAGAGCCAACGGACGCAGAAGGGATCACCGTTAACCTAGCAGAATGATCCGCAATGACTGACACTAACGCAGATGGGTATTGTAACATACTACTGATGTGGATGAGCTTCATTGCTATGGCTGTGTTCGTTTTCTCTGGTGACCAAGAAAAAGGTTAAGTACATTTTGGTGAGAATTGACATGGTCATGCCTACTGCCACACAACAAGCACTTATCGTGATGCTAGTCACTCCCATTTTATGCATTGTTTCACTAAACATATTCAATTAAACGCCCAGCCCAATTAAAAACGGTCGATGTTTTCGATGGGTTTTAAGTCATTTAATAGTACTCACTTTTACGCAAGCTAATTCCGACTGTCTAAAACTCAATTTAGGTAAATTAATGTGGCTAAACAGAGTGAGTTAAAGCTATGATTGAAAAATTCAAAAGATTACACGAATTTGTAAAGCTACAGTTTGAGACATACGCGGAGTTAACAGCAATAATCTTGTTAGGTGCTAAGAGGAAAACAAAATGCTAGGAGCACTTTTAGTACTTATCGTTATGAATCTAATTGGCACCCTTCCGATTGCCTATTGTGGTTATTTAATTGCTTATCGCGATAGACGAGATTTGATAGCGGGTTACCGAGATTCGAAATAT
>CAXRCC010000007.1:0-11769 GCA_964228975.1 Paraneptunicella sp. | reverse complement strand
GGCGTTGCACTTTCAGCAGGTATCCAACGCATGGTACGTAGTGACCTTTCTTCGTCAGGTGTTATGTTCAGTATCGATACTGAATCTGGCTTCGAAGATGTCGTATTTATCACTTCTTCTCTTGGTTTGGGGGAAATGGTCGTACAAGGTGCGGTTAACCCAGACGAATTCTACGTTCATAAAACATTGTTAGAAAAAGGTAACCCGGCAGTATTGCGTCGTAACCTTGGTAGCAAAATGAACAAGATGCAGTACTCAGCAGATACTGCACATGGCAAACAGGTTGAAATTGTGCCTGTTGAAGAAGCGCTACGTAATCAATTCTCGTTAACCGACGAAGAGGTGATGGAGCTAGCGAAACAAGCCGTTATCATCGAAAAGCACTATCAGCGTCCTATGGACATTGAGTGGGCGAAAGACGGTGAAGATGGCAAGTTGTATATTGTTCAAGCGCGCCCAGAAACCGTACGTTCTCGCGAAGACTCGCAAACTATCGAGCGTTATCAGTTAAGCGGTAAAGCGAACATTTTATCTGAAGGTCGTGCAATCGGTCACAAGATTGGCGCAGGCGTGGTTAAAGTGCTTGAGTCTGTGGATGAAATGGACAAAGTGCAAGAAGGTGATGTGCTTGTTACCGACATGACAGACCCAGATTGGGAACCTATCATGAAAAAGGCAGCGGCGATTGTGACGAATCGTGGCGGTCGTACTTGCCATGCGGCTATCATCGCGCGTGAATTAGGCATTCCAGCGGTTGTAGGCTGCGGCGATGCAACGGAATCATTGAAAACAGGCGATCGTGTTACGGTATCTTGTGCAGAAGGTGACACAGGTTACATCTACGGCGATATTTTGGACTTCAGTGTGCAAACGTCTCGTATCGATTCAATGCCTGAACTGCCTGTTAAAGTGATGATGAACGTGGGTAACCCGGATCGCGCATTCGACTTCGCGCGTTTGCCTAACGAAGGGGTTGGTCTGGCGCGTTTAGAGTTCATCATCAACCGTATGATCGGTGTTCACCCTAAGGCGTTGCTTAATTACGAGCAGCAGCCTGAAGAGGTAAAAGCAGAAATTAATGATTTGATGGCTGGCTATGCTTCTCCTGTTGAGTTTTACATCGAGAAATTGGTTGAAGGGATTGCCAGCATCGGTGCTGCCTTCTATCCGAAGCGCGTTATTGTTCGCATGTCTGACTTTAAATCTAACGAGTACTTTAACTTGGTAGGTGGTTACCAGTACGAGCCAGACGAAGAAAACCCAATGCTGGGCTTCCGTGGTGCAAGTCGTTACATCTCTGAATCGTTCCGTGATTGTTTTGCACTTGAGTGCGAAGCCATTAAACGTGTTCGTAACAAGATGGGCTTAACCAACGTTGAGATCATGATCCCATTCGTTCGCACAGTGGACGAAGGCAAGAAAGTGATTGAGCTATTAAAAGAAGAAGGGTTAGAGCAAGGCGTTAATGATTTGAAAGTGATCATGATGTGTGAGCTGCCTTCAAATGCACTTCTAGCGGATCAGTTCCTTGACGTATTCGACGGCTTCTCTATCGGCTCAAACGACTTAACGCAGCTTACACTTGGCTTAGACCGAGATTCAGGCCTAATTGCTCACTTATTTGATGAGCGTGATGATGCGGTTAAAGCGTTATTGGCAATGGCCATTAAAGCAGCGAAAGCGCGTGGTAAGTATGTGGGTATTTGTGGTCAAGGTCCTTCGGATCACGAAGACTTTGCGGCATGGTTACTAGAGCACGGCATTGACAGTGTTTCTTTGAACCCAGATACAGTGGTGGAAACATGGTTGTATCTTGGTAAAGAACACGCCTAAACAGTTTGATTAAAAACGTTAAATAAGCAAAAGCCCGGCACAAGCCGGGTTTTTTATGTTTGATGGATAACGAATGCGCTAATCTTTTTATGCGTTATGCGTTATGCGTTATGCGATTCTTGTTGCGCGATAAGAGCCAAACCGTTTATGACTTAAAGCGTTTGCGTTTGGCGAAGAAATTGTCGAGTGCGCTTGCGCCTTTCGACATTGAACGCTGACTTACTCTTAGCCATTTACGTGCAATTGGCACGTCGAAACTCAGTAAAAACAGGCCACCGATCAAGAATAAAATGGAGCCGGGAAGAATAAAAAAGATAACGCCAATACTACATAAAATTGCGCCTAATCCTATTCGCACAGATTTCATTACTACTCCTTTTTGCATCAACCTAGGAAGTGGTTTTGACTAGAGTATAAGTGAAGAGTTCAATGTTATGTTGTTTGAGTTGTTACAATCCATGTTCACTTTCAGCGCTATTTTTAAGGCTTAATTGGCTTTTACGCTGGCGTGTATCGCTTGTTTAAAGGATAATGCAGGCCCTCGTTAAACATCCCCTTAGAGCCAATGTTACCAATCGTTAAATCTCATACTCCGACGAAACCGTCGTATATTGCATTTTTAGAAAAACTCGCAAGCAGTGCATTTTCCGGTGATATTGAAAGCCAATACTCAAGTCGCCTTGCTGTTGCAACCGATAATTCCATTTATCAGCAACTCCCAGAAGCCGTGGTCTTTCCCAAAACCGTGGATGATTTGTCGGTTGTTGGGCGGTTATTAGCTGAATTCCCAGAGGTTAAAGCGGGCGCTAGAGGGGGCGGTACTGGCACGAATGGGCAGTCGCTGACGCCGGGCTTGGTGGTTGATATTTCTCGTCACATGCGGGGCATTTTGGAAATCAACGTTGAAGAGCAATGGGTGAGAGTACAAGCAGGGGTCATTAAAGATCAGCTAAATGACTTTCTGCGCCCTTATGGTTTTTTCTTTTCGCCTGATTTATCTACCAGTAACCGGGCAACGGTGGGAGGTATGATCAACACCGATGCGTCTGGTCAGGGCTCTTTGGTTTACGGTAAAACCAGTGATCACGTTTTGTCATTAACCGCAGTGTTAGCTAACGGCGACGTCATTAACACTGAGGCCAAAACAATTTCTGCTCTGCCAACGTTAACTGAGAAAAGTGATCGGTTAACCCATATTGAACATCAAGTGGCGACAACGTGTGTTGATAATCGCACTCAAATTCTCGACAAGTTTCCACGCTTAAACCGTTTTTTAACGGGGTATGATTTAGAGCATGCCGTCAGTGATGATCTGTCACAACTCGATTTAGCCCGAGTGCTGGCTGGTTCTGAAGGTTCGTTGGCTTTTATTGCCGAAGCAAAGCTGAATTTAACACCCATTGCAAAAGCAAAAGCACTCATCAATGTAAAGTACGACTCTTTTGAATCTGCACTGCGTCATGCCCCAGCGATGGTCGCGGCACAAGCAACATCCGTAGAAACGGTAGACAGCAATGTACTGAACTTGGCAAAGCAAGACATCGTTTGGCATTCAGTAAGTGATTTAATTCAAGATGTTCCGAATAAGTCGGTACTTGGCTTGAACATGGTCGAGTATAACGACCAAGATGAGGCGGCGCTTAAAGCTCGTATTGCGGTGCTTACTGAGCGACTAGACGCCGAAATTCAGGCACAAGAAACGGGTGTGATTGGTTACCAAGTGACTTACAGCCTAGCGGACATTGGCAAGATTTACGGTATGCGCAAAAAGGCGGTAGGACTGCTGGGGAAAACGCCGGGAACGCAAAAGCCGGTGGCCTTTGCTGAAGACACAGCCGTACCACCGGAAAATTTGGCAGATTTTATTATGGAGTTTAGAGCCTTGCTTGACGGTAAGGGCCTAAACTACGGTATGTTTGGTCACGTCGATGCAGGCGTTTTACACGTGCGTCCAGCACTGGATATGTGCGATCCCGAGCAAGAAATGCTGTTGCACAGTTTGTCGGATGAAGTGGTGGCCCTAGTCGCAAAATACGGTGGTTTAATGTGGGGTGAGCACGGTAAAGGCTATCGAAGTGAATACGGACCCGCGTTCTTTGGTGAGGCGTTATTTAACGAGTTACGTAAAATTAAAGCGGTATTCGACCCTCACAACCAAATGAATCCCGGCAAGATTTGCACACCCATTGATAGTGAGGAAGCACTGGTTAAAGTCAGTGATACGAAGCGCGGTTTTTACGACCGACAAATTCCTGTTACGGTGCGTCAAAGCTGGGAACCTGCAATGAGCTGCAACGGTAACGGTTTGTGCTTTAACTATGATGTGAAGTCGCCAATGTGCCCGTCTTACAAGGTTAAAGCGGATCGTCGCCATAGCCCTAAAGGCCGTGCAGGTATGATTCGAGAATGGTTACGATTGGTGCAAGAGCAGGGGACCGATATGACTGCTTTAGAGCAGAATTATTATCACGCTGCGAGCCCTAAATCGGCAGGCATTAAAGCGGATATTAAGGATGATTTCTCTCAAGAAGTGTTTGACGTCATGGATGAATGCTTGGCGTGTAAAGCCTGTGCTAACCAGTGTCCGGTGAACGTGAGTGTGCCGGACTTTCGCTCGCGATTCCTATCCTTGTATTACACTCGCTATAAGCGTCCTTTCAAGGATCATTTGGTTGCCAATGTTGAGAAAATGGCTCCGATGTTGGCTAAATTTCCTAAGTTGGTTAATTGGGGACAGTCGCTTGGCCCCATCAAACGCTTAATTAAAGACAAAGTGGGTTATGTTGATGCGCCAGTATTATCGTCGCCCACACTGAGTGAGCGAGTTTCTGCGAAGGTTACATCATTCAATTTAGCCCAGTTGCAGGCGCTGTCTGATGATCAAAAGGCAAAGACATTGCTAATTGTGCAAGATCCGTTTACCAGTTTTTATGAAGCAGAATTGATTGCAGACTGGGTGACCTTGTGTGAAAAAGTGGGCGTAAACGCGGTTATTTTACCGTTTAAACCTAATGGTAAACCGCAACATGTTAAAGGATTCTTACGCGAATTTGCCGAGACAGCGCAAGACGCGGCAACGTTTTTGAACCAGGTGGCTGATTTGGGGATTGCTATGGCAGGTGCCGACCCGTCTATGGTGTTGTGTTATCGCGATGAATACAAAAAAGCATTGGGTGATAAACGCGGTGATTTTCATGTGCTCACCATTGGCGAATGGTTTGATGATTACGCTAAAACGTTTGCACAAGCTTTGCCTAAAGCGAAAGCAGCAAAAACGTTCTCTTTGCTTGGTCATTGCACAGAAAAAACCGTGATACCCACTTCGGAAAAACAGTGGCAAAACATTTTTGCGGCCTTTGGTTTAACGTTAAACCCCGTGGCGGTAGGCTGTTGTGGTATGGCGGGAACCTTTGGTCATGAAACCAAGCACCTGGAAGATTCGAAGGCATTATTCGAGCTAAGTTGGCAACCTGCTTTGGATCAGTATAATCCAGAAGAGATTGTTGCGACGGGGTATTCTTGTCGTAGCCAAGTGGCGCGTTTTGGGACGCAGAAGCCCAAGCACCCGATTCAGGTATTGTTAGCGCAATTACCGTAGGCCGTTGCCCTTTTTTTGTTTGGTAAATGGCATGATTTCAATTTGTATTAGGCATTATTTATGAAAGACACTCCAGTTGAAAACCAAGAGCAAGCCGATAAAGAACAACAACAAGCGCTTGCAGCACAGTGGTTCAACGACCAGTTAAAGAAAGCCACCAATTATTTGGCGCAGCAAGGCATTGTCCTTGAAAGCGTATTTAATGATGAAAGTACTTACATTGCGCCCTTGTTTGCTGTGTTTAAAATCAGAGACAAAGAGCGCAAAAAATACTGGGTGATTGCAGGGGATTTACCAACAGATGTCACCTCCGATAATGTTGCACAAGATGCACGCGGAGCCATTCGTCATTTCTCTTTGCACTGGCAAATGAAAGCAGAGGGCATGGTTAGAGCGGGTTTGCGTGACACCGTTCAACGAGATTTTGCTCAGCTTTTGATTACCAAAGCCGAGGCCATTTATCCTTTCGCGGAAAGCGAAGCGGTTTGGAAAAATAAAAAGTAGTGAATGAATAAGTGAATGAAGAAAAGAGCTACTTAATGTAGCTCTTTTTTGTTGTGCTGACCCGTCCTAAATAAGTCTCAACCTATTTCAGGACGAGTCATGCCTTGTGTCTTATTCTTCAAATTCAGCATCAGAATTGCTGATATCTTCCCAATAACCTAGTTCAACCCATAAACTTAACCATTGATGCAACTGCGGTATTTTTACCAAATTGGCAACAAGGTTGGCATCGGTTATACGCTCCGAAAGTAACGCCTTTAAAGCGTGAATATCGGCTTCGACTCCTTCAAATTGATAGCTTTGTCCATTAATGGCAAAGTGCAACGAGCCGTGTTCTGATTCAAGAAAAATGGTTTGTGTATCGAGGCTACGTTCAATATCAAAATAGGGCGCTTGAATCAGTTCACTTGGCGTGTCGGTGTCGTAATCTGCTTCGCCTTCTTCACATGAATAGGCTAATCCTGAATTAAATTCTAAGAACCACTGTTCAAATTCGTTTGAGTCAATGGCTGCTTTGACGAGCTTTTTCATCGCGTTCATTTCTGTCCTTGTCATTTCTGCGCTGTACTTCCTGTAAGCTAGTGATGGATCTTGATACCGTTCATTGGCTTTTTGGTGCTCAATGCAATGATTGGTAAAGTTGTCTAATAATTGAATTTGGTTTGGGGCTCGAAATCCAACGGAATAATTCAAGCAAGGCTCAAGTGCCACACCATTGTGCGGGAAGCCCGGCGGAATATAGATAATATCTCCGGGCTCAAGCACTTCATCAATAATGGGTTCGAACATGGCTATTTGTTTTAATTTCGGGTGAGGCATAACGGTGGCGTATTCTTTTTTGTTTCCTACCTGCCAACGTCTTGAGCCTCTTCCTTGAATAATAAAGACATCGTATTGATCGATATGAGGCCCAACACCGGCATTCGCCACGGAGTAACTCACCATTAAATCGTCCATGCGCCAGTGCGGTATAAAACTAAATGCATCCAATAGGTAAGCTGCTTCTGGAATATATTGGTTTACCCCTTGAGCCAAAAGCGTCCAGTCGCCCTTTAACAAGGGTTCAAAATCTTCGAATGGGCCTTGCTCAACGTGCCATTCACCGTTTTGCTGCGAAATAATTCGGCTATCAACCTCTTCTAGTTCGGCAAGGCCCGCTAAATCATGCTCATCTAACGGATCATCAAACTGCGCAATTCCACCTTTAATAACGAGAGGTTTCTTTTGCCAGTAATCTTTGAGAAAGGTTTGGGTGTTGAAGTTGAGCATGAGATAAATTTCCGATTAAAAAATGTGTGCGTTTAAGGCCGAATCCTTTGATATTGAGCTGTTTAGGAGACTCAAAGGAGAACGCATTCTTCACTAATTTAAAACTAGTGTGACTTATGTGAATTTTACCACTTTGACCCTGTGATTGAAGGCGTGAAGCGTAATTTACTGTGTTTCCCCAAATGTCATAACTGAGTTTGTTTTTACCAATGATGCCAGCGCTAATTGGCCCAGAGTGAATGCCAATGCGTAAATGAGTGCGAATGCGGTGTTGTTGGCAGATAAATTCGAAGCGTTGACGTAGATGAAGTGCGCAACGACAGGCGGCATGGGCGTGAAACCGCTTTTCTTCTGGTGCGCCGGAAACCGCCATGTATTCGTCGCCAATGGTTTTAATTTTCTCTAATCCATGGTGTTGCGTGATCAGGTCAAATTCGGTGTAAATAGTGTCGAGCAGTGACATGAGTTGTTGAGACGAGAGTTGATCCGCAAGGGCGGTAAAGTTAACGATATCGGCGAAAATAACCGTGGCGTAGGGGACGTGATTGATTTCTTTGGGCATTGCATTTAGGTGTGTTTTTTCAGCGATGGATTTAGGCAGCATGTTTTCTATCAAATTTTGTTTGCTGTTGCTGGCTTCAATGTCTGATTTCCATGCGCCCTGAATGTGTTTTATTTTTTCGGCAAGCGCGAATAAACACAGCAGTAAAAAACATAGGTGTGCGGTTACCAAGGTTGTTTGTTGCGGAATATTGTCGGTCCAAAGTGTGAACAGAATAATGAGATGGGCAAGACAAATAACAAAAATGGTGCGAGAAAGTGCGCGTACAGCGTATTGCGGGCAAGTGGGTGCCATGAATGTTCTCCTTAACATAATGAATGACTCATCCTGAGTCATAAGACCAGGCCGAGTGTATCGAACCTGGTCTGAAATGTACACTAAGCGATTAACGCGTCTGTTAATCTGATGGCGTCACCAATATAGGTTGCTGGTGATAATTGTTTCAACTCTGATTTTGCCGTATCAGGAATGGCAAGTCCGTCGATGAATTCAGCAATAATGTCTTGATTAACCTTTTTACCGCGAGTGAGTTCTTTTAACTTCTCGTACGGTTTTTCAACACCGTAGCGACGCATGACGGTTTGAATAGGCTCTGCCAACAATTCCCAATTATTATTGAGCTCATCCATTAAGCTTGCTTCGTTAACTTGTAATTTGCTAATGCCTTTCAGCGTGGCTTGGTAGGCAATGCTAGAATACGCCACGCCAACACCTAGGTTACGTAGTACCGTGGAATCGGTGAGGTCACGCTGCCAGCGAGAAACAGGTAACTTAGTTGCAAGGTGTGCAAAAATAGCATTTGCTAACCCTAAATTACCTTCAGAGTTTTCGAAGTCGATAGGGTTAACTTTGTGTGGCATGGTCGAAGAACCAATTTCGCCCGCAACGGTTTTCTGTTTGAAGTGGCCCAGTGCGATATAGCCCCATACATCTCTGTCGAAGTCGAGCAAAATGGTATTGAATCGTGCAATGGCATCGAATAACTCAGCGATGTAATCGTGAGGTTCAATTTGCGTCGTGCTTGGGTTCCAAGTTAAGCCAAGGCTCGTGACAAATTTTTCAGAGAAGGCGTGCCAGTCAACATTAGGGTAGGCGGAAAGGTGCGCGTTGTAGTTGCCCACAGCTCCGTTAATTTTGCCCAGAATTTGCACTTCTGCAATGGCATCACGCTGGCGCTTTAAGCGTACGTAAACGTTTGCCATTTCTTTGCCCATTGTCGTCGGTGAAGCAGGCTGACCGTGCGTACGCGCCATCATAGGGATGGTTTTGTATTCGATGGCTAGATTGCGCATGGCTTCGAGCAATTTGTCGCAATAAGGCAAGATAACCTCTTCGCGAGCGTGCTTAAGCATCAAGCCGTGAGACAAGTTGTTAATGTCTTCAGATGTACAGGCAAAGTGAATAAATTCATTCACTTGGTTTAGCTCATCGTTTGATTCAACTTGTTCTTTTAAGAAGTATTCAATGGCTTTAACATCATGGTTGGTCGTACGTTCGATTGCCTTGATGCGTAGCGCATGTTCTTCGTTAAAGCTGGTCACAATGTTGTCTAGCAGTGCATTGGCTTGTGCACTAAACGCTGGGACTTCTTCAATACCTTCATGAGCAGACAAAGCTTGTAGCCATGTTACTTCTGCTTGCACTCTGAAACGGAACAAGCCGAATTCGCTGAAAATACTTCTTAATTCAGTTGTTTTACTGCCATAACGTCCGTCAACCGGAGAAATGGCGGAAAGCATTGATAAATCCATGCATACCTCAGTTTACTTAGACTCTTCTAGTTGGTGCATGAGTTCATGTACCACTTTTAAGATTTTATTACGTTGAAATATGATATTGCGGCGCTTGCCACCCAGCTGTCTCCATAAAACAGCTGCGCGGATGCCCGCTAACAAAACGGCTCGTACTTTATCTTGGATGCCGGCTTGTTTAAGAATGTCGGGATTGCCAGCAACTTGAATTTTGCTGCCAAGGGGGCTGATCACATCTTTATAGACGCTCGCCAAATTGGCGATCATTGGAGGCTCGAACAGTGAGCTGTGCATTTGCTGGCGCTTAATGTGTTCAATGCGGCTTGCCAGTTCGCCTAAACTGGATGAATTGCGCGTTAATTTGCGCTCCAGTCCTAAGATATCTGCGATATAGCGTGTTATTTCGGAGTCTTTACGGCCCGATTTGTTGTTGAGTTGGCTTTCTAATGTGGCAATGCCAAGGCGCAGCTTTTCTAAACCACCAAATGTGTCGATGGTTTCCTTAGGGTCAGTGATAACAATTGATTCAAGGCTTGCTTCAAAGGTATTTGGCTCGACCTTACCTGTTCTTGCTAAATTTTTAACAAGAAAAGCGGCCTGACAAACGCCAGCAAGCGCTAATTGTTGATCTACATAGTTGTCCATTATCTTATGTAACTCTCAATAATGCCGCCACCTAAACAGATGTCGTCTTGGTAGAATACGGCTGATTGACCCGGCGTAACGGCTTTTTGCGGGGAATCAAATTCAACGCTAACTGTGTCGCCTTCTGGTGTAATCGTGCAGGGGATATCCGTTTGTCGATAACGTGTTTTTACCACTGCTTTTATTGCGTCAGAAGGCCCTGTGCGATCAACCCAATGCAATTGTTTTGCAATTAACCCTTTAGAGTATAGACGAGGGTGATCGGCACCTTGACCCACAATTAATACATTATTTGGTACATCTTTATCGACCACATACCAAGGATCATCACCGTGCTCCTTCTTACCGCCGATTAATAACCCTTTACGTTGCCCGAGCGTGTGATACATCAAACCTTGATGCTCACCAATTTCTTCACCCTCTGCGGTTTTAATCACACCGGGCTGGGCTGGCAGGTAGCGAGACAGGAAGTCTTTGAATTTGCGCTCACCAATGAAGCAAATTCCAGTGCTGTCTTTTTTGTCGTGGGTGATAAGATCATGCTTTTTAGCAAGTTCTCGCACTTCTGGCTTGGGCAAATGTCCGATTGGGAAAAGTGTTTTGGCAATATGTTGCTCGCCGAGCGTATATAAGAAGTAACTTTGATCTTTGTTATCATCTTGCCCACGAATTAGCTGCCAATGACCGTCTTGATAACGGCGCTGTGTATAGTGACCCGTTGCAATGTAATCTGCGCCTAAATCTTCCGCTGCGAACTCAAGGAAAGCTTTAAACTTAATTTCCTTGTTACACATGATATCGGGATTAGGAGTTCTTCCTGCCTTGTATTCTTCAAGAAAATACTCGAACACATTGTCCCAGTATTCTGCAGCGAAGTTGATGGTGTGAAGTTCAATGCCAAGCTTTTCTGCAACGACTTGTGCGTCTTTTAAATCTTCCGCAGCTGCGCAATATTCATCATTGTCGTCTTCCTCCCAGTTCTTCATGAACAAGCCTTCCACTTGGTAGCCTTGTTCTTTTAATAGAAGCGCTGAAACAGAGGAGTCGACACCGCCGGACATACCGACGATAACCTTGATTTGTTCGGGTGAACGAGAATCAACTGGTGAGATTGCTACGGGCATTGAGTACCTATCAATTCAGTAAAATATGCGTGGGTTGAAATTGGCTGCGCATATTAGCAAAAACATCGAAATGTTTCATGAAAATTACGATAAATTCGTCGATAAGTGCTTATAATGGAAAATATTTTCCCGGTTCTATTCCGTCAAGTGTCCAATTCCCGATTCTATAGCGAATTAAACGCAGAGTAGGGTAGCCAATATGCGCGGTCATTCTTCGGACTTGGCGATTTCTTCCCTCGGTGAGGGTGACGGATAACCACGTTGTTGGAATGTGCTTGCGTTCGCGAATTGGCGGGTGCCTTTCCCACACGCTAGGTTCATCTATTATTTTCACTTTTGCAGGTTTTGTCATGCCATCTTTTAAAGGTAAACCTTGCCTAAATTCCGCGAGTTTTTCTTCTGTTGGTTCCCCTTCAACTTGTACCCAATAGGTCTTGCTGATGTTTTTATGCGGCGAGGTTAGTTTGTGCTGTAGTTTGCCAT
>CAXRCC010000006.1:0-10228 GCA_964228975.1 Paraneptunicella sp. | reverse complement strand
TCTGAAATACGAATACTAAGATTTTGTTGGTCCGACAAATTTGGGTCGCCATCATCAGTGGCATGCACCCTAATTTGAAAAGCGTTATCGCCATTGGCATCGTGCGGCGTTTCAAAATCTGGTGCCTGTTTAAAGCTCAATACACCTGAGTGTATCCCGATATCAAACGCGTCGGCATCTTCTCCTGACAGCGTAAATTCCACCACTTCTGCATGTTCAAAGTTAATCGCAATCAATTGCGAGACCGCCATTTCTCCTTCGTTAATAAAGTACACCGACGGGTTATGAAGCTGGGGCGCATCATTGACCCCAATCAATGTAAGCTGACTGCTGACTTGCGTGGTTTCTTGGTTCCCGTTGGTGACAGAAAGCGTTAAGGTACGCGGCGTCGCAACAGGATCGTTAGCGGTATTGAAATACTCGATGCGATCCAATATGGCTTCCACATTGGTTGCTTGCGTTGCTTTTGCAGGGATAAGGCGAACATTATCGACAAACAGCTCTGATCCTACGGCTAACCCTCCGGTAAAATCATAAGTGCCACTAATAAATTCAAAGCGATAAGCGCCTGCTTGCAGCCCTGTTTTGGTAATATTGGTAAATCCAGCGGTGTCGTTGCCACGTTGCGCGAATAGCAATACGTTATCTGCCGATGTACTCGTTGAAGGTGTGGCGTTCGACACAAAATCGCCATTGGCATCGACTCGACGAATTAAGCCAAACACTTCGTAATCATCGCTGTTTCCAATCGCTTTGAATTCCAGTGTTAAAGCATCATTGTCTTCCACGGTAAATACAGCGGATTGAACATAAGGCCCATGATAGGAGCCGTAACCGTCTTTTCGTGCGGCAGCATCAGGGTGCAGATTGTTTCCAGCCACGATGCCGCCAGAGCTTTGTAAACGCAGGGCAGAAGAATTATTTACTCCGGTATTGGGCCGAACTTCAATCGTGTGGCTCATGGTGCCGCTTGGGTCTTGAGGGCGTGCAATGGCACCGTTTGGGTCGGTGGAAGCGGCGTAATCTGGGTCGGTTAAATCCAGTGTGATCGGAAAGCCATCTAAATTGATTTCATCGCCAAGCGCGGCATCATCACCATAGCGTTCGAAGTAGCCAACCCAAGGCAACAAACCTTCTTCAAAGGATCCATTTTCCAGCGGTGTAGAGAAGTTAACTTCTAACGGTGCGCCGTGTTGACCATCTTGCACAAGGCTACCAATGCGAGTTTGTTCAACGCCATCCCCTAAAAAAACATCGTTATTGCTTATTGAAATTGCGCCTAACTGAGTGGGGTTGGCATCGCTGATAATGCGGAATTGATCGCTATTATTTGGAGAAGCGATTTGCAGTAACACCTTTCCATCGGTGAATACTTCGGCATCGGTTACGCTCATGCCCTGTGTGAGTGATATCGCGCTTTCACCTTCGGTATAGGTGGCATTATTTAGCGGTGAAACGGTGGGCGCGGCAAAGGTACAACCATGAACGATGCAGCTTAATACAGCTATTGAAAGCAGAGTTAATCGATTCATCACTTCTCCAGGGTAATATAATTTCACTTACTAGATAAACGCTGGAAATGGGCTTTAGTGAACAAAAATTATTCAAATAGTGAGATGTGTGGCCCGTGTTAAATTGACTATGTAAGCGCGGATTTAAGAGTATGAATGAGGCGAGAGGCTTACGCGGATGACTAAAAATAATTAAAAATAACGAAAAAAGGAGGCACATTGGCCTCCTTGCTATAGGTGTTTATAGTATAGGTGATTACGGTTCAGTAAATTCTGCAATAACCTACTTAGAAGCAACAACTTAGAAGAAGCAACGACTTAGAAGCGATAATTCACTTCAACACCGTACATTCTAGGCAAACCCGGATTCGCAATAGGCGAACCTACTGCCATCGCTTGTCCGCCTCTTGCCAAAATGTATTCTTCATCGAACAGGTTTCTTGCATAAAGTGATACTTCGTAATTCGAGTCAGACGGGAAGAAGGTTACTCGCGCGTTAGCGATACCATAAGAGTCAATCTTGTTATCCGCCGTTAGGCCTTTCACCTGTGCAGGATCGTAAGGCAATACAGGCAACGATGGGCCATCAATGTCTTGCTGACGCTCACTGCTATAAGCGTAGTCAAAGTGCCAGTTAAAGTCGCCCACACTGGTTTCCATTGAGTAGTCTAAAGCAATGTTATATTGGGTTTTAGGCATACCGGAAATAGGTTCGCCCACACGGTCTTCCACTTCTAAGCCCTGTGCTGCTTCGTCTACTTCCCAGGGGAAAAAGTCCCACTTTGTGTATTCGGTATCAAGATAAGCGTAGTTCACAGAAACCAATAAATTGCGCGACGCTTGCCATTTCAACTCAACTTCTGCACCTTCGCCTTCGGCGTCAACGTTACGCAAATTGAAGGTGGGAACAGAGCCTGCCGGGCCATCTAATTCATGGTTTTGTAAGTCGGTATAATCGTACTTATATAAGGCAACGTTTAAACGAAGTTGGTTTTCAAACCATGAAGATTTCATCCCAATTTCGATGTTTTCGACTGTTTCTTCATCAACGGGGGGCGCTTCACCTAAGGTATTGAAGCCACCGGCCTTAAAGCCTTCTGAGTAGCTAGCGTAGGTCATGAAGTCACGCGTCCACTGATAATCCACGACAAAACGCGGCGTTAACTTGTTCCACTTCGCATTTTGCGTGGTATCTGTAGGAACTGAGAATGCCACGCCGTAAGGAATGTTGTCGTAGCCTGTAAAGGGAATGATGATTTCGTTTTGGTACTCAGTGAAAATATCAAAGGTTTTTTCGTCACGGGTGTAACGCAAACCCACGGTGATATCCATTTTATCCGTGAGCGAATAAGTCATGTCCGCATAGGCGGCGTAACTTTCAATGTCGTTAGCATTGGCGGTTGTTTCAACGTGCGGGCGACCAAAGTTCGCCGACACAATCAAACCTAATACTTGCTCTGGCGTGAAAATAGTCTCGTTAACAATGCCGCCTAGCACTTGTGCAGGAATAATTTGCTGATACAAACCTGCCATGCCTAAACCGGGCTGAATGTTAGGAATGAGGGCAGGGTTGACGCCGATAGAGGTTAACGCAAAACCATCAAAGCTTTGAGAGTTAAATTTTGCATCCGTTGTTTGAGAAATGTCTTCTTGGAAATAAGTTGCGCCTACCGTCCATTTTAACTTTTCAGACGCGCCCGTTAGACGGAATTCTTGGCTGAATTGATCCTGATCTTCTTGTAACACGCTCACGAAGAAAGCACGATCAAAGGCGCTACCATCGTCTTCCATGCCGTTATAGCGCTCAAATTCACGATAAGCGGTAATCGAGGTGAATGTGATATCGCCAAAGTGCCAATTCAACTCGGCAGAAACGCCTTTGACGTCGCGAGCTTCATACACATCATCGCCGCCATCGGTGTGATACACCCCAAAAGGGTCACCCGGGCCGTAGCCTGTATTTAACGTAGCTGCTGGGCGGGAGTCTTGATTTAACCGAGAAACATCGGCTCTGAACACGGCTTCAAAATCGTCAAACTCAGCGAATAAAGCCGCGCGCGCGCCCCAATCATGCTCGTTACCAATGTCTTCTCGGCCAAAGGTTTTGATATGACCATCGCGGTTGTTACTGGTGTAGGAACCGCGAAATGACCAGTTTTCGTTAATTGGTAGGTTAACTAACCCTTCTATTTTACGCTTCTTATAATTACCTAAAGTAACGCGAACATTACCTTCGTAGTCGTTTACCGGAGATTTGGTAATAATGTTAACGGCACCCGCCGCAGAGTTACGCCCAAAAAGCGTGCCTTGCGGGCCTTTTAACACCTCAACGCGTTCAACATCGTTAAAGTTTAAATTAGAAGTACCGCGACGACCGATGTACACACCATCGATATAAACGGCAACAGCAGGGTCTAAACCAATACCGAAGTCGTTGGTGGTAATGCCTCGCACTGTCCATGCGGTTTGGGTTGCTGTGGCGTTGTTGGATTCAAATCCAGGAGTATATAAACCTAAATCATTCAGGTCGGACGCCCCAATGTTTCGGATGGCATCTTCAGAAAATGCAGTAATGGCAATAGGGACTTCTTGAAGGTTTTCGCTACGTTTTTGAGCGGTAACGTTGATCACTTCGATACCGGTGTTTTCTGCTTGAGATGTTGTGCTTTGTTCTTGTGCAAAACCGTAACTTGATACTGCAATTCCAGCTATGGCCAAGGCGACCCGTGTCAGCGGGAAAGTCGGTGATTTACTGCAATGATTCATGGTTCGTCCAGGTTGGTGTTTTAATTCAAAGGTTTATATTATTGAGGTGATAGATAAGTACACCGACCAGTGAAAAGAATCAACCTAAAATGTTAATGAAATGAAAATTTAATGTTAGGTAAGCGCTTTCATCAAAATACACATACTCAAGTATGAAAAAAGCCGCTAAATCAATGAGAAATAGCGGCTTTTGGTTATAACGTTTTCTTTCTAGTCAACAATAACAGGGGATTCAAACCCATCCGGTTTTAACGCCAATACATCACAATCCAGCATATCGATAACATGCTCAGCGGTGTTGCCAATCAAGGCTGCAGAAATACCGTGACGACCAATGGTGCCAATAATAACAAGTTCCGCATCGATCTCCTGAGCGACTTGCGGGATCACATCTTCGGGTAAACCTTCTTTATCGTGACAATTTTCAATAGCAACCTGATGCTCATGTGCATGTTCTTTCATGCATTTATTGTGGTAAGTCTGCACGGATTCGTTATAGCCCTGCGGATCGAACTCGGGGATCTCAATGGCGATATTCACAGGTGTCCCCGGATAAGAGTTCACCAAATGAACATTGGCTTGTAACACTGATGCCATATCGTGCGCCGTTTGAGACACCTTCTTATTCAAAGAGCGGTGAGCTTCGTCTTCCGTTCCAACATTCACTGCACCAAGCACTTGTCCGTTCGCTGGCCAATCATGTTCTTTTACAAGCAACACAGAAACAGGGGCTTTGCGCAGCAAATGCCAATCGGTTGGTGTGAAAATAACAGATTTAAGCGTGTCGTGCTGCTGCGTGCCTTTCATGATCAAATCGTAACCGCCTTTTATTGCTTCAGCGATAATGCTTTCATAAGGACGGTTGTGCCAAACCACTTTCACGTTAATTAAATCGTGGGTTTCGGATTCTTTCACCTGAATTAAGTTATTCACCCATTCAGCTTTGTCATCCAGCATGGCCTGTCGCATGGTTTCTCGCTCATCGATAGAGAGCATGGTGGTCAGTTCGTAAGAAAAATCGTAGATACTCAAAAATGCAGTGATACTGGCACCGGTTTTTTGTGCTAGTTCAATTGCGCGATCAAGTGATTTTTGTTTTTGTACGGTGGGGTCAATAACCGCGAGGATCTTTTTGAAATCGCTCATACGTATACCTTTTCTTAAGCTGGATAAAACATCTAAGATTTAGCTTAGATGTTTTCCCAGAAAAAGGCTTGTTTGAGATCAAATAATTTGGCGTTACGAACGCTTACTGAATAGTTGGGGAGCAGACTTGGCGCTTAGAGCCCATTCTTTCTTCTAATTTAGCGTGGTCCAAAATTTGAATCAGCTTGCCGCTCACAGAAATAAGCGCTTCTTTTTGAAAACGCGTTAATAAACGGCTGATGGTTTCTACCGTTAGGCCAAGGTAGTTGCCAATTTCGCCACGTGTCATGGTTAAACGGAACTCATTGGCTGAGAAGCCACGATCGTGAAAACGGTTCGACAAACTTTTCACGAAATAAGCAAGACGCTCTTCCGCTGTACGCTTGTTTAAAAGCATGAACATTTCTTGATCTTGGTGGATTTCATTACTCATCAAACGCATGATTTGTTGACGTAACTTTGGAAATTCACCTGAAAGCTCGTCGAGGGTTTGATAAGGGATTTCGCACACCATTGAGGTTTCTAATGCTTGTGCGAAGCTTTGGTGAGACTGCTCGATAAGGCCATCGAAACCGATGATTTCACCCGGAAGATGGAATGCGGTAATTTGCTCTTCGCCATCTTGAGAGACAGTGAACGTTTTAAATGAGCCAGATCGCACGGCGTAAAGCGCGTTTAATGGAGAGCCCGCTGTGAATAAACGTTCATTTTTCTGAATAGGGCGCTTACGCTGAATAATGTCGTCTAGCTTGTTTAACTCTTGGCTGTTCAAATTAAACGGAAGACATAGTTGGCTGAAACTACAATTTTGGCAATGAATTGAAAAACCGTTATGTGATGTCATGCTAGATTCCTAATCAAGTTCAACCGTAACTATAAGATATTTGCTAGGGATTGGGAAATATTTAGCATGCCAAATAAGGCTAAAAGCAGCGCGATTAGCTGCTTTGTACGTGGATTTTTGAGAAACGTTGTTATTTGCGTCGTAGAATAGGCTGCAAGCATCATTGAGGGCAGTGTGCCCAAGCCAAAAAACAGCATAATTACTGCGCCATTTAGCGCACTTTCGCTTGCTAGGCTCCAAGTCAGTGCGGAGTATACCAATCCACAGGGTAGCCATCCCCAAATAAGACCATAAGGCACCGCGTATCCTGGATGCTTAAACGGCATAAATCGTTTTGAAAAAGGGCTGATGCGTTTGAATAAACCCGAACCCGCTTGCTCCAAACGACTTAAAATGGACCACCAATTACCAATGTAAGCTGCAATGAGTAATAAAAACACACCGCTGATCAAATTTAACCATGCAATGCCGCCGTTTAGTTGGTGCGATAAAATGCCGCTAAGCCCGCCAGTGATCGCGCCCGCAAGGGTGTAACTGGTAATTCGACCAAGGTTATAGGCGGCAATAAAGCCTGTTTTATTTTTTTCTTTGGGAATCGCCAACGATAATCCCGCCGTGACACCGCCACACATAGCAACGCAGTGCACGCTGCCAGCAAGGCCAATGAGTAACGCTGAGATATAATCAGGGATCACGTTACCACTTACTCCGAAGTGGAAGACTTAGTCGCAGACGGTGCCTGTTCAGATGCCTTGTCTTTTCTATCTCCAGGACGCGCTTGTTTGCCATCTTCATCAAAGAGAATGTTGTAACCTTGGCGTTCTAAATCGTTAAACTGATCGCTTTTAACAGCCCAAAAGAACACACCAATCGCCACTAAAATGATAACGATCGCAAGGGGAATTAATACGTAAATTATGCTCATGAGATGACTGATTTACCGGTTATGTTCGCTTTTTTCTTTTCGATAGAAAGCAAACGCGTTGAATTAAAAACAACAATGATTGAGCTAAGCGACATGCCGATCACCGCCATCCACGGCGTTAACCAGCCAATCATGGCCAAAGGCAGAGCGCATGAATTGTAACCCAACGACCATAGGATGTTGGTACGGATTGTAGATTTTGTGCGTTTGGCGACCGTAAACAATACGCGTAGAGTGCTGATGTTATCGCGCAACATGATGACATCGGCAGCGTTTTTAGCAAGATCGGTGGCCTTATTCACTGCAATCGATACGTCAGCTTGCGCGAGTACCGGGCCATCGTTTATGCCATCGCCAATCATCAATACCCGTTTTCCTTGCGCTTGCAGGTTTTCGATATAGGCTAACTTGTCCTTGGGCAAACAGCGCGATTGCCATTGTTGGATACCCAAGGTTTTAGCGGCTTCGGCAACATTATTCTCCGCATCACCACTTAAAATGGTCGGTGAAAGGTGGGCCACAGAATTCACAAAATCCAGCACACCTGTTGCAATGTTATCCTTCACGGCAAAACATGCCATTAGCTTGTTGTCACAGCTTAAAAATACATTGTATGCCGTTTGACTTTCATCATTGTTCAAAGCCACAAACTGCGGCGAGCCTATTTTATAACGCTTGCCGTTGAGGTTACCTTCCACACCCGCGCCAGTATGGACAATGACATCATCCACCGAAAACACATTGTTATGCTTAAACGCGCCAGCAATAGGGTGCTCTGAATGCGCTTCTAAACTAGCGGCAATATGAAGCACTTCATCATCTGTTAAACCCGACACGTTATGCACTTGTGCAATGCTAAACTTCCCTTCGGTCAGCGTACCGGTTTTATCAAAAATAACGGTATCGATGTTTGGTAGGTTTTCGAGGAAGTTCGCCGATTTTAGAATGATATTAAACTGTTTTAACTTTGCCATTGCCGCTGTAAGCGCTGATGGTGTGGCTAACCCTAACGCACACGGGCAGGTGGCAACCAGCACGGCCACAGCAAAAAGCAGGGCATCATTAGGCGACACAACCGACCAATAGAAATAGGTTGCCGCAGACAACAACAGCACAGCATACACAAAGTATTTTGCCACGTTGTCTACCAAAATCGCGATACGTGGCTTTTGGCTTAATGCTAACTCTTGTAAGCGACTGATTTCTTGAACAACAGAGTTTTGCAGGCGCTTTTCTACAACAAGCTCTAGTGCGCTATTTTGATTAATAGTGCCGCCATAGACGGTATCGTCTTTGGCTTTCATCACAGGCCTAAACTCACCCGTTAACATGGATTCATCGACGTCGCTTTTCCCCTTAACGACTTGTGCATCAACAGGAATGGTTTCACCGGGTTTAACGCGCACAAGATCACCCGGTTTTAACGAACGCGCTAGCGCTTGCACTTCTTGTCCTTCGATTAAAAGGTGCGCGGTGACGGGGATATGCTTGTTGGTGTTCGCCGTTATCGTGGCGGCCTTCTTACGACTTTGATGCTCTAAAAAACGGCTAATCAGCAATAAAAAGATAAACATACACACGGATTCAAAATATACCGTGCCGGAATCTTGGATGGTTGCCCAACAACTAGAGGCAAAAATAATGATGATCGCGATGCTAATGGGGACATCCATATTCACTTCTTTCATGGATAACGCGCTTAACGCTCGGCTAAAAAACTCAGAGCCGGAATAAAATACCACGGGTGCAGTAAGCAACAAGCTTACCCAGTGAAAGTAGCTTTGTGTTTCAGCATCGATATCGCCAAATACACCAAAGTAGAGACCAAAAGCGAACATCATCACCTGCATGGTTAGCAGGCCCGACAGCCCAAGCTTTTTCAAGAAGCGTTTAGACTCATCTTTAAAATGCTGTTCGTGAGTGTCCGGTTGAAATGGCGCGGCTTTATAACCAATTAAGGCGATATTCGATAAAATATCGCTGAGTTTGGTTCGAGCGGTATCCCATTCGACGGTGGCTCGATTTGCCGCCACATCAACACCAATACGGCTCACACCTGCCACTTGCAAACATTGTTTTTCAATTAACCACGCACAGGCAGCACATTTAATGCCGCTGACGGTTAATTGGATGGTGCTTTTATCGCCTTCATCAACCACCAATTCATCTCGTAAAACGGGGTTATCATAAAGGCGAAGCTGATCGAATAGCGCCTCGTCATCGTCGGCTTTTTCGGCAGGTTCGCTTCGAAAGCGGTAATAATCTTCAAGGCCATTTTCAACAACGGCTTTTGCGACGGCTTGGCAGCCGGGGCAGCAGAACTGACGCTCTTCGTCCATCAGCTCCAACGTAAAGTCAGACGCCTCAGGAACCGGTTCTGCACAATGAAAGCATGAAATACTTTGTGGCATTAGGGCTCGAAAATAATAGTATCAGAGTAGGGGAAAGCTAATGTTTTTTGAATTCGCCATTCTTTGTGAAATGGCCAAAGTGTTACGCGCCACTTGCCTTTAAGTGCCTGCGCAATAACGCCTCGATAAACACCGTCTGTATCGCGGGTTAACTGAAGCGAAAAATCTTGGTTCGACATCGTCGAGTGGAAAAAGTCGAGAGTCAGAGCGGCTTTGTCTTTTGGCTCACCGGTTAAGAAGGTTAGCTCGACAGCGGAATCGGTTACGGTTAATTGTGTACGAATGTATAAATCCTTCGCACGTTGATCTTTACTCAGGTCAGCGTTAATCGCTTTGCCTTCTTTGTAATAATCATCTTTTACGAGTGAATCTTGTGTGTTTACTGCAAGGCTAATAAGAATGGTGCCAACAATAACGGTAATAATAGGAACGGCGATAAGAAACCAAGGCCAAAATTGTTTGTACCAAGGTGGGGGAGTTTGATTATCAAGCATGTTTTTTGATTACTTAGAAAAAAGCCCCGCCATTGGCGAGGCTTATACAACAACTTATTTGTTCGACAGGCTATAAATATAAGCGGCAACAACGTGAACTTTGTTTTCGCCCAATCTGTCTTTAAATGCTG
>CAXRCC010000005.1:0-6861 GCA_964228975.1 Paraneptunicella sp. | reverse complement strand
ATGGCTCTAAAAAGCCGCTGGAAAGCCCAATCGCTAAACAGTTTTTATGCCAATGCTGACGCCGTTGCCCGGTTCTAAAACGAATCACTCTCGGTTCGTTAATCGGCTCGCCCGGGAGGTTATCCAACAACAACTGCTTAGCCTCGTCATCCGTGGTGTAGCGCTTACAATATACCAACCCATTACCCATTCTATGCTGCAACGGAATCTGCCACTGCCAGCCAAATTCATGGGCAATTGAGCGGGTGTAAGGAACCGGCTCTCGCGTTAACTCTGTTTGCACGGCAATGGCACTGTCGCAGGGCAACCAATGCGTCCAATCTTCGTAGCCAACATGCATGGCTTCGCCAATTAGTCGCGCTCTAAAACCGGTGCAATCGATAAAGAAGTCGCCTTTCACTTCCTCGCCCGACGCCAACGTCAAATGCTGAATATGACCGCTGTGTTCGTCTAAGTATACTTCATCAATTTTTCCTTCAATGCGCTGCGTGCCATGCTCCTCAGCGATGCCTCGCAAAAAGGCAGCGTATGCGGTGGCATCAAGGTGATAAGCGTAATTTAAGCCTTGAGAAGGCAGCACAGCGAAGCGATTTTGCTGCGCCGCAACAAGCTCGGGGCAATACTCCCCAAAAGGCCTTGCCCTATTGTGCTGTTGTGCTTTTAGCCAAAAATGCTGAAAGCCTGCCGCCCAGCAATCTTGCCCAGTGGTACCAAAGCTATGGATGTAATCTTGCTCGACATCGCGCCAGCTCTCAAAGGCTATCCCCAGTTTAAAGGTGGCTTTGGTGGCACGCATAAACTGCTGCTCATTAATGCCAAGCAATTTATGAAAAGTCAGTAACGGCGGAATGGTTGCTTCCCCTACCCCCACTGTGCCAATCGCATCCGATTCAACAAGCGTGACCTTAATGGCTTTTCCCAGCAATTTCGATAGCGCCACCGCCGTCATCCAACCCGCTGTTCCACCGCCTGCAATGACCACATGGCTAACGTTTTTTTGCATAACCACCTCACTACCCGTTACGTTTTAATCGTTCAAATAAATGCCGTTGAATTTGGCGCGCTTGTTCTTCGCTTAACCCCTGTTCTTGCCACGTTGGGCCTTTGCGCCAAGCATCAGCGATCACAGTTTTAATATCGTCGTCAGAGTCAAAAATGTAATAATCGAACAAGTGCTTCCAAGCCTGTTTTTGCGCTTGTGGTAACGATTTCAAGCTCAACAAAGCATGTGTTAACACATCTCGTGGCGTACCTAAGTGGCTAGGCGAATTGCGCCACCAATAATTAACTAAGCCGTTTATCGAGCCCAATCCTTCCACGTGATGCCACCACATGCTGGGAATAAACAAGGCATCTCCCGGTTGCAATTCCGCCACAATGGCTTGATCCATCGCTTGTTCAAATTTAGGGAAACGTTGCAAATCAGGCTCATAAAAATCAACTAAACTAATGGGCTGTCCTGCTGGCGTAAAGTCGGCAGGGCCGGCATAAAGATGATGTACCATGTCGGGTTTAAACAAGGTAAATCGGCGCTTTCCGGATACGCAACAAGCCAAATTTTGAGGGAAATCATAGTGAGCGGCAATACGGCTTTTTGTGCCAAGCCACAAGCTCACAAGCGGATCAAACGGTGTTAGCGATGTGGGTAAATGGTTTTCGTCACGAAACCCTGGAAAGAAATTGTTCAATACGGTGGAACCGATGTAATACGTGTTGTCGTCTAAGCCTTTTGCTGCACGCGATAACGCTTGTTTCACTTCCTGCATCGGCTTTCTCGCAGCTTGAAAGTTGAAACCGGTCCCTTCGCCATCATAAAAAATGCGCCCTTTTTCGGTAGGCGCATTGCGATAAATCGTAACGGGATGCTTACCTGCAAACCCCGTGATGTAATCCAGCCAAGCATCATCACTGTTCGTTGCAGCTTGTACGCTTGGCCAATGAGAAACCAAATTGCGAATGACTACAGGTTCGGTGCCATCGTTTAATGCAGAAAACGCATCACCCAGTTTGTCTTTTTCTACCTCTTGCACATGAGGTGCTTGATTTAACCAAGCTATCTCCATGTATCGCCCCTAAGTGAATGACTTCTGCAAGGTTTTATTCTTACGATGAATCAGCGCAGAAAGCTGCGATTGTGACGCCATCATCATGTAAATAGCGGCTAAAAAGCCTTTTTCATTCAAATTAGCAACATCTTCTTGCTTCAATTTAAACAGCTTTTCTTCATTAATGGTGTAGTACCCCAACAACTGATTAGTCGAGCCATCTGCCAGCTCAATTTCTACCGAAAAGCTTTCGACTAGGTCCAATTCAATTAAAGCGGCAGAAAACAGTTTGTTTTGCTCCATGCCTTCGTGGATGTTTTCCAGCAGCGCTGCCATTTTTTGCAAATAAGGGCTGTGCTCGCCAACCTCAAGGAATAAGGATTCACCTTGTTCTTGATTAACACGAGGGTTATCAAGATCGATGTGAACGACGCGTTGTTTTTCGCCATCTTCGAGCGTTTTAAAACCAATAGAAAAAGGCTGACGCGAAATGAGTGCTGGCACATAAGGCGCATCCCACTCCCCTTCGCGTAAATACAAATTTTCACCCAGCTCGAAACCCAATAAAGCAATAGGGTGGAAAAAGCCCGTTTGCCCGTCGCGCTGGAAAAACAGCGGGTAATGCGCTTGCACAGTTCTAAATTCTCCCACAAAGGTTAAGCAAGCATTGACCTTATCGCCATAGGCATCGGGTAATTCACTGCCTCTTCGGGTGTCTATTTTAATTTGCTTGTGATCTTCATGGTTTAAAAGCACATTTTGAGTCATTGTTACCTTCTCACTTTAAATTAGCGCACATGAGACAACTCACTACCATGGCGATTTTGTAATTGCGTTAACCAATCTCTATGTGTGGGCAACGTCTGCATCAAATGGCGTGTTTGCTTTGCCACTTGCTCAAAATGACGTTGTGCCTGTTCAGTTAACACAATTTCGTTATTGAGTATCCTGCTCTTGAGGTCCACGCTATTTGAGGCACTAGGCGCAAAGTGTCCGCGCTGCATACCAAACCAAATATAGCGCCAGCTCGCAGCAGGAAACATTTCCATCATCAGGGGAAAATCGTACATATTGGGGCTACGGTGAGCCCATATCTCAAGCCGGGTTTGAAGCCAGTCTGAGCAATGGTCTGTGCATGTTTGCGCTTGCCAATACGCAGTATCATCTCGTTTTGAAAGCACATAGTGCAGCTTGATAAAATCAATAATTCGCTGCCAATGATATTGCAGTGTTTCATTGTAATGTGCTGCCACGGCATCAAGCTGTGCCGCCTGCGGTAACAGGTTTTCTGCAAGGAAATTGGCGGAGGTTTCAATCAACGCAATCGCAGAAGCTTCCAGCGGCTCTAAAAAACCAGCGGACAACCCAATCGCAACACAGTTATGTACCCAAAAGGTTTCTCTCACACCGGGGGTAAAGCGAATCGGTTTCAGTGACAACGATTCCCATTGCACAGCGCTTTCCTGCTTAACGTAATCACGTAACAAGGCTTCAGCGCCTGCATCATCAATGAAATGATCGGAATACACCAAACCTACGCCTCGTCGGCTTTGCAAACCAATATCCCAAATCCAACCATGAGATTGTGCCGTAGAGTTTGTGACGGATTCAATGGTGGCATTCGCTGTGGAATAAGTCACTTGCACTGCCAACGCACTATTATTGATATGTGCGCTTTCAATGCTGTTCCACGCGGCACCGTAATGCTGTGCAATTAAACGCCCAGAAAAGCCTGTGCAATCAATATACAAATCGGCTTCAATCACTCGCCCTTTATCGGTGATAAGTGACTCAATCGGCTTGTTGCTATCGCCTATCACTGAATCGATGTTTTCCAGAATATGCTTTATGCCGAGCTTATCTGTGCCGTGCTTTTGCAACAATGTTGCGAATTTTCCTGCATCCAAATGATAGCCATAATTTAACGAGGCATTTGCAGGTGCAGTATTAAGCGGTTTAGGTGCTCGGCACTGCTGTGCTATTCGCCCCTGAGGTGACAAGGCATCAGCAAAACTCACGTCTTGTTGATACCAAAACCAATCGCTAGAAAAATCGTGATGCGGGTAGCCCGCTGGAACAGAAAAGGGATGAAGGTAACGATCACGGTGTGTGGCATTTTGAGAGGATAAGGGTGTTTGGCACCAGCCATCAAAACACGAGCCCTGTTTGAAAGCGGCGTCACACGCCAACAAAAAAGTGGATTCTGCAATCCCGATTTTTTGTAACGTTTGACGCATGGAGGGCCACGTACCCTCGCCGACACCAATGGTTGCAATGTTCGGTGACTCAACCAGAGTCACTTGAAGACTTCGTGTTTGGGAAGCTGCCAACAAGCAGGCTGTTAACCAACCTGCTGTTCCGCCTCCCACCACAACCACCTTTGTGGTGCCAATTTCTTTATTCATACAACCAAGCTAGAACTTATAACGCATACCCAAGTGGTAACGCGGACCCGTTTGGGTAATATTTAAAACTTGTTCAGACGAACGACCGTAACTACGCGTGTATTCATCCGTTAAGTTCAAGCCTTCAAAGAAGAAGCTTAAATGCTCGTCGTAGTCATAACTGATGGTGGCATCCCATTGACCATAGTCTTCTACATAAATGGGATGAGACCCCGTACCTTGCGTGGTTGACGCTAAGAAATCATCACGCCAGTTATATGCGATACGAATTTGCCATCCATCTTTTTCGTAGAAGCCGATAATGTTTGCAGAATCACTTAAACCAAGCAAGGCAAATTGTTCTTCCAAACTGAAATTATCGTAACTAATATCCCCGTCTACGAAGGTCGCATTTAAGATGGTACCAAAGCCAGAATCACCAAAGACATGCTGAAGCGCAATTTCCCAACCATCAATAGCCGCTTCACGTTCATTTACAGGCACCCGTACGTCGAAATTAGCCGGACCATCTTCGCCATCAATTCCGAAAATCGTAATGGTGCCATCTTCCGAAACTGAAACGGAATCTGGGAAGTTATCAACGAAATATTGTCTGATTAACCCGGTGTCATTGCCAACCGCCGCCAACGCTTCTTGATAGCGAGGTCCATTTGCTGGATGCGCTAAATCGAACGCCGGAATTTGCACGATAGATTCACCGATAAAGTTCTTCACATCTTTATCGTAATACCCGATCGCTAAGTAACTGTCTTCGCTGTAATACCATTCAACGGTTAAATCGATATTCGTCGATTCGAAAGGTCGTAAACTCGGGTCGCCCTGAGCACCGTCACCACCGTCTATTCGAGCAATACGGTCAACGGTTAAACCGCCTTGAATATCGGAATAGCTCGGGCGAGCAATGGTTTTACTGAATGACGCGCGGAAAATAACGTCTTCAACCACCTCTATATCAAAATCGATATTGGGTAGGAAGTTATCGTAATCGCCTTCTAACTCAGTGAAGACAGACTCGCCTGTCGGTAGCAACACGAATTCGTTATCCGCTACCCAGTTAATTCCACTGTACGAAGGGACCAAAGCACGCGATTCGACATCGGTTTCTTCGTAGCGTGCGCCAACAATAAAGTTCACTGGCATTTCGGCGATTTCGGTTTCCATGTTTAGCTGGAAGTAAACCGCTTTCACTTCTTCTTCAACACGTCTATCCGTGTCGAGAATAGAAGAAGTACAGAAGCCGTTTCCGCAGTCACCCAAACCATCAACAGGATATAATTCTGCGGCTCTATCCCTTACGCGTGCAAAGTCCCACGCAAAATACTCGTTTTGAAGCAAATCATTATCACTGCCAGGCAAATCGAATCTGTCTGAAACCGTTGCCGCAGGCCAGAAGCTGTCATCAAAGTCACCCGCTTCGCCAACTCCGCCCCAATTATCTCGCTGAACATTAGAAAACGCTGAGCGATTTTTCACTTCCGTAAAACTGGCACCAAAATCGATGCTAGAGAAGAAATCGTGATCAAAAATATAGTTGCCGTGTACTTGGAACTGATCGATAACACTGCGCATCATACTGTTACGGAATGACGAGCCCGTTACGCGCATATCTTCCGGACGCAGTGATACACCATCAGGATAACCAATTTCTAAAACCGGGAATTTTTGGTCGAAATAAGCGGTTGCACTGGCGCGAATAAAGGCCGCTGTGCTTAATACGTTGTTGCTGCCGTAAGGGCTGTCCGGGCGCGATTCCGCACTTGATGAATGGTAATCAAACTCAAGCTCTAAAGAATCGTTAACTTGCCACTCAACATTAAAACCGACGGACTTATTTTCGTTAACGGTTGCATAGTCACCTGCGCCCATCGCCAAATCAGACGGCGAAGAATAGGTTTCTGAATACACCAATGGCGAGGCAATCGGGCCATCTGTCCATACCCCTGTTGACGGGCCAAAGTTAAACCACGCGGATAAATCATTAAATTGTGTTTCAACTTCGTTTTCAGCGTAAGTGTAATCTGTTGTGATCGTTAAGGTATCAATTGGACGATATTGAAGCGTTAATTGGCCATTCACACGTGTACGTTGAATTTCCTCAAAACGGTAACCTAAACTCTGTGGCACAGAATAAATCGAATCTTCCGTTGGGCGGTTTACATGGCCAGAATCTGGCCCGTCGGGAATGCCACCCCAATCAGCGGTTCCTGAAGCCCAATCGTTATCGGTAATACCGGGAAATGAACGCCAGCCCGTGCCAACATTGGCTTGTTGGTTGCCGCTTTCACGCTTTTGATAGCTGCCTGAAAGAGCCACACCAAATTTGTCGTCATCGAAGGTATCACTGTAAAGTCCAGAAACCTCTGGTGTGATATCTCTGTCTTTATCGCTTGATGAATCGTAAACCCCTTTCA
>CAXRCC010000004.1:0-9870 GCA_964228975.1 Paraneptunicella sp. | reverse complement strand
GCCCACCTGCTTCAATACACTTAACATGGTTTGGTCTGATATTTTATTACTGACAATGCCAAGATTGTGTCGAATGTTGCCACTTAGCGGTTGAGGAAGCTGCTCTACATAAAGCCAAGAGCGCAGTAAGCCTTCTGGGAGTTTATCGCCATTTCGATAGCGCTCACCTTGGCTCGGTAGCAGTCCGGTGCAGGCTTGTAATAACGTGCTTTTACCCACGCCAGAACTGCCCTTCAACAAAACGATTTGTGGCCCCTCTATCGATAAAGAGATACGTGGAACGCCAGTGATATCGGCACTGAAATCAGTTAACGTCAACGATTCGGTTTGGGCGGGTGGGTTAGGAGAAAGACGATGAAGCGATTGATAAGGCAGGGTGTCTAATGCCTTTTTGGCAACAAGGTAACCGCCAAGTGCATGCTGAGACAAAATGCCAGGAGAGAGCCAGTCCCGTGCGCTAAGCAGTAACATTACACCTATCATTACCAATGGCTCGCCGTTAAAGGCACTGTTTGCCAACGACGCTTGTTCTATCAAAGTTTGCTCAATCAATGTTTGCTCTATTGATGTTTGTGTTAACGATGCCTGTGTTAACGGTATTTGAGCAGTGAGCGCATGTTCCACTGCACTTTTACCAGCACTTTCCCCTGTGATCCTGATTGATTGCCACGAATGCAAAAGGAATAACAATATGCCGTAAGACAAAGCTTGCAAAATAAGCAGTGCGTTATCGGTGAGTTGTTGTAACTTTCGTTGATGCGTCCAAATAGTGGCAGCATCCGGGGCCTTATGTTCTGCGTACAAATGCCAAATGCTCGCGCTGTTTAAATAGTCATTTGTATTAGCGCGAAAGGTTTGGTGCGCTGTAACGATGTTCTGACTTATCCTTAGCCCTCTCCAACAAATCAAGCCAAATAACGCTACGTAGCAAATGCTAAGCAGGGCAAATGTCCATGTCCAATCAGGTAGCCATAAAAATAAGCACACTGCGCCAATAAGCAAGCTAATGAGTGCGCCCGCATTTTGGTTGACCCAACTTACCCAAATACTGGCAACGGCTTCACTGTGATGTGCCAATGCTTCTGTACTGTATGCTCTATCTTTTATAAGCGCATCTTGCAGTTTAGAAAAAAGCGTTAAACGAATGTGTTGTAGCCGAAGTAATAATTGTTGATGCCCTACCCACATTTGCCCGTAACCAGAGGCAACACGGGTGAGTGCGAGTGCGCGAATAATCACGGCGGGTAGCATGTAGTTAAAATTCACGCCCGCAATCGCACAGGCCGCAATAAACCAAGAGGAGAAAATAAGAAGCAGCATGCCAGCACTGACATGCAAAACGTAAAGTAGCAGGGCAAGTAACGACTTACCCATTTTCGTCCCGGTTTTGCGAGGTCAGCACGCCCTCTTGCATTTGCCAATGCTGAGTAAACCAGCTTTGTGGCAGCGACTTATGAGAAGCCCAGATCACCGTTTTTCCACGCAAATTTTGTCGAAGCACATTGGCAATACTCAAATGCATGGCGTCTGTAAGGTGGGCCGTAGGCTCATCGAGAATGTAAACCTCTGCTTCGGATAACAGTAAACGCGCAATGGCAATGCGTTGTTGTTGTCCGCCAGAAACCAAAGGCACTTCACCCATGCGCGTATCCAAACCATTCGGTAGTGTTTCAATCCATTGCAACAATCCCACGCTTTGTAATACCTGATGTAAAGCCTCGTCTGTGACAGGGCGCTGCAACGTTATGTTTTCCCGTAGGCTGCTTTGTTTGATGCAGGTTTGCTGATTTAAACACGCCACGTTCGTGTTTAATTGAAAATTGGCTTTTCTTTGCCCCATTAAGGCTTCTAGCAATACGGTTTTACCCGAACCCGATGGGCCATCTAGTTGAACCCAATCACCCTTGCTTAACGTGATGTTTTGGGCACTGATTGCAGGCTCATCAAGGCGAAAGTCATGCCAATGGATTGCACTAAACGGCCCGGTGCTGGCCACATTTTGAGGGGCTTCGTTGTATAAAGGCATTAGGTTGTGAGCAGCAGCAACGGCATGGGCTTTTTGGTGATAGAGCTTGCCGAGGTGCTTTAGCTCGTTAAACATTTGTGGTGCAACTAGCAGTAAAAACAACCCGTGGTGCAAGCCAATAGGAACGCCTAAATTGATTTCGCCAAGTAAGCTAAATCCAACAAAAACGGCAACCAGCGCAACAGCCAGTGTCGAGAAGAAATCCAGCACAGTGCCAGAAAGAAACGCAACGGAAACCACTTTCATTGTTCTGTCATTCGCCGTTTCGCTCGCTTGACTTAGCACCTGCACTTGCTGCTTGTGTGCGGAGAAAATGTTAAGCAGCAAAAGGGATTTAACCCGATCGGCAAAAACGCTACCAAGGCGAGATAGTGCCTGAAAATGTTTGCGGTGCTGGTTAGCCGCGCCTTTGCCAACGAGATACATAAACAGCGGTAACGTAGGAATGGTGATAAGCAAGGTCAGGGCGACCACCCAATTCACAGGCCAAATAATGGCGAT
The DNA here is from genome assembly GCA_964228975.1 of Paraneptunicella sp. Taxonomy (GTDB): domain Bacteria; phylum Pseudomonadota; class Gammaproteobacteria; order Enterobacterales; family Alteromonadaceae; genus Paraneptunicella. The sequence goes on along the minus strand of CAXRCC010000004.1, from coordinate 7,343 downwards.
GGCGATAAAAGGCGTAAGCGCGGCGAGTCGCTTTTGTGGGTTGTAATAGGTAATGTAGTTACCAACAGCTGGAATATGGTCGAGCCAAAGCTGCTGCCAAAAATAATTGTTTTCGCCTTTCACTAAGGCATACCCGCCTTGTTCCATTTGGTGTTGTAATTTTGCTTGCAGATCAACACAAACATTGTGATGAACGCGATGCATCATGCCCTCTTTGGTTTTAATAAGCAGCAACAGGAAAACTAAGCTCAAGCCCAAATTACGCAGGCTATCAGGGTTCGGGGACCCAGCTTGGACGATGACGGTATCCATAATGTGCGCAAGCCACCAAAAGCTACTTAATTGCAGCGCAAAAATGGCTAATGCGATAAACGTAATGGTTTGTAGAGGGGCTTTGTAGGCATAGCCTTGTTGCTTTAGCCAGCCGGTTAGAAGTCTATCGTTTGCATCAATAGGCGTTGTACTACTACTCACTGCTCAATAATACCTCTTAGGGAATATCGTCCCCAATCTCTTATTTTTATTTGTGGTTAAAAGGTGGATGCGGCAAACGTTCACGATGAGCCGCTTGCCGCGTTGAATACTTTCGATTATGAATCGTCTTGTCTGTCTAGGTCTTCGGTTGACTCAAGCCACATGGCATTAATAATGCCAAAGGCACAGGCGAGCAACACGCCCAAAACCCAAGTGAAGTACCACATATTGTATCTCCTTCTCGTTGGCCATTAATAGATGGTGTGACTTTGGTCTAATTGTTCCTTTTTTATACGTCCGCGCATGACCCAAAAACCATAGGCGGTGTAACTCAGCACAATAGGAACAAACAAGCAGGCCACGTAAAACATTACTTTTAAAGTCAATAAACTAGAGGTGGCATCCCACATAGTTAGGCTGGCATTTAGCATGGTGGAGCTTGGCATTAAGAAGGGGAACATCGCGCATCCTGCGGTTAAAATAATGCCAGCGATGGAAACTGAACTGAACACAAAAGCCGCTCCAGCTCGGTTATTTTTGCTAAAAAATGCACAACCTAGGCCCCCTAAAATACCCATGAGCGGCGTAATCATCATCCACGGGTAAGTGTGATAATTGTTCATCCATGCGCCACTTTCTTTGATCACGGTTTTTGTTAGTGGGTTGGAGGTCGCGCTGGTGTCAATATTCGACGTAACCACATAACCATCAATACCAAAGGCGACCCAACAGCCAGCAATACAAAACAAGATTACCGTGAGCAATGACAGGTTCGTGGAAACCGCGCGTGCTCGCGCCAGTAAAGTGCCCGTTGTTTTTAACTGAAGCCAAGCCGCTCCGTGATTGAGCAACATGGAAACGGAAACGAGCCCAACCAAAATCGCAAAAGGATTGAGCAAACCAAAGAAGGTGCCAGTATAAGTGGGCTGTAGCGTTGGGCTGAATTCAAAAGGCACGCCTTGCAACAAGTTGCCAAACGCGACACCAAATATGAGCGCGGGGATTAATCCGCCTGCAAATAGCGCCCAATCCCATGCTTTTCGCCACGTGGCATTAGGGAGCTTACTGCGATAATCAAAACCAATCGGGCGCATCCATAACGCGATGAGTGTTAAGGCGAGCGCCAAATAAAAGCCAGAAAACGCAGTGGCATAAATGATGGGCCACGCCGCAAAAATAGCGCCACCAGCGGTAATAAACCACACTTGGTTTCCATCCCAGTGAGGACCAATTGTATTGATCATCACGCGGCGCTCCTCATCGGTTTTACCCACCAAGGTAAGGAGCGCGCCCACGCCAAGATCGAATCCATCTGTGATGGCAAAACCAATCAGCAATACGCCAACAAGGATCCACCAAATCACGCGTAACGATTCATAATCAATCATGCTTCAATTCCTCCGATGGATTGGCTTGAGTGCTCATCGCCACCGGGTTTCGCTAAACTGCCAGGCCCTTTTTTGGCGAACTTTTTCATAAGGTAAAAACCAATGATGAACATGACCGTATAGAAGCTGGTATACAGCACTAATGTGGTGACGACATCGGAAACAGACAGATTAGAAACCGACGCATGCACAGGCAATATTTCGGCAATAGACCAAGGCTGCCTCCCAAACTCCGCCACAAACCAGCCTGCTTCTGCTGCAATCCAAGGTAAGGGCAAGCTGAATAATGCGGCTTTGAGTAACCACCTTGGTTGAGTAATACGGTGTTGTGTGCTGTACCAAAAGGCCAGCGCGAATAAAATCAGCATGGCAAATCCGCAAGCAACCATAATACGAAAGCTCCAAAACAGCGGTGCGACAGGGGGAATGCTGTAATCTACTGCTTTTTCAATCGCTGCTTCTGAAGGGGAGGTCATGTCTTGAGCAAAAGGTTGTAGCAACATGGCGTAGCCTAAGTGATCTTTATTCGCATCAAAAATGATTTGTTGCTCAGCACTGGCTGTGCCGCTTCTTACCGCATCGAGTAGCGCGTAAGCTTGAATGCCGCTTCGGATTTTTTCCCTGTTCATGGCTTTTAAATCTTTAATGCCAATCACTTCCTCATCCAGTGAACGAGTAGCAATTAAGCCCATTAGCCAAGGAATTTGCAGCGCGTGTTCAGTGGTTTCTGTTTCATCGTTAGGAAAGCCTATGACAGTAAACGGGGCGGGAGCCGGGTGTGTTTCGTACTCTGCTTCTACAGCAGCCAGTTTCACTTTTTGTACATCACCAAGCTCGTAACCACTTTCATCGCCAAGAATAATCACAGATAAAATCGATGCCAAACCAAAGCTGGCAGCAATGGCAAACGAACGTCGAGCAAAGGCAATCTCTCTGCGATTGAGCAAGTAATAACTGGAAATGGCCAGAATGAAAATGGCGCCAGTCACATAACCGGCGGCAACCGTGTGAACAAACTTCACTTGGGCTACCGGGTTAAAGATCACTTCTGAAAAGCTGGTCATTTCCATGCGCATGGATTCAATATTGAATTCAGCCCCTACAGGGTGTTGCATCCAGCCATTGGCAATTAAAATCCAAAGTGCAGAAAAGTTAGAGCCAAATGCGACTAGCCACGTTGCCATTAAGTGTTTCACTTTCGACATTTTGTCCCAGCCGAAGAAAAACAGCCCCACAAAGGTTGATTCTAAAAAGAACGCCATTAGGCCTTCAATGGCAAGAGGCGCACCAAAAATATCGCCGACATAATGAGAGTAATAAGACCAATTCATGCCGAACTGGAATTCCATGGTTAACCCTGTTGCAACGCCAAGCGCGAAGTTAATACCAAAGAGTTTTCCCCAAAACTGCGTCATTTGTTTGTAGATGACTTTGCCTGTCATCACATAAACCGATTCCATGATGGCCAGTAAAAACGTGAGCCCCAGTGTGAGAGGAACAAAGATAAAGTGGAACATTGCGGTTAAGGCGAATTGCCACCGAGAAAGTTCTATGAGCGTTTCATTCATCGTAACTCCTATGAATTAACTAATTTCTTAGGAAGTAATACATCAACTCAAAAAAGCGATTGCACAACTTGTTAAACATGCAAGAGCATAAGCTGTGCCAATATCCGAAATGTCGCGATGATGCCGTTGATAACGGTGCTTGAGCACGCCCAGCCCTTGAAAAAGCGCGGCTTAATGAGAGTATAGTTGAGAATGTTGCGTCAGGGAGGAGGTATGATTTCTCAAAAAGTAGGATGAATGATTTGTCAAATTTGGCGCTTTAATGCGTTTTATGCTGCCATATTTGTCTTTTGTGTGACGAAGGTGTCATTTTGGGTGGTGGCAGTCTTTACCATCGCTTTATCTTTGTTTTTAATTCTGTTTCTGTTTCTGTTTCAGTTTCTCCCTCTGCCTCTCGTTCAGTTTCTGTCTTTGCCCCTGCCTTGGTTTTAGCTTCAGTCGCTAAGCCAGCGCCACGGGCTACTTGGTTAAGTCAGTAGGAATTCCGTTCGCGGAGACGACGCGTGGGGGGCGATTCGCAGCGATCACGTCTTTGTTAAAGCCTAGTCGGCGCATGGTTTCGTCCGTCATATCAACAATATCGCCCACACCGGCAATGTCCCATAAGCCTTCTTCAAGGGATTTCACTTTGTGCTGGGCGTACATATTAACGTAGCCCATTTCTAAACGAAGGATGTCGGTATCGGGTCTGCCTGTTCTAGCAATAAAGATTTTAATGGCGTAGAAATGCCCGCTAGACAGCGCCACATTCACGTATTCCTTTTGTTCGTCCAGTGTGTCGAAGGTATCGCTGAAACGCCCTTTAATGGCTTCTTCTTGTGTTGCTTGGCTTGAGTCAAAGCGAATAAATAGCTCACGTGAAAGCGGCTTGTTGCTCATTCTCATGTTTTTTAGCGAATGGGTAATGAATTCCTTGTCCGCACCGTATGCACAGTAAAGTGGGTAGGTATTCATTTTGTCTTCCCCAGGCTCCACGCCATATTGGAATAAAGACAATAAAGGCGTGATGGAGGCAGGTAAAGTCATGGCATCGGGAACCAGTCGAATTCCTTCTTTGCGAATAAAGAACCCGATGTTTTGCACATTGTTTGCGTAAATATTTTTGAGCGCTTCGCCCATTCCGGGGAACTCTTCTTCGTCGCGATCCATTTTTAATTTAGAGCGATTGGTTTTAATCAGCTCACTAAAAAACTGCGTCGCCACTGGAATGCTGGTGTCGTAATCTTCTTGGAAGGTTTTTAGGTTTAGCACTCTGCCGTCTTTCGACACATTACGCACTTCATAAGAAAGCCCTTTAAGTGTGTACTTATCCGTCATGCTTTGTAGCTTAGGAAACGCCGCTTCAATAATAGAAAATTGCCCGCCGTTGAAGGTGCTGTCTAGTTCAATGCGAAGCCCTTTGGGCGACACATCATCGGTGATCCCGGTAATTTCCACGCCTAAGTGACTAACGACCACCGGCGTGCGCAGTTGGAACCGGTGCTCTTCTCGTAAATTCTGGTATTTGAAGCGGAACAAGCCAATAGGGGGCTGGGTTTGAGTGCGCGCGTGCCCGAGCTTCTTAATTAACGGCAAATGGCTTTTTGCCACAGGTTGCTTTTGGTACGCCTGAACCGAAGTTTCGTCTGAAACCTCGGTGATCAGCGCCACATGCGTAATATTTTTAAGTTTTGCCAACAAACGTGGAGGTGGCGGCTGGTTCTCTCTTTTAACGTTATCACCAATATCATTGGGCAGAGAAAGCGGGCGGTAGCTTTGATTCAAATCGACCTCGGTCAATTGAACCTTATACATACGCCAACTTACCTTTTTAGAGGCAAACCCTTGGAATACGCGCAGTAAGGCATTTTCACTGTCGACTTCTGCGGTGCTTAACGAATAGAAGAAGACTTTGTCGCTACTGATATTGTTAAAGGCAAAAATATAAAACTCATCCAATCCTTTTTTGATGGCATGAGTCAGGCGTTTGGGGTTGACCAAGTAGCTTAACGAGAGTTCGTTATGCTCGTTGTTCCAATAATAAATCTCGCTTTTATTGCAATCATTGGTGAGCACAAAGCGCGGTGAAAACACGCCATCCACTTGTTCAATATACAAGGGAATGGAGGTGAAGTTGGGAATGTAATACTGTTCGTAGGTTTTGCTGCGAATCGCTTGCAAGGTGTTGTCGATATTGACTTTATAACGGCGTTTGTTGCCCTTAATGAACTGTTCTAAAAACGTTGTGAAGTATTCGGTTTTGCTGTTTTGTTCACGTTTAAGGCCGACACGTTGTTCCTTTCCAGACTTTTCAACCTTGGCAACAACGTAAGGAATGCCGTTGCGTTTATCTAAGGCGTACTCTTTTTCTAAGCCTCTAAAAAACACGCTATACGTGTCGCCAATTTTGAACGGCTCTTTTTGATCGGTTTTAAACAGTAACCCACTCACAGAAAGATCGACCGTGGTGCCTTGCGTCGATTTATTTCGTTCGGAGAAAAGCTCAATGGCGACGGCAAAGTTCATGCGCTCTTCACTGCGCTGCGCCTGATAGGCAAATGAATGACTGGGTACGATGTAGCTGTGCTTGCTTTCTTCAGGTTCTGCGGCAACTTCATCATCCGCCGTTGCTGTTGGCTGTTGCTCGTCCAGCTCCTTTTGTTGCATGACCCGATAATTATTTTCGGTGTTCGTCACCGATTCATACACGCCTAACGTGTATTCGCCAAAGGTTTGCACCTCTTGCTCAAAAACATCTCGTGCGGTTTCGTCTAGAAAATGCGTGATATTGTCGTGCTCGAACACTTCACATTTGCCAGACACGCGACCTCGTAAATCAATCACGCGAGTGCAGGGGCGAGCAAGGCGCTTAAGTTCCATCTTAATTAAGAAGCGTTTGTGATTCGGTATATTGCCAGCATATTGCTGTAGCACTTTATTAAAATCGGGTTCGTTAACAAAGGGCTTCAACTTTTCAATAATGCTGCTGTATTTTTCTAAATCTTGATTCATGAAATCAAATCACCATCACACTGCATATTTGAGCTAATCGACCGCGGAATGACCGCTTAAGTTTGTACAGATTAAGACGCTTGAAAGCGTTGCGCTACTACAACAAGCGTTATCGGCAGTATGTGGTAAATTCTCAAATCAGACAAGATGAAAAAGGCGGTTCGAGCAGCAATTCATCTACCATGATGATCAAGAAGCACGCTATGCCATTGGTGTAAGAGCGAAGTTTTAATTAGGATGGGCTTGTTGAGTAGGCATGCAAGCATGAGTAGTGCTAATATCGGCAAGCCACATCCATTAAAACTGGAAAGCTTATTCACCGGGAAACGCATGAGCGCAGAAAAACGTACTCGCATTTCAGATATTGCAGAAAAAGTCGGCATGTCCATGATGACTGTTTCTAGAGCCTTAAGTAATGACCCTAAAGTGAGTATCACCACTCGCGAAAAAATCATGCAGGTTGCTAAGGAACTCAATTATCGCCCCAATGTGTCGGCGAGACGATTAGCGAGTAATAAATCGTTTTTTATTGGGCTATTGTATAACAACCCCAGCGCCTCTTACGTTAGTCAATTTCTGCTCGGTGCCCTGAAAAAGTGCCGGGAAAGCGGGCATCACTTGGTGGTGGATGAAGTCGTTAACGAAGAAGGTGAAAAGTCGGCGTTGGCGTTAGTCATGGACTTGGTGGAAGTGACGCAGGTGGATGGCATGATTTTGTTGCCACCTTTGTCGGATTCGAAGGAAATTATCGACTTACTCATTAAAGAAGATATTCCCTTTGTACGCATTGCGCCGGATACCAATTTGGGCTGCTCTCACTACGTTTGCATGGATGACTACCAAGCCGGGTTTGATGTTACAGAGCAGCTGATCAGAGAAGGGCATACCCGCATTGCTCATATCATTGGTCACCCTAATCAAG
>CAXRCC010000003.1:0-2432 GCA_964228975.1 Paraneptunicella sp. | reverse complement strand
TATAAATGAACAGGTACTGTAAATATATCCATATTTTTAAAGATGTCTAGTATTTGTTCTAGTAAAGTTTACTTCCCCAATTAAGCTTGGTACGTAACACGTTGAAATAGTTATAGCTTTTAGGGTGAACTAACGACAATTTGTTTGGATTTTTACGAATTATGATTTCATCACCGGGCATAACAGAGAGCATGACATGTCCATCGCAGCTTACTTGTTGGTTCTCTGCATTGTCAGAAGACACTTTCAGTTTTATTTTGCTGTTTGCATCTACCACGATAGGGCGGCTACTTAAGGTATGAGGGAACATGGGCACAATAGAAAGTGCATCGAGGTTTGGCGTGAGAATCGGGCCGCCTCCAGATAAGGAATAAGCCGTAGAGCCGGTGGGCGTTGCCACAATTAATCCATCAGAACGTTGCGTGAAAACGTATTCGTCGTTTACATAAAGCTCAAATTCCATCATGTGAGCCACTTTTGTGTGGTGTAAAACCGCTTCGTTAACGGCGGCATTGCTACTTTTTAATCGGTCGTGACGGTGGACTTCTACTTCAAGCAAAAAGCGCTGTTCTAATTCAAAATTGCCTTTAAGAATGTCTTCTAGCTCTTGTTCGATTTCATCCGGGCTAATATCAGTAAGAAAGCCTAAATTGCCTCGGTTAACACCCACCACGCAAACATTAAAGCGAGACAACACCCGCGCTGCACCTAGCATGTTGCCATCACCGCCGACAACAATTGCTAACTGTGCTTGTTTACCAATTGAAACTAAATCCAGCACCTCTGCTTTTGGGCTGTCCAAATCATCGGCGACACGTTCTTCTACGAGCACGCGTAGGCCGTGTTTAATTAATGCGGTGTATAACACTTGTAGGCTTTCGTTGGCGCCAGGGTGGTTGGGTTTTCCAATAAGGCCAACTGTGTGAAATTCAGTTTGCATAAGTCATAAAAAGTGAGGCTCTAAACTGGCCTTAGACTAGAGCAAAATGTTCCCTGAAAGCAAATAAAGAAAAAAGTATGACATTTCTTCCTTGAATCACTTCAAAGCATCCCCATTATTAGCGGCAATCCAATTTTTGCATACAGATTAGGAAGTGTTCAGATGAGTAATGAAGCACAAAATGAAGAAAATGTTCAAGATGTGAACGCAAATCAAGAGCCTGCTGTGGAGTCTGAAGCGACACAGCAAGAAAGCGTAGACGGTCTGACTGTTGATGAAGCAAGAATTCAAGAGCTTGAAGCCGCTCTAGCGAAGGCAGAAGCGACAATCAACGAGCAGAAAGAGTCGGTACTTCGTGCAAAGGCAGAAGCAGAAAATGCGCGTCGTCGTGCTTCTGGTGAAGTTGAGAAAGCGCGTAAGTTTGCGCTTGAAGGTTTTGCCGGTGAGTTATTGAATGTTGCGGATAACCTTGAACGTGCTTTGCAGTCTGTTGATCCTGAAAACGAAGCATTAAAAGCGGCGATGGAAGGTGTCGAGATCACACACAAATCTTTCCTAAGTACTGTTGAAAAATTTGGAATCACACCTATTGATCCGCAAGGTCAACCATTTAACCCAGAACATCATCAAGCAATGTCGATGCAAGAATCTGCAGACTTTGCGCCAAATACAGTGATGGCAGTGATGCAAAAAGGGTATGTCATTAATGGTCGTTTGTTACGTCCTGCGATGGTGATGGTATCCAAATCGCCTGAAAACAAGGTTGATGTAGAAGTTTAACAATCGGGTTTAGCTTTTTTTTTCAGTTTTAAATATTGAAAAAGTTTTAATAAACCCCACTAAAAGTGCAGTTTTAAAGAATTTGTAGTTGGAGAAATCTGATGGGAAGAATCATTGGTATTGACTTAGGCACCACTAACTCTTGTGTTGCTGTGTTAGATGGCGAAGCATCTAAAGTTATTGAAAACGCAGAAGGCGATCGTACAACCCCTTCAATCATTGCTTATACGGATGACGGTGAAACGCTAGTAGGTCAGCCTGCTAAGCGCCAAGCAGTCACAAACCCGAAAAATACACTTTATGCGATCAAGCGTTTGATTGGTCGTCGTTTTGAAGACAAAGAAGTTCAGCGCGACATCGACATCATGCCTTTCGCTATCGCAAAAGCAGACAATGGCGATGCATGGGTTGAGGCAAAAGGCGAAAAGATGGCGCCACCTCAAGTTTCTGCTGAAGTGCTTAAAAAGATGAAGAAGACCGCCGAAGATTACTTAGGCGAAGAAGTGACAGAAGCGGTAATTACAGTACCTGCTTACTTCAATGATTCTCAGCGTCAAGCAACGAAAGACGCAGGTCGCATTGCTGGCCTAGAAGTAAAACGTATCATCAACGAGCCAACGGCTGCTGCCCTTGCTTATGGCATGGACAAGAAGAAAGGCGATAACGTTGTTGCGGTATATGACCTTGGTGGTGGTACATTCGATATTTCAAT
>CAXRCC010000002.1:0-3634 GCA_964228975.1 Paraneptunicella sp. | reverse complement strand
CCCTACGATGACGCGCTTTTGTGCCATGTAAGCGATGCGAGCGCTGAGGTAGCGACCCATGCCGTTCTTGCTGCAAAACGAGCACTAAAAGCATGGGCTGGGCAATCGGCCAACGAAAGAGCCACTGTATTGCGACGCTGGTTTGATTTAATGATGCAGCATAAAGCCGACTTAGGTCGCTTGCTAACGCTTGAACAAGGTAAACCCGTTAGCGAGGCAGAAGGCGAAGTCGCCTACGGCGCGGCGTTTATCGAATGGTTTGCAGAAGAAGGCAAACGCTTGTATGGCGATATCATCCCTGCGCCGAGCAGCGATAAACGGATTGTGGTTATCAAGCAGCCAGTTGGTGTTGTTACCGCTATTACCCCATGGAATTTCCCCAATGCCATGATTACCCGTAAAGCCGCAGCAGCCTTGGCAGCGGGCTGTACTTTTGTGGTTAAGCCAGCGCCAGAAACACCGTTATCGGCACTGGCTATTGCACAATTGGCGCAGCAAGCCGGTATTCCCAAAGGGGTATTCAATGTGGTTGTCGGCACCGACTCACAAGGCATCGGAGAAGTATTAACGCAGCACCCTGATGTGGCTAAATTCACTTTCACAGGGTCAACGGCTACGGGCAAAACACTGGCGTCGCAGTGTGCTCCGCACTTAAAAAAAGTGTCGCTAGAGTTAGGTGGCAATGCCCCTTTTATCGTGTTTGAAGATGCCGATTTAGACGCTGCCGTTGCAGGTGCAATAGTCTGTAAGTTCCGAAATGCGGGGCAAACTTGCGTGTGTGCCAATCGCATTCTTGTGCAATCGAGTATTAAAGCGGAGTTTGAAGAGAAGTTCCTAGCCGCCGTGTCGCAACTAAAAGCCGGAAACGGGTTAGATGAAAGTGTGTCGGTCGGCCCGCTCATCAATCAGCACGCGCTAGATAAAGTTCACGACAGGGTGCAACGATCTTTGGCGCAAGGGGCAACGCTGTTAACGGGAGGGGAAAAGCCACAGGACGGGCAATTTTACCCGGTGACGGTGGTTTCCGATGTGAAAAATGCGATGCCAATAGCCGCTGATGAGATTTTTGGTCCGGTCGCGCCTATCATTAGTTTTGAGAGCGAAGAAGAAGCCATTCGCATTGCTAACGATACCGAGTACGGATTAGCCGCTTATTTTTATGCCAGAGATATTGGTCGCGTTTGGCGCGTGGCAGAACAGTTAGAGTTTGGTATGGTAGGGATTAACGAAGGTATTGTGTCGAATGTGGCTGCGCCATTTGGTGGGGTAAAACACTCTGGAATGGGGCGTGAAGGGTCGAAATATGGCCTAGATGATTATGTCGATATCAAATACCTGTGTTTTAGTGGAATAGGCGCTTGATGTAACTTAACTTTCAACCATCAATGGGTGAGGTGAGCAGTGAAGAAATCTGTAAGAGTACTGATTTTAACCTTTCTGCTGACGATCTTATTTGGCTGTACTGGCGAGCAAAGCAGAGAAAAGATCATTATTGCCACCACCCCGTGGTTGGGATATTACCCACTTTATTATGCGGAAGAAATTCGTTTAGACGAGCAGCTTGGCATCGACCTCCACATTATCGAAAGCTTGTCCTCAAACGATTTTCGCCGCTCCATCGTTAAAAATCACATCGATGGCTTCGCTGCATCCATTCAAGGGTTAACGCAAATTAACCAAATCTTGTCCATGCCTGTGGAGTTGACGTTGTTTACCAACTTTTCCAACGGTGGCGATGTCATTGTATCGAAAAAATCTATTGCCAATTTACAAGCGTTGAAAGGGCGTCGCTTAGGCTTTCAGCGCAATGAAATAAGCCATTTTGTGGCAATGAGTGCACTCAACTGGGCTGGCATGAATATCAGTGATGTGCAGCATGTCGAAACGAAGCCACTTGAAGTCCATGAAATGTTCGAGCGTAACGATTTAGATGCCTTTGTTACGTATCCTCCTATCTCGTTAACCCTGTTGGAAGATGATAATTTACACACGATTTTTAGTAGTAAAGTGATCCCAAACCGTATTGTTGATTGTTTAGTGATGAAAGGGGATCGTACAGGCAAGAAATCCGCGGCTATTCGCGCACTGTGGGAAGCCGTCATCAAGCAAATTAAACAAGAGCCCGCAGCGTATTTACGCTTTTTGGCTGAACAATTAGGGACGACGATTCCCGATGCAGAAATAAACTCTCAAGGAATACAGCTTTTGAACTGGAAAGAACAATCGTACATGTTTGAATCCCCTGAAAAGATAAAAGACCTGTTATTAACCGCATGCGAAGTCAACGAAATGAAAGCCAGTGCATGTATTCGCGATCTTCAGCTGATCCGTTTTGGCAAGGTTGAAAAATAGGTTATATACTTTCCATAGGCGCGAATGGAAGGTATTGATATTATTCAGCCATTCGACTTTCATCTAAGTTCCAATAATCAATATTTACGTTATTGTTTGAAGCCTGTTCTTAAGGGAGAGGTTGCGCTTGAACGCTGCCGAAAAAATAATAAAAGAGAGTAAGAGCATGAAGTGGTCCATATCCACTAAGGTTTTGATTCCGATGGGGATAGTATTCGTAGCATTCTTCTTTGCTCAGTATTACCTCATTAGCTCTTCCACACAAAAAATCTTATTAGACAAAGCAAAAAGTCGTGCACTCGATATGGCTGACGCGGCAGTGCTCGCGCTAGAAGCCGATTTAAGAGACACCAATTTCGTGCGGGTTGCCACGAGCCTTGCCAGCTCCGAAGACGTTGATTTCGTTATATTTATCGATAAGCGCCGAGAGCAAATTATTGCGTCCAGTAGCTTTAAATATCGCAAGAACATTGAAGACCTTCCCAACGATTTAAAACTGCGTGTGCAATACGCCATGAACACCTCGAAGTGGCAGTTTTTGCACCTTGGCAACAATGACTTTTGGTTTAGCTATAACATTCGCACCATTCCTTTGGGTGAGAAGAAAATCCATACCTATTTGATGCTAACAAAATGGAGTGGAGACTCGGTCAATCAAGCGATTGAAGAAGCGCGCTATGTTCACTTTCTCTACCTTGCCATTGGCAGTATTGGCATGGCGATTATGGGGTATTTACTGTTTCGTCAGGTGATGCTCAAGCCCTTAGAAAAGCTAATTAACAGTATTCGCAGTAAAAAAACCGGGCAGCCGTATCAGGATTTGCCAGAAGGCAGCCGCGATGAGTTTGAAGTGGTGTCGAGCTCGTTACGCCAAATGGCGAAAATTGAAAAAGACAGCTTAGAAAGCATAGTCCGATCGAAACAAAAAGCGGAAGACATCGCCGATTTGAAATCGGCATTTTTAGCGAATATGTCTCACGAAATTCGCACGCCAATCAACGGTATTCTTGGCTTGGTGCAAGTGGCGCAGCAATCTAAAAATCAAGACCAAATTCAGCAGTACTTGCAGAAGATATTCCTCTCTGGGCAAACCTTAATCGGCATTATTAACGATATTCTCGACTTCTCAAAGCTTGCCGCTGGCAAAGTACACATCGAAAACATCGATTTTTGCCCCGATCAGCTGGTGGAGCAAGTGTTTGAGTTATGCCAAAGTAACGCCGACATCAAAGACATCAAATTAGTTACTCGCCTTGCGCCAAGCTTACCGCCTTCATTGTGC
>CAXRCC010000001.1:0-10567 GCA_964228975.1 Paraneptunicella sp. | reverse complement strand
TCCCTTTGGAGTAAGCAAGGTGCTTCCAAATACAGATATGTACCCAGCTCCCGTAATACATGCAGTATGTAGGTGATTTATAGTAGTATTGTAGGTGTTCAAACAAGGCTGCCTACCCGCTTCGGCCCTGCGTATACATTCGCTATACTCTCTAGCTTTTTGTTCTTCAGTGCTTGTTCCACCACCATTCCCACTACCCACTCCTTGTCCTCCTGAACCTGAACTGCCACTTCCTGTCGATGCACCGCCAGTACCGCCCGAACCTTGTCCACCTAGGCCTCCAATACCACCGAAACCGTTATCGTTGACGTCGATTCGTTCAATTTCATCATTAGGGATGTGAGGAGTGTCCTCTGAACCATTAGCATAAATGTGCGTCGACGTAGATAACACCAATAATAAAGACGCCACACTCAGTTTTTTAGCGCTTAACTTAAACATATTTCCTTTACCTTTTAGTTAAAAGCAGAATTCTACATTGCCACCAATAAAGATGTTAGAGCAAAATATGATCCAGATAGAGTACATTTACACACTAAAGCGGATGCGTTGCTAGCCAATGTTTCGCAATGTTTTCTCGCGTGGTGACCCACACGCCTTCGTGCTGTTGAATGTACTCAACAAAGCGCTTAAGCCCGGCAAATCGGCCCGGGCGACCAATAATGCGGTTATGAAGTCCTATCGATAACATTTTAGGGCTGCTATCCCCTTCTTCATACAAGACGTCAAACGCATCTTTTAAATAGGTGAAAAAATGCTCACCTGTATTAAAACCCTGATTTGTGCCAAAACGCATATCGTTGCTATCTAAGGTGTAAGGCACAATGAGCAAGGGTTTGCTGTAATGCATATCATAGTAAGGTAAGTCATCGGCGTAAGAATCAGCACAATACAAAATGTCGTCTCGCTCAGCGATGAGTTTCAACGTGTTCGGGCTTGTTCTGCCTGTGTACCAACCTGCGGGTTTACTGCCCGTTAATGATTCATGAAGTTGAATACTGGCGTCGATCATTTTGCGCTCTTCTTCTTCTTTCATATCTTGAAAGTGGATCCAGCGCATCGCATGGCTGGCAATTTCCCAATTGGCTTCAAGCATAGCGGCAACCGCATCAGGGTGACGTTGCATCGCCATTGTTACCCCAAACACCGTGACCGGAAGGTTATGTTTTTCAAACAACCGATGTAAACGCCAAAAACCTGCTCTGGAACCATATTCGTAAATCGACTCCATACTTAGATGACGGTCAGGATACGCTTGCGCACCAATAATTTCTGACAAGAAAATTTCGGAATGAGAATCGCCGTGAAGTACGCAATTTTCGCCACCTTCTTCGTAATTGAGTACGAAGTTAATGGCTATTTTAGCGTTATTGGGCCATTGTGCATGAGGCGGTGTTTGTCCGTAACCGATAAGGTCTCTTGGGTAGGTGTTTTGCATGAGGTTCCTTTAAAAATTAGCAGGAGCATAAGAGCTGCCAGTTAATTTAACAGCTCATGGAAAGACCTGAATTAGTCGAAATTAGTCAAGGGGAGGCGTTAAACCGCAGCCACCCAAAATACTTTTAATTAAATATTCGGTCGCTTGTTGATAATCCGATTCGCTCAGTTCACCACGATTCAAACCAGCGATCTGTGCGCCAAAATCGGCGTAATGCTGTGTTGATGCCCAAATTTGAAACAGTAAAAACTTAGGGTTAACGGGCTGCATCTTGCCTTGATCAATCCATGATTGAATAACTGCTGTGCGCGACTCAAACCATTGCGCCAGCTCATTGCTGAGAAAAGGAAGTTTCTCAGCACCGCTGATAATTTCAAGCGCGAACACGCGTGATGCTTCGGGGCGTTCTAAAGAAAGCTGCATTTTTTCTTTGATGTAATCGCTTAACACTTGCGCCGGGTCATCATGGGTATCGGCTTTATCGAAAACAGAGTTCCAAAGCGTTAGGATTTGATTTAATACTGCTTGATACAAAGCCTCTTTGCTTTTGAAATAATACAAAACGTTGGCTTTAGGTAAGCCGCAGTCATCCGCAATACTTTGCACACGCGTACCGGCAAAACCGACTTGCGCAAACATTTTGGTTGCCGATTGGAGTATTTTCTCGCAATTTGCTGTTCTTATTTCGGAACTACTCATTTTTAATTCACCCGAATTCTGTTCATTCTCGGTTATTGTAACCAGACTTGTTTGCAGACTCACCTTTGTTCGAAAATATAAAAGTGAATCACTTGCTAAAAAACGTAAATATAAATATATTGACCAGCTGGTCAACTTTTAAATTACATCATTCATGAAGCGCTCAGTCTTATGATTAATTTCTTATTAAACGACACACTTATTACTCTTGAGCATGTACGCCCTAACCTAACGGTGTTGGAATACTTAAGAGAACATGCCCATTTAACGGGCACAAAAGAAGGTTGTGCCTCTGGTGATTGCGGAGCCTGCACGGCCGTTATTGCCGAGTATAACCCTAGTTCAAAAGCACTAGAATATAAAAGTGTGAATACTTGCATTACTTTTGTTGCCGCACTGCATGGTAAACAGCTCATCACGGTTGAGCACTTAGCACAAGGCAAGCAACTGCACCCGGTTCAACAAGCAATGGTGGATCACCACGGTTCCCAATGCGGGTTTTGTACGCCAGGTTTTGTGATGTCATTGTTTGCACAGTATCAAAAGCAAGAAAAAATAAATCGCCACCAAATTGAACATGTTTTATCCGGAAATTTGTGTCGTTGTACCGGATATCGCCCCATTGTTGATGCTGCACTTGCTTCATGTAACGCTTACCAACCCGATCAGTTCGCACAGAAAAAAGCATCAACTATCAGCGCTTTACAAAACATACCTGCTCAAGCCGAAGTGACCGGAGTGTATATTCCCGATTCCAGCGCGCAACTAGCCCAAGCGAAACAAGCCCACCCTAATGCAAGATTAGTGGCAGGAGGGACGGACATCGCCTTGGAATCTACCCAGCTTTATAAAGATTTTGAAGGTGTCATTTACCTAGGTCGCGTAAAAGAATTAAGCCGTTTAACAGAAGACGAAAATGGAATAACCATTGGCGCGGGTGTGACCTATCAAAAAATGCTGCCGACGTTATTGAAGCATTTTCCTGAAGTTGAAGAGCTCATTACACGTTTAGGGTCGATGCCAGTGCGTAACCAAGGCACGATGGGTGGCAACGTTGCCAATGCGAGCCCTATTGGCGATACGCCGCCGCTGTTAATTGCATTAAATGCCGATATCATCGTGGATAACGGTCAAGCGCAACGCCGCATTCCCGCCAATCAGTTTTTTACTGGCTATCGTCAAACACAAATGCATGACGATGAATGGATAGACGCCATTTATATTCCCTACCGCACCGAAAATAGCACATTGCGAGCGTATAAAGTCAGTAAGCGATTTGAAGATGACATTTCAACAGTATGTGCGGTGTACCACCTTCAAATAGAAGAAGGCAAAGTGCGCACTTTAGAGACAGGATTTGGCGGTGTTGCCGCAACGCCAGCCACACTCAAAAAGCTCGATACCGCCTTACACGGGCTTGAATGGGCAAGCAAAGAAACGTATGCAAAGGGCAAGGCTATCATCGAGTCGGCGTTTAACCCTATTACCGACGTACGCGCCAGTGCAGACTATCGTAAAACATTGTTAGTCAACTTGTGGCATCGCTTCTGGCTCGAAACCAATGATAAATCTATTTCAGTGAGGGTAAGCTAATGCGAAAGCTCATCACACCTCAACCCGTTGATACTGGCAATACACCTAAAGATAAGTTGAGTATTGCGCATGAAAGTGCAATTCAACACGTCACAGGATCTGCGTCTTATATCGATGACCTACCAGAGCCAAGCCATACCAAACACGCTGCTATTGGCATTAGTCAACACGCCAAAGGCAAATTGACTCGCTTAGATTTAGATGCCGTTAGACGCGCCCCCGGCGTCATTGACGTTATCACCATTAACGATATTCCCGGTGAAAAAGATATTGGCCCGGTATTTAAAGGCGACCCTATTCTTGCCGATGGCGAAATCGTGTTTTATGGGCAAGCGATATTTGCGGTATTGGCTAATTCAGTGCGAGAAGCTCGCCAAGCAGCACTATTAGCCGACATTGAAGTAGAAGAAGAAGCGCCAACGCTGACGGTTGAAGCGTCCCATCAGCAGAATGAGTTTGTTAGGCCGATGCACACAATGCAACGCGGCGACCATACAGCGGCACTGGAAAATAGCCCATTAACCGTTCAAGGTACCTTGCACATTGGCGGACAGGAACACTTTTACCTTGAAGGACAAGCCGCGTTAGCTATTCCAGCAGATAACGATGGCATTGTGGTTTACAGCTCTACGCAGCACCCCAGTGAAGTGCAAAAATTAATTGCCGAAGTATTGGATTTACGCTTGCACAAAGTCACGGTTGAAATCCGCCGTATGGGTGGTGCATTTGGTGGAAAAGAAACACAAGCCGCGCAATGGGCATGTTTAGCATCTGTATTAGCGACACGAAACCACTGTGCAGTAAAATTACGTTTGCCTCGTGCACAAGATATGCAAGTTACAGGAAAGCGGCACCCTTTCTCCAACCACTATCAAGTAGGCTTCGATCAAAATGGCGTGATTCAAGGCAGTAAAATCGAAATTAACGGCAATTGCGGCCATTCCCCAGATTTATCGGATGCCATCGTCGATCGCGCCATGTTCCATTGTGATAATGCGTATCACCTTGGCGATTGCTTAGTTGAAGGCCATCGCTGCAGAACAAACCAAGTTTCTCATACCGCCTTTCGTGGATTCGGTGGTCCTCAAGGCATGATTATGGGCGAAGCCATTATTGATCGCATCGCACGTGCCATTGGCGAAGATCCGTTAACAGTACGTAAACGTAATTTCTATCGCGTTGGCCGCGATCACACGCAATACGGTATGGAAGTTGAACACTTCTCCCTGCCCCAACTTATGCAACAATTGGAAGATGAATCTGAATATTGGGCCCGCCGAAAAACCATTGATGCGTTCAATGCGAAAAGCCCATACATCAAAAAAGGCCTCGCGTTAACGCCAGTGAAGTTCGGCATTTCGTTCACCGCCAAGTTCTTAAATCAAGCTGGCGCTTTGGTACACATTTACACCGATGGCAGTGTTCAGGTTAACCACGGCGGCACCGAAATGGGACAAGGTCTTCATACCAAAATCCAGCAAATTGCTGCTCATGAATTTGGTTTACCGCTGAGTCATGTTGAGGTAACGGCTACGCGCACAGACAAAGTCCCCAACACTTCGCCAACGGCGGCATCTAGCGGCACAGACCTTAACGGAAAGGCCGTGCAAAATGCCTGCTTAATGTTAAAAGAAAGGCTGTCTGAATTTGTCGCTAAACTCAAACAAACTGAGGCCGTCGAAACACAATTTATCGATGGTAAAGTGCGCTATACCAGCGCTGTGGCCACTTCATCGAAAGATACGGCACACACGCCATCAAACTCTCAAATTTCGGGTGAAATTGACTTTGTTGAATTGGTTCAGCAAGCTTATCTTGAGCGCATACAACTTTCCGCTAGCGGCTTCTATCGCACCCCGAAAATTCATTACGATAGAGAAACAGGCAAAGGCCGTCCTTTCTTTTACTTCGCCAACGGCGCAGCAGTTTCTGAAGTGACTCTGGATACCTTAACGGGCGAACACAAAGTAAACCGTGTCGATATCATTCACGATGTGGGAAACAGCATTAATCCGTCATTGGATATTGGCCAAATTGAAGGCGGATTCATTCAAGGAATGGGTTGGTTAACAAATGAAGAGCTGGTGTGGAATGAGCAAGGTAAACTGTTAAGCCAAGGCCCAGCCACTTATAAAATCCCTTCCATTGGCGACTTACCAGAAACATTCAATGTTTCACTGTTTGACCAAGCAAACCCAGAGGCCACCATTTATCATTCTAAGGCGGTAGGCGAACCACCTTTCATGCTAGCTATGAGTGTTTGGAGCGCACTGAAAGACGCCATTAGTAGCTTGGCTCAGTATCAGGTTGACCCAGATTTACACACACCTGCAACACCGGAATCCGTGTTAAAAGCGGTAGCACAAGTCATGCAAGAAGCGCATTCCCAAGGGGGACACTAATGAATCCCTCAACGTGGTTTGATGCGGTGCAGTTTTGCCAACATTCTGGCAAAAGTTATGTGTTAGTCACCGTGCTCAGCACCACAGGTTCAGCACCACGGGACAGTGGCACAAAAATGGTTATTACTGACGATGCATGCTATGACACTATTGGTGGTGGACACCTTGAGCATAGCGTTACGCGTAACGCCAGAGCGCATTTATTAAAGGGAGAATCGACGCAAATTATTGACAACCTTCCTTTCGATAGCAAACTGGGACAATGTTGTGGCGGTGCGGTTCATGTTTTGTATGAAGTGATCACGCAACACAGCCAACATTTAGCCATTTTTGGTGCAGGTCACGTTGCTAAATCACTGGTGCCCATTTTGGCGCAACTGCCCTTGCAAATTCACTGGATTGATAACCGTGAGGGACTCTTCCCTGAGTTAGCTGCGCCATCCGTTCGCATGGAGCTTACCGATGAGCCTGTGTATGAGTTGCGTCACTTACCTGAAAAAACATGGGTTTTAGTGATGACCCACAATCATCAATTAGATTTTGACTTAGTGCACAAAGCGCTGAGTTTTCATTGCTTTGATTTTGTGGGCATGATTGGCTCGGATACGAAAGCGCGTCGGTTTGTAAAACGCCTTCAGCAGCGAGGGCTAAGTGAGTCCCAGATTGCGAAATTGACTTCCCCGGTTGGCGACTTGCGTATTCCCGGCAAACGCCCGATTGAGGTCGCCATTTCCATTGCTGCTCAATTGACGCAAATGCTGCATCAAAATGCACCAAACCCCTCTCAAAACAAAGCATCTCAAAAAGTACTTTGGGATGCGTCGAAACAAATGACTGATCAGATTAAATCATGATGACATTAGATAAACTTAACGCTTTTTCAAACCAAGACGCCGATGCGTGGTTTGAACAATGCTGTGCAGCAACAAATTGGCGACAGCGTATGGTACAAAGTCGCCCATTTGCTTCTTTAGATGAAATGAAAACGGCGGCCAAAACGCATTGGAACGATATGCAAGAAGCCGATTTTCTAGAAGCATTTGAAGCCCATCCCATGATTGGCGACGTAAACTCATTAAAAGCAAAATTTGCCCACACGCAGAGCATGGCATCTCATGAACAATCCGGCGCAAGTGAAGCTGACGAAGCCGTTTTACAGCGGCTAAATGAATTGAATCACGCCTACTTAGCAAAAAATGGCTTCATTTTTATTATTTGTGCCACAGGTTTAAGCGCCGACATTATGCTTAACGCGCTTGAAGAACGTATTCATCACACCCGTGACCAAGAAATTCGTATTGCTGCTGAGCAACAAATCCAAATCACCCTTATTCGATTGGAGAAAAATTTATGATTACCCTTTCCAGCCACGTATTAGATACCACCTTAGGTGCGCCTGCTAAGGATATGACTATCACATTAACGACGCCATCGGGTGAACAAGTGACGGCCGCAACGGATGATGATGGTCGTTGTAAAGCTTGGGGTGACATCACGTTTACCGCTGGAGTTTACTGTTTGCGCTTTGAAACAGCAGATTATCTTAAAGCTCATCACGGCAAATCGTTTTATCCCTTTGTTGATATTCATTTTGAAATGGCGCAAGACGGTGGTCACTACCACGTGCCGTTATTAGTGTCGCCGTTTGGTTTTAGTAGTTATCGCGGGAGTTAGAACAATCATGCTTTACGCTATCAAGGCGAATATTCTGCATTTTCCCAAAACCACGCTTATGCCAGAAGAAAATTATGAATACTTTGAAAACGGCATTTTGGTAATAGAAAACGATAAAATCAAAGCCGTTGGACACGAAAACGCTATTTTGCCTCACTTTCCTAATATTCAGGTAATCGATGAATCTGGCAAGTTGTTGGTGCCGGGTTTTATCGACACACATTTGCACTTTCCTCAAACGGAAATGATCGCCAGTTATGGTGAACAGCTTTTAGAATGGCTGGAAAACTATACGTTTCCAACGGAGCGTAAATTTGAACAACCTGAATATGCGCGCTTCATTGCGGATAAATTTTTGAATCAATTGTGGAGCAACGGTACAACAACCGCCCTTGCCTATTCCACTGTACATAAATGCTCAGCAGAAGCCTTATTTGAAAAGGCCCTGAGCAAAAATATGTTGATGATTACTGGCAAAACCTGCATGGACAGGCATTGTCCAGATTGGTTGCAAGATACCGCTGAACAAGCCGATACTGAAACGCGAGAATTGATCGATAAATGGCACAATCACGGTCGACTTAAGTACGCAATTACGCCACGGTTTGCACCAACCAGCACGGTTGAACAATTGCAGCGATTAGGTGATATCGTCAACGATCACAGCGACGTTTTCATTCAAACTCACCTTAGTGAAAATAAAGACGAAATCGAGTGGGTAAAGAGCCTCTACCCAGAATGCATTGATTATTTGCATGTGTATGAGCAATTTGGCTTGGTTAATGAAAGAACCGTCTTTGGTCATTGTATTCATTTGGAAGACCACACTTGGGAGCGCCTCGGAGAGCTTCAATCAATAATCGCATTCTGTCCACGTTCAAACCTGTTTTTAGGTAGCGGGTTGTTTGAAATTGCCAAGGCTGAAGAATATAAGGTGCCCGTTACTTTAGCTTCTGATGTGGGTGCCGGTGACAGTTTCAGCATGTTACGTACACAAGGTGAAGCCTACAAAGTGTGTCAGCTACAACACATTAAACTCCATCCATTTAAAGGGCTGTACATGATGACGCAGGGCTCGGCTCACGCATTGTCCTTGGATCATTCTATCGGTAATTTGAACCCGGGCACGCATGCCGATTTCACATTGCTGGATCCGCATTTTAATGCGCTTTCAACGCTCAGAATGACCTCTCGTGCCAATACACCGGATGATACCCTTTTCGCGTTAAGCATGTTGAGTGATGAGCGCACTATTGCGGGCACTTGGATTGCGGGTTCACCAGTTTATCAACGTCCAAACCTAGGAGATAAATAATGCCTTGGCTTGATTGGATTACACTTGCAGTAAGATGGTTTCACGTCGTTGCTGGCGTTGCCTGGATTGGGGCCTCTTTCTATTTTATCTGGTTGGATAACAATTTAAAAACGCCACCAAAATGGAAACAGGATAAAGGCATTAAGGGCGATTTATGGGCGGTTCATGGTGGTGGCTTTTATGAGGTCGCCAAATATAAATATGGCCCTGAAACCATGCCCGAACCATTACATTGGTTTAAATGGGAAGCTTACTCTACTTGGCTTAGCGGTATCTTGCTGCTGTCGCTTATTTATTATCTTGGTGCCTCTGCGTATCTAATCGATCCAAGCGTCATGGCGTTATCTCCCGCTGAAGCAGTAACTTATGGCGTGCTGTATATTTTTGGTGGGCTTGCGGTTTATGAAGCTGCTTGTCGCAGCCCATTAGCAAAATCAGCTATTGTTTTTGCCATTTTCTTGGTGAGTTTTTTAACATTTGCCGCTTGGCTTGCTACCGAAATCTTCAGTGCAAGAGGCGCTTATATTCACGTAGGGGCCTTAATTGGTACCATTATGGCAGGTAATGTGTTCCTTAATATTATGCCTGGCCAACGAAAAATGGTGGCGGCGGTTGCCAATAAGCAAGACATCGATCCTGCTTGGGGCGAAGGTGCAAAGCTGCGCTCCGTACACAATAATTATTTAACGCTACCACTGCTGTTTATTATGATCAGCAATCATTACCCAATGACTTATCAACACCCACAAAACTGGTTAGTACTCGTGTTAATGAGTGTTGTGCTTGCTTGGGTAAGGCACTATTTCAATTTGAAGCACCAAGGCGTGAAACAACCGCTTATTTTGGTTTCTGGCTTCGTTGGATTTTGGGCTATTGCGTTATGGGTATCTTGGCCAGCTGAAACCAGCACACAAAGTGAGGTTAGCCAAATTAATGAGGTTATTGTCACGCAAAAAGAAGTACAAACCCTTGTGCAGCAACATTGCGTCGCTTGTCATTCTGAAACGCCGACGGACGATATTTTTAAAGTGGCTCCTTTAGGGGTGAAGCTTGATACCTGGGCGCAAATTGAACAATGGGCACCCAAAATTGTACGTAGAACGGCAGTAACGAAAGATATGCCTTTCTTAAACAAGTCGCAAATGACTGACGCTGAAAGAAGTGTTATCAAACAATGGGGTGAGCAGCGTAATGCCCGATAATTGTGCGACCTAATGAAGCGTTCGCGCGTCTAGTTAACGTATTTAGAGTGTTATAAAAAGCCGTCCTTGTATTTTCACTTGGGCGGTTTTTTACTTCTCCTCTTATCCTCATCTTCCTATCTTCCTATCTTCCTATCTTCCTATCTTCCTATCTTCCTATCTTCCTATCTTCCTATCTTCCTCAAGAATGCTAAGAGGACTGATTTTATCAACCCATTACATGCATAAATCGACTTAACGTTCC